>NZ_NCTE01001099.1 GCF_002114215.1 Streptomyces sp. 13-12-16 | reverse complement strand
GGCCGGGCCCTGACGGCCGCCACCCCCACCGCACCCGCTGCCCAGGCTCCGAGCACGGCCACCGCGTCCACGGCCCTCGCGGACACGGCTGCCGCGGACACGGCTGTCGCCGGCACGGCCCGCTCGGACGTGGCTGCCCTGGACACGGACTCCGCGGACGTCCCCTCCACAGGCGCAGCTGCCGCGGACGGTGAAGCGCGGGAAGCCGGCGCCCCGCGCCCCCCGCTGGAGTCGGTCACCGAGGTCCTCGCCTCCGACGAGCCGGCTCCCGCCTCCGGCGGTGCCGTGCTGCGGCCGCTCGCCGCCGGCGGCGACGGCGTGTTCACGGGGACACTGGACGGACCGCCCGTCGGAGGTCACGCCGTCGCCATGGTGACCCTGCGCTCCGGCCGGGTGGTCTGGGACACCGTGCCGACCCGCGCACCCGCGTTCCGGCTGGTGGCGACCGATCTCGACGGTACGCTGCTGCGCAGCGACCTGACCGTGTCGGCGCGCACCCGCCGGGCGCTGGAACGGGTCGCCGCCTCCGGCGCCCACCACCTGGTGGTCACCGGACGCCCCGCGGTGGCCTGCAGGCAGCTCCTGAACGCCCTCGGCTACCGGGGGCTGGCCGTCTGCGGCCAGGGCGCGCAACTGTACGACGCCGGGGCGGACCGTCTGCTGTCATCGGTGTCCCTGGACCGTGGTGTCGCCCGCGGCGTCGTCGCGAAGGTCGAGGCCGAACTGGGCCGGGTCGAGCTCGGCGTCGTCACCTCGCCGCCGGAGAGCCGGTTCAAGGTGACCCCCGGCTTCGGGGAACGGGTCCGCCACGGCTGGGACGTGACCACCGACCCGGGCCGGCTGTGGGCGGCGCCCATCGACAAGCTGATCCTGCACCACCCGCACGTCGACGAGGACCGGCTGGCCGCCGTCGCACAACGGCTGACGGACGGTGAGGTGACCGTCGTGCACTCGGTCAAGGGCATGGTGGAGGTCCTGCCCGCGGGCACCGACAAGGGCACCGGTGTGGCCCGGGCCGCCGAACTGCTGGGCTTCACCGGCGCCGACACCGTCGCCTTCGGCGACATGCCCAACGACATCCCGCTGCTGGCCTGGGCCGCTCACGGCGTGGCGGTCGCCAATGCCCACCACGACCTGCGGGCCATGGCCGACGAGGTCGCCCCGGGCAACGACGAGGACGGGGTCGCCGCCGTCCTCGAACGCCTCTTCGCGCCGGAAGGGGGCCGTCCGTGACCCGCCCCACCGCGCCCGGCTCGTCCCTGCGGGACCTGGCCCGCGCGCACGGCGTGAGCACCGAGTACGTCACCGACCGCGGTGACCGCGTCACCGTCGCCGCGGACACCCTGGTCGCGGTCCTGGCCGCGTGCGGCGTGGACGCGAGCACCCCGGACGCCGCCCGGCGGGCCCTGGCCGCCCGGC
>NZ_NCTE01001098.1 GCF_002114215.1 Streptomyces sp. 13-12-16 | reverse complement strand
GGTCTAGACCTGAAGTGATCGGCTGCTACCGTCACCCCGGTCGGCACAGGACGAGAGGGGACAGCCGTGGCGGACGGCAGACGGCGGGCGTTCATCGGGTCGTTCACGGCGGCGGGAGGCCCGGGCATCGTCACCGCGGCCGTCGCCCCCGGCAGCGGCGCGCTGACCGTCCTGAGCACCGTGAACGTCGTACCGGACCCGTCCTACCTGGCCCTGTCGCCCGACGGCCGCATGCTGTACGCGGTCAGCGAGACGGCCGAGGGCGCCGTGGCCGCGTTCCGCGTGACCGCGGACGGGCCGCGGCCGGCCGGGCGCCAGGTGCGGGTGGACGGCAGCGGACCGACCCACCTCAGCCTCTTCGCCGGACACATCCTCACCGCGAACTACGGCTCCGGCAGCGTCAGCGTCGTCCCCGTCCGCGCGGACGGCGGCCTCGCACCGGTGTCCGGGGTGTTCCGGCACAGCGGCTCCGGCCCCCATCCGCAGCGCCAGCAGGGCCCGCACGCCCACCAGGTGCAGCCCGACCCGAGCGGCCGCTGGACGGTCGGCGTCGACCTCGGCACGGACTCGGTACGGGTCTGCACCCTGGCCGGCGGCGTGCTCGCACCGCACCGGGAGATCGCCCTGCGCCCCGGCTCGGGCCCGCGGCACCTGGCCTTCCACCCGGACGGGGCGTACGCGTACGTCCTCAACGAGCTCAGCCCGACCCTCGTCGTCTGCCGCTGGGACACCGCCGGCGGCACGCTCAGACCGCTCGCCGAGATCCCCGTCCTGCCCGGTGCCCCGGCCGGCGACGCCTATCCGTCCGGGGTGGCCGTCTCGCCCGACGGCCGCTTCGTGTGGACCGCGACCCGCGGCGAGGACGTCCTGTCGGTGTTCGCGGTCGAGGGGGAGGGCGAGGGGCTGACCCCGCTCACCACCGTTCCCTGCGGCGGTCACTGGCCCCGCGCGATCACCGTCTCCGACGGCGTCCTGTACGTCGCCAACGAGCGCTCCGGGGACGTGACCTGGTTCGCGCTCGACCCGGACACGGGAGTGCCGCGGCGCGCCGGCTCGGTCCCGGTGCCCGCGGCCTCCTGCGTGGTCACCGGCTGACCGGATCCCGAAGGGACGTGACGAAGGGCCCGCTCCGGTACGTGGAGCGGGCCCTTCCGGCGTCGTGCGGGAGCCGGCCGGGTCAGTGGGCCGGGGTGCTCTGCGCCTGCTGCGGGGCGATGCCCAGCGCGGTCGTGTACTTGGCCAGCGCCAGCTTGCCGATCGCCGGGTACGGGCCGAGCGCCTCGGCGGCGGAGCACTCCGCCTCCTTCGCGGCCTCCTCGATCAGGCCGGCGTCGATCTCCGGACCGATCAGGTACGGCGCGAGCGCCAGCTGCTGCGAACCGGAGCCACGAAGCTGCTCGGCCACGGAGGCGATGGAACCCTCCTGGTCCAGGGCCGCCGCCATCACCGGCACGGCGAGGCGCGCGGCGAGCAGCATGCCGGTGATCCCGGCCGCCTGCACGGCCTCGTCACCGCCCACGGAGGCCAGGATGATGCCGTCCGCCGCCGTCGCCACGGTGAACAGGCGGGCACGGTCGGCGCGGGCCAGACCGGCCTCGGAGAGCCGCACGTGCAGCGCCTCGGCGAGCAGCGGGTGCGGACCCAGCACATCGGTCAGCTCGGCGGCGACACGGCTGTCCATCACGGCCTGGCGGACCTGGCGCAGCAGCGAGCTGTCCGGACCGGCGAGCAGCGGCACGACGACGGCGACGGGGCCGTCGGGCTCCTTGACGTCCAGGCCGGCGGCGCGGGCCTGCTCGAAGCGGGCGGTGCGCTCCCCGGCCGCGTGCGCGAGGACGGACCGCAGCGTCGGGAACTCCTCGTCGTCGCCGTCGAGGTAGCCGATCCGGGCGTCCAGGCCGGGCAGCTCGGAACGGGCGATGCTCACGACCTCGTCGGCGAGCGAGCGGGTGGCACTACTGGGCGCACCCGGCACGGCGAGGACGAGCGCGGGCGCGTCCTCGGGAGCCACCAGCGGCTCGGGACGGCGGTGCCGTCCGGGCTGACGGGGGCGCGGCATTCGTACTGGCAGGCCGGACGCGGGCCCAGTGGGGGTGCTCATGTTGCCGCATGTTAGTGGTTTCCCGGGCTCCCCTGTTCGGGGAGGGTGCGGGTGAGCGGTATCCGTCCGGTTTTGTCTGATGAGTTACGTACGGACGTCGGCCGCGCGGGTGACGTCCTCACCTGCCGGACCCGTCACACACAGCATCTTCTCGTCGCCCGGGAGGGTGAACGAGCCGGCGGTGAGGTCCTCCGCGATGCGGACCGCACCGTGCAGGGGGTCCCCTTCGGCCATGATCCGCCGCGCCCCCGGCAGCCGCTCGGCCAGCTCCTCGTCCAGGGGACCGAGCAGCACGGCACCCATCCGGAACAGACCACCGGTGAGACCGACCACGGGCTCGCCCGACGCCGGACACACGGCCGCGGCGGAGCCGGCCATGTGCCGGGCCGCGGCCCGCAGCACCGCCACGGCGACGGGGTCGCCGTCGGCCGCGCACTCGCCCACCCGGGG
>NZ_NCTE01001097.1 GCF_002114215.1 Streptomyces sp. 13-12-16 | reverse complement strand
GCCCTTGCCCCCGCCCGACTTGCGCGGCGCGAACCAGTCGCTGGCCGGCTTCTCCTCGGCCGCCGGCCGGTCGGACCGGTCGGGCTGTGCGGGCTGGGCGGGAGGCTCGGCCACGTCGGCGGCCGGAGCCGGGGACGGCGCCGCCGCCTCGGCGTCGGTGGTACCGCCCTTGCCCTCCGCGTCCGTGACGGGCTTGCGCACGACGACCGGCGGAATGGGCCGCGATCCGGGGATGTTGATGCGGATCCGCGTCGTCAGCGTGGTCTCGGTCTTGCGTTCCTCCGGCCGCGCGGCCGAACGGCCCGCGTCCGTACCCTCGTCCGGAATCGCCGGAATCCCGTAGGGCGGCGTGCCCGACGGGTAGGCGGCTCCGCCGCGCCCGTTGGGCCCGGAGGACGGAGTGTCAGTTTCACGACTCAAGGCAGGTTCTCCCGGTTGGCTCCGCCGCCCGTCACGACCTCACGGTGGGAGTCCTCCCAGCTCGGGCGAAGCCGAGGGTTCGAGGGAGGCTCGGCGGCGCGCACCACCTTACTGGCCATGTCCGGCCCGTATCCCAGTACCGCCGGGGAAACCCACACCGGACCCGCACGCCCATGACGCGGCGAAGTGGTACGTCACTTGCCAAGTCGGACGGGAGGGCCGTCCGGTTGCCTCCCGGAGACGAGGGTGGCGCAGATCACAGCCATGGCGATACCGCCGAGGAGGAAGAGGTAGGAGCCGCCGCCCGCGGCGAACAGGAAGTCGCCCTCCGGACGGCTGGTGGTGAGCAGGACGACGACGAGCATCCAGCCACCGGCGGCCCAGGCGCCCCCGGCCCGGCTGCGGAGCGCGCGGGTGGCTCCCAGGACCAGCCCCG
>NZ_NCTE01001096.1:1241-2890 GCF_002114215.1 Streptomyces sp. 13-12-16 | reverse complement strand
ACGATTGCCCGCAGTTACGTCGGGGGTGGTACGGCTGTCCGCAGTTATGCGGCATGTGTCGGGACAGCGCCGAGCCCCGGCGCTCGGTGGGGGCGGGCGGCCGGGGCTGGGGCGGGTGCGCGTCAGTGGTTGACGGCGGTGTTGCCGAAGGCCGGGTTCAGGACGCCGATGACGTTGATGCTGTTGCCGGACACGTTGACCGGGACGTCGACCGGGACCTGGACGACATTGCCGGAGACGACGCCCGGGGAGCCCACGGCCGTGCCGTCGGCGTGGCTGCCGTCGGTGGCGGAGGCCATCCCCGTACCGGCCGCGAGCAGACCGCCGGCCACCATCGTCACGGCCGCTGCCTTCTTCAGGTTCTTCACTTTCCGAGCCCTCCTTGCGATGGCCGCGGCAGGCGCCGCGGCGTGCACTGGAGAACGGCCGGTACCGGCAATGGATACGGCCATCCGAGGGACATTCCCACTACGGTATGAATCTCGGATCGGAGGGGAACCTTCCGGCCGGTCCGAGGCGTCACGGGTCAGCCGCTCAGACCGTGGCGCACGGCCCACAGGGCGGCCTGCGTGCGGTCCGCCAGGTCGAGTTTCATCAGGATGTTCGAGACGTGGGTCTTCACGGTCTTCTCGGAGAGCACCAGGGCGCGGGCGATCTCCCGGTTGGCGCGGCCGTCCGCTATGAGCCCGAGCACTTCGCGCTCCCGTTCGGTGAGGGAGCCCGCGCGTCCCGTGCCCGAGCCCGTCTCCTCCTGGGACAGCAGCGCGCCGGCCACCTCCGCCTGGAGCAGGACGTGCCCGGCGTGCACGGAGCGGATGGCTCCGGCGAGCGCGTCGGGGTCGACGTCCTTGTACACGTAACCGGCGGCGCCCGCGCGAAGGGCGGGGACGACCGTGCGCTGCTCGGTGAAGCTGGTGACGATCAGCACGCGCGCGGGGTGGTCCAGTTCACGGAGCCGGCGCAGCGCGTCCACGCCGTCCATGCCGGGCATCTTGACGTCCATGAGGATGACGTCGGGTCCCAGCTCCCCCGCCAGGGCGACCCCTTCGGCGCCGTCCGCGGCCTCGCCGACGACCTCGATGTCGTCCTGCACCTCGAGGAAGGTGCGCAGCCCCCGGCGTACCACCTGGTGATCGTCGACCAGCAGCACCTTGATTGCGTCAGCCACCGGGGACCTCCATCTCGATCGTGGTGCCCTTGCCGGGCGCCGATTCCACGGTCAGCCTGCCGCCGACCCCGCTCGCCCGGTCCCGCATGGAGACCAGGCCCAGATGACGGCCCGCGCGGCGGACGATCCGCGGGTCGAAGCCGCCGCCGTCGTCGCTGACCCGCAGGACCGCTCCGCCGCCCCGGCGGTCCAGGGTGACGTCGACGTGGTCGCCGCCGGAGTGCCGCAGCGCGTTGTGCAGTGCCTCCTGGGCGACGCGCAGCACCGCCTCCTCCTGGGCGGCGGGCAGGGCGCGCACGCCGTGCCCGGTGAAGGTCACGCGCGCGGTGTGGGCGCGGTCGAGGACCTGGATCTGGGTGCGCAGGGTGGCGACGAGGCCGTCCTCGTCGAGGGCCGCGGGGCGCAGCTCGACGACCGCCGCGCGCAGTTCGTCGGCGGCCTCGGCGGCCAGGGCGGCGACCTGCTGGAGTTCGCCCTTGGC
>NZ_NCTE01001096.1:0-1110 GCF_002114215.1 Streptomyces sp. 13-12-16 | reverse complement strand
ACGAGGCGGGCGGCGGCCTGGGCGGTGAGCCGCAGGGAGAAGAGCTTCTGGCTGACGGCGTCGTGGAGCTCGTGGGCGAGGCGGGAGCGTTCCTCGGCGATGGTCAGTTCGCGGCTGCGTTCGTAGAGCCGGGCGTTGGTCAGGGCGATCGCGGCGTGCTGGGCGAGGATGCCGAGCAGTTCCTCGTCGTCCTCGGTGAAGCCGCAGGCGCCCTCGGGCTTGGGGCACCTCTTGTTGGCCAGGAACAGGGCGCCGAGGACCTCGTCGCCGTCGCGGACGGGCAGGCCGAGGAAGTCGGCCAGCTCGGGGTGGGCGCTGGGCCAGCCCTCGAAGCGGGGGTCCCGGCGCACGTCGGCGAGGCGCTGCGGGGCGGCCTCGTCGAGCATCGCGGCGAGGATGCCGTGCCGGCGCGGGAGGGGGCCGATGGCCTTCCACTCGTCGTCGCTGACGCCGTCGACCACGAACTGGGCGAAGCCGCCGTGGTCGTCGGGCACGCCGAGCGCGGCGTACTGCGCGTCGAGGAGTTCGCGTGCCGAGGCGACGATCGTCTTGAGGACGTCGCGCACCTCGAGGTGCCTGCTCATGGCCAGCAACGCGGAGCTCACCGCGGCGAGGCCGGACCGGGGGCCGTGGCTCATGTCCTCACGGTACCGGCGGGCGGTGACGGTGGGATCGGACGTGTGGCGGCCGTCGGGCGGGCCGCGGGACCTAGGTCGGAGGTCCCGCCGTCCCAGCCGGGGCGTAGGACCGCGGGACCGGGGTCGGTGGCGTAGGGCGAAGGGCCCCGGGGCGTTGCGTCCCGGGCCCGAGGCGGTGGCGGCGGGCCGGTCCCTAGGTTGGGGGCACGCCGATCGAGCGGCGGCCGAGGACGAGGGGACGGTTGTCATGCCGGTTGCGATCATCACGGGGGCTTCGAAGGGGCTCGGGGAGGCGCTCGCCCTGGCGCTGGCGGAGCGCGGCTGGGATCTGGTGCTGGACGCGCGGAGTCCGGTGCCCCTGGCGGAGGCGGCGGGGCTGGTGTCGGCGCACGGCACGCGCGTGACGGCGCTGCCCGGGGACGTCACGGACGCCGCGCACCGCGCGGAGCTGGTGGCGGCGGCGTGGCGGCTG
>NZ_NCTE01000112.1 GCF_002114215.1 Streptomyces sp. 13-12-16 | reverse complement strand
GGCGGTGGCGGGGCTGTCGGTGGCGGCGGAGATGGGGCTGCGGGTCCCGGACGACGTGTCGCTGCTGGCGTGGGACGACTCGCAGCTGTGCCGGCTGACGCATCCGACGCTGTCGGCGATGAGTCACGACATCCACGGCTTCGGGGCGGAGGTGGCGCGGACGCTGTTCGGCGTCATCACCGGGGAGGGGCCGGGGTCGCACCCCGTGCCGACCCCGGTCCTGACCCCACGGGGCTCCACGGCCCCGCCGTGACCTCCCGGAGGGGCTGAGCCCCAGCCCCTCCGGCGTTTCAGGAGCCGGGGGCCCGGGGCAGCACCTCCGCCGATTCCAGCCCCTCCGGCGCTTGAGGAGCGGGGGTCCGGGGGCAGCGCCCCCGGGTTCGGGACGGGAAGGGGCGGCGGGGGCGGAAGACCCCTCACCGGACGCCGCCGGACGTGTGATGTTCACCGCTCCAGCCGACGGGACTGTGCAGTCACGTTACCCACAAGTAGCATGACCCGTAAGCAAGCGCTCAGCGTCCCGCACCCTGGAGGAGAGCCATCGTGCCTCGTACCGTCAGGGACGTCGTCTTCGTCGACGGCGTCCGTACCCCGTTCGGCAAGGCGGGCCCGAAGGGCATCTACCACGAGACCCGCGCCGACGACCTCGTCGTGAAGGCGATCCGGGAGCTGCTGCGCCGCAACCCCGGTCTCGACCCGAAGAAGATCGACGAGGTCGCCATCGCCGCGACCACGCAGATCGGCGACCAGGGCCTGACCATCGGCCGCACGGCCGGCATCCTCGCGGGCCTGCCCACCTCGGTCCCGGGCTACTCCATCGACCGCATGTGCGCCGGCGCCCTGACCGCCGTCACCACGGTGGCCGGCTCCGTCGCCTTCGGCGCGTACGACGTCGCCATCGCGGGCGGTGTCGAGCACATGGGCCGCCACCCGATGGGCGAGGGCGTGGACCCCAACCCGCGCTTCGTGAGCGAGAAGCTGGTCGACGAGTCCGCCCTGTTCATGGGCATGACCGCGGAGAACCTGCACGACCGCTACCCGCAGATCACCAAGCAGCGCGCCGACGAGTACGCGGTCCGCTCCCAGGAGAAGGCCGCCAAGGCGTACGCCAACGGCAAGATCCAGGCCGACCTGGTCCCGGTCTCCGTACGCCGCACCAACGCCGAGGCCGGCGAGACCGGCTGGGGCCTGGTCACCGCCGACGAGCCGATGCGTCCCGGCACCACCCTGGAGAACCTCTCCGGCCTGAAGACCCCGTTCCGCGTCCACGGCCGGGTCACCGCCGGCAACGCGGCCGGTCTGAACGACGGCGCCACCGCCTCGCTCATCGCGAGCGAGGACTTCGCCCGCGAGAACGGCCTCCCGGTCAAGATGCGCCTGGTCTCCTACTCCTTCGCGGGTGTGGAGCCCGAGGTCATGGGCTACGGCCCGATCCCGGCCACGGAGAAGGCCCTGGCCCAGGCCGGCCTGTCCATCTCCGACATCGGTCTGTTCGAGATCAACGAGGCCTTCGCCGTCCAGGTCCTCGCCTTCCTGGACCACTACGGCATCGCCGACGACGACGAGCGCGTCAACCAGTACGGCGGCGCCATCGCCTTCGGCCACCCGCTGGCCTCCTCCGGCGTCCGTCTGATGACGCAGCTGGCCCGCCAGTTCGAGGAACAGCCGAACGTCCGCTACGGCCTGACCACCATGTGCGTCGGCTTCGGCATGGGCGCGACGGTCATCTGGGAGAACCCGCACTTCGAGGGGGACAAGTGAGCACCACCACCGCAGAGCTGCTGAAGGGTGCGGCCGAGCTGTTCCCCGGCGAGGTCGTCACCAGCGCGCACGTACGCCACTTCGACCTGCCGTCGGGTGCCGGGCGCTTCGCCCTGATCACCCTCGACAACGGTCACGACCACACCAAGCCGACCACCCTCGGCCCGCAGTCGCTGGCGAACATCGACGCCGCGATCGACCAGGTCGAGAAGGAGGCCGCCGACGGCGACATCGTCGGCGTCGGCGTCACCGGCAAGCCGTTCATCTTCGCCGTCGGCGCCGACCTCAAGGGCGTCGAGCTGCTGAAGCGGCACGAGGACGCGCTGGCCATCGGCAAGGGCGGCCACGACGTCTTCAAGCGGCTGGCGAAGCTGGCCGTGCCGACCTTCGCGTACTACAACGGCGCGGCGATGGGCGGCGGCGTCGAGATCGGCCTGCACTGCTCGTACCGCACGGTGTCGGCGGCCCTGCCCGCCTTCTCCCTCCCCGAGGTCTTCCTCGGCCTGGTGCCCGGCTGGGGCGGCTGCACGCTGCTGCCGAACCTGATCGGCGCCGACAAGGCCGTCTCGGTGATCATCGAGAACAGCCTCAACCAGAACAAGCAGCTCAAGGGCGCGCAGGTCCATGAACTCGGCATCGCGGACGCGATCTTCGAGGGCGCGGACTTCCTGGAGCAGTCGCTGATCTGGACGGCGTCCGTCCTCAAGGGCGAGATCGTCGTCGAGCGTCCGGTGATCGACCGCGGTGAGGCCTGGGACCAGGCCGTCGCGCGCGGCCGGTTCATCGCCGACTCCAAGGTGCACGGCGCCGCCCCGGCCGCCTACCGTGCCCTCGACATCATCGCCGCCGCCAAGGACGGCGACCTGCAGAAGGGCTACGACGCCGAGGACCGGGCGCTCGCCGACCTCATCATGGGCGGCGAACTGCGCTCCGGCATCTACGCCTTCAACCTGGTGCAGAAGCGCGGCAAGCGCCCGGCCGGCGCCCCGGACAAGTCGCTGGCCCGCCCGGTCACCAAGGTGGGCGTGGTCGGCGCCGGCCTGATGGCCTCCCAGCTCGCGCTGCTCTTCCTGCGTCGCCTGGAGGTGCCGGTCGTACTGACCGACATCGACCAGGAGCGCGTCGACAAGGGTGTGGGCTACGTCCACGCCGAGATCGACAAGCTGCTCGGCAAGGGCCGGATCAACCAGGACAAGGCCAACAGGCTGAAGGCCCTGGTCTCCGGTGTCCTGGACAAGGCCGAGGGCTTCACGGACGCGGACTTCGTCATCGAGGCCGTGTTCGAGGAGATGAGCGTCAAGCAGAAGGTGTTCGCGGAGGTCGAGGCGGTCGCCCCGGCGCACGCGATCCTCGCCACCAACACCTCGTCCCTCTCCGTGACGGAGATGGCGTCGAAGCTGAAGCACCCCGAGCGGGTCGTCGGCTTCCACTTCTTCAACCCGGTCGCGATCCTCCCGCTGCTGGAGATCGTCCGCGGCGAGCAGACGGACGAGGCCTCGCTGGCCACGGCGTTCGGCGTCGCCAAGAAGCTGAAGAAGACCGCGGTGCTGGTCAAGGACGCCCCGGCGTTCGTGGTCAACCGCATCCTGACCCGCTTCATGGGCGAGATCCAGAACGTGATCGACGAGGGCACGCCGGTCGAGGTCGCGGAGAAGGCGGTGGAGCCGCTCGGTCTGCCGATGTCCCCGCTGGTCCTGCTGGAGCTGGTCGGTCCCGCGATCGGCCTGCACGTCTCCGAGACCCTCAACCGGGCGTTCCCGGAGCGCTTCACGGTCTCCCCGAACCTCAAGGCGGTCGTCGAGGCGGGCAAGCGCGGCTTCTACGTCTACGACAGCGGCAAGCCCGAGCTGGACCCGGAGGTCGCCGCGCTGCTGAAGCAGGGCGACACCGTCCTCACCGAGGAGCAGGTCCGCGCCCGCGTCCTGGACGCGGTGGCCCAGGAGATCGGCCTGATGCTCGACGAGGGCGTCGTCGCCGAGGCCCAGGACATCGACCTCTGCCTGATCACCGGCGCCGGCTGGCCCTTCCACCTGGGCGGCATCACGCCGTACCTGGACCGCGAGGGCGTGTCGGAGCGGGTGAACGGGAAGCGGTTCCTGGAGGCCGGGGTGGCCTCGGTCCCGGCGTGACGGTCGTACGCGACTGAGGAGGGCCTCCGCGGTGCGCGGAGGCCCTCTTCGTCATGCGCCGGTCTTCTCGGCCGCTTCGAGCCGCGCCCTCAGCTCGGCGTTCTCCGCCTCCAGGGCGGCGATGCGCTTACGGGCGAAGTACAGCTCCATGACGGCGTCGTGGAACTCGGAGATCAGTTCCTCGGGGGTCAGTTGCACGATCGTCCCCCTCAGGCCAGCTGCTTGGGCGTGCCGTCGCCGCCCTTCCAGAACAGCTTGCCGTCCTGGGCGTAGAGGGAACCGCCGCCGGCAAAGGCCGGTGCGTTGGTCGGTACGGCGTCGACGTCCGCGAGCCGCACCGCGCCCTCGGCGAGGATCGCGGACGGGGCGCCGGCCGCCGCGACCACGTGGAGCTGGGACTGGGGCGTGTCACCGCGGCCGATGCCGATGCCCGTCCGGCCCGTGCCCTTGACCACGAAGTCGTCCACGCCCGGGTTGTTCCGCAGGACGATCAGGGATCCCTTGGTCGGGCCGTCGGTCGCGGTGACGAAGATGCCCTGCGCGGCTGTCCCCGAGGTCCTGAGATCGATCGAGAGTCCGGAGGCCCCCGGGTCCGAACCGTCGGCGTAGCCCTTGTGGGATATCTTCAGCGTCCCGCGCGAGGTCTCCACGCCGGTCAGGTACATGGCCGAGGTGGCCGGGTTGTCCGAGGTGACGTTCAGCGCCGCGGTGTCCCCAGACGACGCCTTGTGGTTGATGGTGACCGTGTGCGCCGTCGTCGACGAGCCGTAGAACTGGGCCGGTGAGGTGTACAGGGTGTACTCGCCGTCGGCGGCCGCCTCCGATCCGGTGGCAACGGTGACGGCGCCCGCGGTGAAGGCCCCGAGGAACACCCTTCGTCCCACTGTCATGTGCTCTCCCCGTTCGAGGTGGTCGTGTGAAGATCTTTCCTCGTGAGGATTCCTCACATCCGGCGCCCCGTCCATGCCGGCCCGATCACCGCGTGGGCACCGCTCCCCTCCGGACGGTGCGGTAGGCCTCACGGCGACGCTCGCGCTCACGCCGGCACGGGAACAGGTGCGGGCTGTCGTCCCGTGCGGTGTCCTCGCGCTCACCGATCGGCCGGATCTCCTTGCGGCCCGATGCCCGACGAGGGCGTCGTCGCCGAGGCCCCGGACACCGGCCTCCGCCCGACCACCGGCACCGGCCGGCCCTTCCACCTGGGCGGCATCACACCGTGCCCGGACCGCGAGGGCGTGCCGGAGCGGGTGAACGGGAAGCGGTTCCTGGAGGCGGGCGTGGCGAGCGTGCCCGCCCGAGCGCTCCGCACCAGCACACGCGATCCCCCTCACGCGGAAGCCGTCGGGCGTCACGTGCGACCCTGGTCCGCATGAGGGAACTGCTGGTGGTCGACGGGGCCAACGTCGTCGGATCCGTACCGGACGGCTGGTGGCGGGACCGGCGGGGTGCGGCCGAGCGGCTGCGCGACCTCCTGCTGGACCACGCCGAGCGGACCGGTGCCGATGTGGTGCTGGTGGTCGAGGGGGCCGCCCGGGGCGTGGAGTCCGTCCCCGGCGTACGCGTCGAGTCGGCGGCCGGCAGCGGGGACGATCACATCGTGGCCCTGGTGGAGCGGGCCGAGCAGCCCGTGGTCGTGGTCACCGCCGACCGTGCGCTCAGGCACAGGGTGGGTGAGCTGGGCGCGACCTGTGTGGGGCCGCGGGCGGTGCGCCGGTGAGACCCGGCCATCAGCCGCCGGCCCTTCGCCGTCGTGTCGGCAAGTGGCGCCGCATACGCACCGGGCGGATCCTCGTGCTGCCGTTCCTGCTCACCACGGCCGTGCTCCTGGGCACCACCCCGTACGCGGCCCCGCCGTACGCCTCCGCCTCGCTCGCCGCGGACGCCCCGTACCGGCTCTGGCACTGGAACATCGCGGGGAACACCCTGCACCGCGGCTCCGTCTCCGACGGGCTCGTCGGCGCCCTGGTCTCCTCGGTCCTCAACCGCGACTCCGACCTGGTCTCACTCAACGAGGTGTGCCGCGGGCAGTACGAGGCGGTTCAGGAGTGGCTCCGCGGAGCCGGCTGGCCGGCCGACCGAGGCAACTTCTCCCGGTTCACGGCCACGCTGAAACCCCGCAAGGGGCTGTGCCGGGGTTCCGAGCCGTACGGGATCGCCCTGTTCAGCAAGTGGCCGCTGGGACCGGCGAAGACCTACGTCCTGCCGTCCGACGGCACGGCGGAGCGCCGGGCGCTGCTGTGCGCGCCGCTCGCCGACCGTCCACAGGTGACCTTCTGCGCCACCCATCTGACGCCCCGTGCCTTCCCGGGAAGGGACGGCTCGCCCAACGGGCGTCAGATCGCCGCCGTCCGGGCACGGCTCGACGCCTTCGCCACGGCCGGCCGGTCCTATCTGGTGGCCGGTGACTTCAACGCCCAGCCACACCACACCCGCATGGACCGGATGTACGCGCCGTCCGTCGACCGCCCCACGGACCACGCCGGGCGGGGTGCGCACCGCGAACTGGACGACGCGGACCGCGGGCACTGCGCCGGGCACGGCGAGCGGACCTTCTCCGTGCCCGCGGCCCGCCCCGGGCCGTGCGGCAGCGGTGTCAAGCTCGACTACCTCTTCGTACGCGCCGACCGGATCAGCGGCGCGTACACGGCGGACTCCCTGGCCGTACCGGCCTCGTGCCGCGGCGCGCGCCGCTGCTCAGACCACCGGGCCCTGATCGGTACGGTGACACTGCGCCGCGGCCGGTGAGGCGGTGCCTCACACGTCCGTTGCCGCGAGCTCCGCGATCGCGGCCGTCGCGCGGGCGCAGTTGCCGCGGTCCTCGAAGGCGAAGAACGCACGCGCCCGGTAGTCGTACTCCGGCTCGCGCTTGCACCCGTTGCCGAGGTAGCGGATCACTTCGGTCACCACTTCCTCCACGTTGCCGCACACCGGTCCGAACCCGTCGTACGCCGCCTCGAAGTACCCCTTTCTGGCGTGCTTGGCCCAGTACTCGTCCGGATCGAACCTGGCGTAGACGAGCGGCGTGCCGAGATAGGCCATGTCGAAGTGGACCGAGGACCAGTCCGTGATGAACAGGTCGCACTGGCGCAGGGCCGTCTGGACACTGACCTTCGTCTGGTCCAGGCGCTGCACTCGGGGGTGGTCCGGGACGACCCCGTCGACCATGTTCCGCATCTCGTAGTGCGGAAGGAAGTCGAGCACGTAGTCGTAGTACTCCAGCGCCTCCATCAGCTTCGGGTGGCGCAGCAGCTGCACCATGAACTCCCGGTAGGTCGACTCCCGGAAGATCTCGTCGACGGCGTCCTGGTCCGCGCCGTCCTGCTGGAGGTAGGAGGGGATGGTGAGGTACTTGCGCCAGGTGGGCATCAGCAGGACACGCCGCCGGCCGCGGTCCGGCTGCAGCGCGTCGAAGCGCGGGAAGCCCAGTGCCTTGGCCTGGTCCCCGTAGTGCATGTGCTCGGAGAAGTACTGGGCCTCCCGGTCACTGGTCGCGAACACCAGGTCCACACCGGTCCGGTTGCGGTGCAGGGCCTTGCTGCCGTCCTCGTCGGTGACCCCGTGCTGGAGGAAGACCCGGCGGGCCCCGACGCGCCAGTTGAGGTGCTTGAGGTACTTCGTGCGGTCCCAGCCGTCGGGAAGCATGTACGAGTCGATGTCGTAGGCGTTGATGAGCAGCGACGCGTGCAGCATCAGCAGTTTGTGCTTCCAGGAGCTGTGCGCCACCACGTTCCCCAGGCGCTTCAGCTTGGCCCGGTCCGCGCTGCCCTTCTCGATGATGTAGTAGGCCTTGCGGCGGCGCTCGTGCTTACGCAGATACGTGAACAGGTGCAGGCTGTTGTCCTGTGCGGTGTCCTTGCGCTCGCCGATCAGCCAGATCTCCTTGCGGCGGAAGAACCGGAGCGTGGCCCGCCGGATGGCGCGGGCACGCCAGAAGGGCGCCTTGCGCTTCTTCTGCTCCTGGTCCAGGCCCACGAGGAACTCCTCCCAGGCCTTGTCCCCGTTCCGGCCCTGCGCCTCCCGGACGACCAGTACGGCGTTGTCCTTGCCCTTCGCCAGCGGAAGGACGTAGCGGTCCGCGATCTTCATGGGACGGGCGCTGCGCAGCATCGCGGTGGTGATCATGCACGGGCGCGAGACATCACGGCCGGAGGTGCAGAACACCAGCTTCAGCGGGAACTCACCGTCCTTGAGGGCGTGTGCCGGGACGACCGCCTCGAATCCGCCCCAGGCGAGATCGTCACGCGTCGCCAGCAGGTCACTGCGCCACACCTGTCGCGCGGGCACCATCTGACCGCTCTTCTCCACCCACAGCTGCAGGGGATTGCGCATGGCCTCGCTCATGGGGAGTCCGTTGAGCACGAACCGGCCGGCCACAATGATCCCACCGGACTCTGCATCCGCCTGGATCCGTTCCACGTGCACGCTGGTGGAGGAGATCTTCGTCAGCGGGAGCAGCGCGCTCGGCACCGCGACATCGAGATAGAGGTCTCCGCCCCGCCCGTACACACCACTGATCGTCTGCCCCGGGCGCGCGAAGAGCTCGTACCAGTTCATGTACATCGCCAGGAACGGCACCCGGTGGCGGGTGTCGTGGGTGGAGGCCAGGACCGCGTCGGGTGGCACCAGCGTGTAGACCGCGCGGGCCCGCTGGAAGAGCCGGAACAGCTCCTCCTCGGGCAGGGCCTGCGGCGCGCGGAGGGCGAAACCCTGGTAGCTGCGCACCAGGAACCGGTTGAGGACCTCCTGCCGGTGGCCGGAGAGACGGGGGCGGAGCGTCATCAGGTACTCCTCCAGAAGGAGGTGGTCCCAGTAGTTCTCCGTGCGCTCCCACAACTTGTCCATCGTGGAGTCCTCGGCGGCGCGCTTGCGGTACCGGTAGACCGTGCTCGGCACCATCGCGATGCGGTCCGCGAGCAGCATGGCGGGAACCGAGAAGAACGCGTCCTCGAAGTGCACGCCCTCGCGGAACCGGATGTTGTTCGCGCGGATGAACTCGACGTCGAAGAGCTTGTGGCAGGCGCTTCCGCCGTGGATCATCTCCGGGATGTTCTCGATTCCGGGATGTACCTGGACCTGCTTCCCGAAGTAGCGGAGCCAGGGCCAGTTGGTCTCCTCCGGGAACGTCTCCATCCGTCCGATGGTGAGCGGCACGCGCTCCTTGACCGCGGTCCGCCACATGGTTTCCAGGGCGTCCTCGGGAAGCACGTCGTCGGAGTCGCAGAACGTGATGTAGCGGGCGCTGACCAGTTCCATTCCCGCGTTCCTGGCCCCGCCGGCCTTTCCCTCGGGATGTACGAACGCCCACACGTTCTGATACCGCGCGGCGAATTCCGCGGCGATGGCGGGCGAGCCGTCACTGCTGCCGTTGTCGACCAGGACCACCTGGCAGCGCTCGAACATCGTCTGGCGGGCCAGTGAGTCCAGGCATTCCTGGAGATATCTCTCCACGTTGAAGATGGGGACGACGACGGCGACGTCGTAGAGGGGATCGAACACCTATAACTCCTGTTTCCTGCCGAATACCCCATTTCTGGAGCGGATCGTGATCAGTGCTGGGTGGACTCGATGACGAGTTGGGCGTTCCCGCCGTCGGCGGTGATGCGCGCGAAACCGTGGAATCCGTTGACGGGCGGTTGCTGGGACAGGGCCGGGGAGACGGCGCAGGGGCGCGAGACGTCCCTGCCCCGGGTGCACAGCACCAGACGCACGGGGAAGGAGCCGGCCGGGAACTCCCGGGGGTCGACGGCGACGCTGAAGAGGGCCCCCTCCTGGCCCGGCTGGTCGTGGCCCTGCCCGTGGTTCACCGCCGGAAGGGTCTTGCCGCTCCGCTCGAACCAGACCTGCAGTTCGAGCTTGGCGAGCAGTTCGTCGGGGATCCCGTTGACCGAGAAGCGGCCGTGGAGCACCACCGTCCCGCCCTCGCCGGCGGAGACTCCCTCGATCCGGGCCGGAACGGACGTGACCTTCGTGAGCGGCAGTCCCCAGGACGTCCCCGGGTAGTCGACGTAGAGATCCCCTTCCCGGCCGAAGACCGAGCCGAGGACGGAGGCCGGACGGTAGAAGAGGTCGAAGTCCGCGAAGTGCAGCGCGAGATAGGGGAGCCGGTGCCTGGTGTCGTGCGTGCTCCGGGCGAACTGCTCCGAGGTGATTCCCCAGTAGAGCGTGCGACAGCGCTCGAAGAGCTTCCGGCAGTCGGCTTCGCCGAAGATCCGCGGCGCCCTCAGCAGGAAGCCCTGCATGCTGCGGATGAGGAACCGTTCCAGCGTCTCCTGCTGGTACGGCGTGAGCCCCTGACGCATACCCGCGAGGTACTCCAGCATCATCAGCTGATCGGCATAGTTCTGCGGGAGGTCCCAGATGGTGTCCATGACGGAGGAGCCGTCACCGCGCCTGCGGTACTCGTAGACGGGGGCGTCGACCAGTGCGATGCGCTCCGAGAGCAGCAGCGCGGGCAGCGACACATAGGCGTCCTCGAAGGCGGTGCCGGCACCGAACCGGATGCCCTGGGAGCGCAGCAGGTCGAGGTCGAAGATCTTGTTCCAGCAGGACGCCGAGTGGATCAGGTCGGGGATGTCGACGACGCTGCTCACCGTTTTGACGTTCTTGCCGAAGTACTTGTGCCACGGCGCCTTGACCGGCTTCGGGACATGCTTCTCGCGGCCCACGACGATCGTGGCCCTGGTTTTGATGATGGTGTTCCGGAGCACTTCCAGGGAGCGCTCGGGCACGACGTCGTCGGCGTCCCAGAAGACGATGTACGGCGTCGAGGCCATGTCCATGCCCATGTTGCGCGCGTCGCCGGCCCGGCCCTGGGGCTGCGAGACCAGGTCGACGTTGGCGTACCGGCCGGCGAATTCGCTCGCGATCTCCACCGACCGGTCACTGCTGCCGTTGTCGACGAGAATCACATGGGCGCGCGCGAAGGCGGTCTGCGCGGCCACCGACTCCAGGAACTCGGCGAAGAAGTTCTGGACATCACGGAACGGAACGACGACCGTCACGTCACGGCTGGCTTGGGACATACTTCCTCCTGGCACACCACATCAATGATTCAACTCCCGAACGAGACGATCGATCGCTTCCGACGCCCTCACGTTGTTCTGCTGGTCCCGGTACTCGAAGAAATTCTCCACCCGCCGCAGATACCCGGGCTCTCTCTCACACCCTCCCCGCATGTAGCGGACCACTTCACCCACGACCTCTTCGACGGTTTCACCGACCGGCCCGAATCCGTCCCGGCGGGCATCGAAATAGCCCTTCTGGTAATGCCCGTCCCAGTACTCCTCGGCATCGAACTGTGCGTACACCAGGGGAGTTCCGAGGTATGCGACGTCGAAGGCGGTGGACGACCAGTCCGTGACGAAGAGATCGCAGCGCCGCATGGCCTCCTGCACACTGACCTCGTTCTGGTCGATGACCCGGACCCGGTCGCGTTCCGGCACGATCTCCCCGACCATCGCGCGCATTTCGTAGTGCGGCAGGAATTGCAGTGTGTAGTCGTACCGGTCCAGGGCGGCCAGCAGTTCCGGGTCGTTCAGGAAACGGACCATGAAATCCCGGTAGCTGGAGGCGAGGAACCGGTCGCGCATGGCCTGTCGCATCTCGCGTCCGCCGCCGTCACGGCTGTACGAGGCGACGGTCAGATAGGCGCGCCACGTCGGCATGAACAAGATGGTGCGCCCGCCGCGCTCGGGGACCAGCGCGTCGAAGCGGGGGAAGCCGACGACCCCCACCTGCCCCTCGTAGCCGAGCTCCTCCGACAGGAACCGCCCCTCGCGCCGGCTCACCGCGAGGATGAGGTCGACGCCCGTGCGGTTGCGGTGCAGGCCCTTGCTGACGTCCTTGTCCGTCACACCGTGCTGCAGGAAGACCCGGCGGGCACCCACGCGCCAGTTCAGATGCTTGAGGTAGCGGGTCCGGTCCCAGCCGTCGGGCAGCATGTAGGTGTCGATGTCGTAGGCGTTGACCAGCACGGACGCGTGCAACATCAACAGCTTGTGCTTCCAGGAGCTGTGGGCGACGATGTGCCCGAGCCCCGCCAGACGGACCCGGTCGGGGCTGCCCGCCCGGATGACGTAGTACGCCCCGCGCCGTTTGCCCGCGGTGCGCGCGTGCCGGAACAGGTGCCAGCTGTTGTCCTGCGCGGTGTCGCCCCGCTCTCCGAACAACCAGATGTCCCGGCCGAGGAACAGCGGCTTCAGCGGCTTCGTGAACAGCCGCAGCAGGCGCTGCTTCCAGAACGGCCGACGGCGCAGCACATGCTTGGCGTCCTTGACGAGGAGACTGCCCGGGATACCGCGGGCGAGCCGGCGCGCCGTGCCGGAGACCATCAGGATCGCCCGGTTCTTCCCTTTCCAGTGCGGCACGACCCGTGTTCCGCCGTGCTCGACCACGCGCGCCCCGCGCAGATAGCCGGCGGCGACCAGGCACGGGGTGACCGCCTGGCCGCCCTCGGAGTCGATGACGAATTCGAGGTCGTGGACACCCTTCCGCAGAGCGTCGAGGGGCAGGTCGGCGGTGAAGCCGCCCCATTCCGTGTCGGGCCGGGTGTTCTTCAGGTCCCGCCGGCGGATCTGCGTGGCGGGGACGCTGAGGCGGCTCCCCCGGACACGCAGGCCGAGGTGCCCCGCCAGGGGCCGGACCATGGGCATGCCGCTGACCTCGAACCGTCCGGAGAGCCGCAGCGTCCCGGTCCCCGGCACCCGGCGAACGTGCTCCAGATGAGCGGTGAAGGGCGTGGCCTGCGCCAACGGGGCCAGCTGGTCCGGCAGCTCACCGATGAGGTACGGACGGCCGTCACGCACGGAGAGCTTGTGCAGCCTGGCCGCCCGATCCGCGAACAGGCCGAAGTCCCCGGTGAGGAAGGCGAGGTAGGCCACGCGGTGACGGGCGTCCGCGGTGGCCCTGACGATCACGTCGGGCGAGACGCCCCAGTAGACCGCGCGACACCGCGAGTAGATGTCCTCCAGCTCCGCCCCTCGGAAGAGGTCGGGCGCCCGGAGCGCGAAGCCCTGGTAGCTCCGTACCAGGAAGAGGTCGAGCACGGCCTTCGAGTTCTCCGGGAGGCCCTCGCCCAGCCGGTGCAGGTACTCCACGAGCTGGAGGTGGTCCCAGTAGTTCTGCCGCCGCGTCCAGATCGCGTCCATGGTCGAGTTCCCCGCGGCGCGCTTGCGGTACCGGTAGACACACGCGTCGACCAGGGCGAGCCGGGTGGCGAGAACGAGCGCGGAGACGCCGACGTAGGCGTCCTCGAAGTGGACGCCTTCGGCGAAGCGGATGCCGTGGGAGCGCAGGTAGGAAAGGTCGAAGAGCTTGTTGCAGGCACTGGCGCTGTGCACCAGCTCGGGCATTTCGGCGAGGCTGTCGAACGTCCGGTCGCCCTTTCCGAAATGGTCCTTCCAGGCCCAGTTGGTCGGCTTGGGGAACGTCTCCATCGCACCCACCACGACCTGGGCCCCCGTGGCCGAGGAGGCGTCCAGCATGCGTTCGAGCGCGGTGGGCGGAAGCACGTCGTCGGAGTCGCAGAAGGTGATGCGCGGGCTGGTCGCCCGGTCCATGCCGAGGTTGCGGGCCGCTCCGGCGCCGCCGCCGTGGCGTACCAGCACCGTGGTGTTGGCGTGCCGACGGGCGAACTCCGCGCAGAGCCGGTAGGAGCCGTCCGTGCTGCCGTTGTCGACGAGCACGACCTCGCAGCGCTCGAACACCGTCTGTGCCTCGATGGAGTCCAGGCACTCCTGGAGGTACTGCTCCACGTTGTAGACCGGCACGACCAGTGTGACGTCATAGGAATTCATGTGCGCCGGAACTCACTCGCAGACTCGAGGGCATTCCCGTGTTCCGCGGTTTCATAAGGACTGGGCACCGGGAAATACGCTTCGAGGAAACGTTTCAGCATGTCCCGCTGCGCTTCCGGGTCAGCCGACTCCACCGTGTCGTTGAGGCAGAAGGTGTCCATGTTCCGGTTGGCGAGAAGTGTGTTCAGGCGCCTCTCCGCCAGATCGGCCGAGAGGTCGATGTACCGGTACTGGATGTCCCCCACCGTGGCCCGGGCGGAGTGGTATGCGAAATAGTGGTGCAGCGACGAGGCGATCGGCACGTCCCCAGGGGAACGGAAACGTGAATGCTGGGTGGTGGCGTGCTGCTCCGCGAAGGTCTCCTCGATTTCCTGCAGCACACTCCTGCGGAGCGCATGCGGCGTGTGCTTCATCTTCTGGGATATGGCGGTACCGAATTTCTGCGCGATGAGCCAACGGCTGTTCTTGCCCGCGGCGTTGACCGGAAGGTCGGTCGAGGAGACGGCGCCGCCCGGTATCAGCGCGGGCGAGGTGAAGAACTTGGTGATGCCGTTCGGGTGGAAGAAATGCCCAGGTGTCACCGGCCGGCCGAAGAACACGTCGTCGTTCAGGTAGAGGAAGCACTCCGAGAGTCCCGGAATATGGTGCAGCTGGCTCTCGATGGCATGCGAGTTGAACGTCGGCAGGGCGGAGGCGTCGGAGAAGATCTCCCGGTGGTCCACCACCCGGAGGTTCGCGTGCTGCGCCTGGAGCCAGGACGGGGCCTGGCCCGCCGTCACGAGATAGATGTTGCGCACCCAGGGGGCGTTCTGGTGGAGCGACCGCAGCGAGTAACGCAGTTCGTCACGGCTGGTGTACCGCGAGTCGTTCGCCGCCTGCTCGTGCAGTCCGTCCGCGGAGAACCCCCGGCGCACACGGTCGCGCGACGCCCGCCAGACCGGGTCGGAGTCGTCGACCCAGGTGTAGACGACATCGATGGGGAACTGGTGGTCCTCGGGGAGCGGCACGGCGAACTCGGCCAGGGTCCTCGCGTCCCCCGTGTGGTAGGGAGGAGGAATGGGGCTGAAGAGGCTCTGTGGCGCCGACTTGCGCGGGGCCCTCACCGGAACCGCGTCGATGACCCGGTTGGGGCGCGGAGCCCGCAGCTCCCCGTCCCGCTCCGTCCACATCTCCAGGTCGCATCCGGTGGCCGCGCCGAAGACCAACTGCTGGGTGGGGTCGCACACGTACCACGCGACGCGCAGCACCTTGTTCTTGCGCAGCTGCCGCCATGACCGCTCGTCGTCGCCGGGCTCCATCCGCGCCTCGTTGCCGCCGGCGGGTCCCACATAGCCCGGGGCCTGCGCGAAGGCCAGCTGGAGCAGTTCCTCGACCAGCGGGCGGGACGCGGCGGGAACGGCGACAGCGGGCAGCCCGCTGTTCGTGCCCCGCACGCAGAAGTAGTCGACGCCCGCCGCCTCCAGAACGGAGACCACGATGTTCAGGTTGCGGGCGCGGGCAGCCCAGTCCGTCGCCCCCTCGACCATCAGCGCACGCATGTGACGGCGGCCGACGCGGACGACCCGCTGGCTGTAGGCGGTGCTGTGCCGGGGCGCCTTTCGCTTGCCCCCCATCGCCCAGACCACCGCGGCGGAGCGCACGGAGTCGGCGGCGGTGAGCGAGGACTTCACGACCTTGCGGACCGGGGTCGGCACCCCGCGGACGATGCGCTGCCTCGCGCCGGTCGGAACCGCAGACCGGTACGCCGAGATCAGCGCTCCGGCTTCAGGGTTGTCCGAGCCACCCACGAGGCATCCACCATCCATACCCGGCAGCTCCGCCCTCCAAGGATGTCGCACACCCCTCTGTGTGGGCCTTGGCGTGGAAGAAGCTCGCATACCAGACACAGGGCTCATCGCCCCGATTCAACTGCGATCACCACATAACGGTGAACCACCAAACTTTCACATAATGGTTTCCTAAAAGTCCAGGTCAAGACAGCCTGTGAACACCTTGCAAGGCGTGACAATCATCACCGATGACTCGTACAACCATTTGAAGGACTAGATTTCCAGCGCGATCTGGTGTATTGACGCGCCGTAAGTTGTCAGGCTTCGTCGACCCGGACGGTGAGGGCCGGCTCAGTCGCCCGGCAGGCGGTCCCAGTCGGACAGGGTGAGACCGGGCTCCGGCCGCTGCCGGTTCACCAGGACGGCGCCGTCCGCGGTGACCGTCGCCATGACGACCCGGCCCCGCCCGTCCAGTGCCAGCGCCGGAGCGCCGATACAGGTCACCCCCGTGTCGGACCACCACAGTCCGCCGGACTCCGCGCCGGTGCCGCAGACCCCGATCACGGCGGTCCCCGCACGTCCCCGGTGGGCCAGGACCGTGCAGTCATAGCCGTCGACGGAGGCACGGAGCGTGGCGTGAGGTCCCTCACCCGGGGCCCCGCCGACGGGGAAGGCCCACTCGCCGGGCCGCTGCGCGTAGACGCCCGTCCCACTCTGCTCGGACCAGTACGCGGTGAACACACCGGGGGCGGTCTCGAGGAGCGCGGCGGAGCCGGGTACCGGAGCGGGCGAGAGGTCCTGCGCCCGGCGCAGGTCGGCCCCGGGCTCCGTCTGCACCCAGCGCATGACCGACCGGTTCCCCGGCGCGAGGAGTTCGACCAGTCCGGCGGAGTTCGCCGCGGCGGCCGGCCCGCCCTCGACCGCGCCGCCGCGCAGGTCCTTCCATGCCTCCCACGCCCCGCTCTTGGATTCGCGCCGCAGCATGACCCCGCCGGGGCCACCGGAGACGAAGACGTGGACCGTGCCCTGCCCGTCGACGGCGGCGGTCGGCACGCCGAGTGTCGCGGCGTCCCTCGGGTCGCGGTACGGGTTCCCCAGGGAACGCCAGTCGCCCAGCGTTCGACCCGACTGGTACTGCACGGCGTAGAGCAGGTCGACCTTCGGCGCGTCCCCGCCCGTCCGCTTCTCCCTGCGCCCGAGGAAGTGCGCGTAGCGATTGGCCCCTTGGGCGACGGCGAGACCGGTAAGCCCCTCGGCGGGGAAGAAGTCCGGCCCGCTCCAGCGCCCGCTGCCGACCGCGGTCTCCGTCCAGCGGCGCACACCGCCTTCGACGAGCGCGTACACGGCGAGGCGGTCGTCGTTCCCCCGCAGCAGCCACGACCCCGTGGCCACCGCCTGCGCACCTCTGCCGCGCATGTGTGCCGTCCCTTCCCGCGCCGGGCCCCGGTATCCACGGATGACCCCAGAATCCGCCACATCATAAGCACGTCCGAACAAACGTCCCGTTGCCCCGTCGGCGCCGCACGGGCCTCGGGTCGCGGCCGCCGGAACGGCTCCGGGACCGGCCGGAAGCACCTGGGACGGGACGGCCGGCCGTACCCGCCGGGGCACACAACGGGCACATCACTCAAAAGAGTTTTCGAGTACCTGTCTATAGTTCAATGCCAACCAAGCGTCAGCCGAGCAGCACCGACCCGGCCCCTCACGGGAGCGGCCTGCTGCCCTTGCCCTCCGGGCACGAGTTGCGAGGACCCCGCCGTGAGCCACGACCTGAGCACGCCTGTGCCGCCTGCCGACGACACCCCGCCCAAAAAGCGGGGCAACCGCAGAGCTCAGAAGAAGAAGCGACGGACAGGCCGGATCGTACTCTTCTCCCTGCTCGCCCTCGTCCTCGTACTCGGCGGCACCGCCTATTGGCTCTACTCGTCCCTGGACTCCAAGCTCAAGGACAACGCCGTCGACCTCGACAAGGCCCTCGGCGACGACTCCTCCCGCCCCGCGAAGAAGACCTCGGCGGGCGACGCGCTGAACCTGCTGGTGCTCGGCTCCGACTCGCGGGCCGGCGACAACGGCGACCTGGCCGGCGGGAACGTGAGCGGGCAGCGGTCGGACACCACGCTGCTGGTACACATAGCCAAGGGCCACACCGAGGCGGTCGCGGTGAGCATCCCGCGCGACACCCTGGTGACCCGGCCCGAGTGCACCACGGAGAGCGGCAAGGTGCTGCCGGAGGCGAAGCGTGTGATGTTCAACGCGGTCTACGCCCTCGGCGGGCCGGCCTGCACGGCGAGGACCGTCGAGTCGATGAGCGACGTCCGCATCGACCACCTGGTGGAGCTCGACTTCTCCGGCTTCAAGCAGATCGTGGACGAGGTGGGTGGCGTCACCGTGACGCTGGACCAGCCGATCGACAACGACCAGCTGCAGCTGGGGACGGGTACGCACCGCCTGGACGGGGACCAGTCCCTGCAGTTCGTCCGCACCCGGCACGGCTATGGCGACGGCAGCGACCTGGGCCGCATCGAACTTCAGCAGAAGTTCCTCAAGGCGCTGATCAGCGAGGTGCAGAAGCAGGACCTGCTGACCAGCCCCACCAAGGCCTACTCCATCGCCCGGTCCGCGACCGGCGCGCTCACCACCGACAAGGAACTGGCGTCGCTGACCGCCCTCGCCGACTTCGCCCAGAGCGTCAAGGGCATCGACGCCGAGGGCATGCAGACGATCATGCTGCCGGTCACGTACGACAAGGTCGACCCGAACCGGGTGGTCGCCGTCGAGTCGAAGGCGGAGAAGCTGTGGACGGCGATCCGCGACGACACCGAGATCCCGGCGGAACTGCTCAAGGACGCCAAGAAGACCGGCTGACCCCCGAGGAGCAACCGGTCCCGCATGCCGCACCGGAACTGGGCATACAGGTACTTTTCGATAGGCTGACCGGTCAATCTTCCTGTCTGCGGTTCTCCTCGCCGCCGCCCTGCTCGTGATCGTCGACGCCGCGAACGCCGTCGGGTCGGTGCCCGACGGGTGGTGGCGGGACCGGCGGGGGGCCGCAGACCGCCCGGTCCTGGTCGTCACGGCCGACCGCGAGCTGCGCCGCAGGGTGACCGCCGTGGGCGCGGAGGTCGCCGGTCCGCGGTCCGTGCCCCGCTGAGACCGGCGACGCCCGGTGCCCGCTACGTGCCGGCGTTCAGCTCCAGCCGCTGGTGGATCAGGCGGGCGAAGTGGGCCAGGGTGCGCCCGGTGGCCAGGTCGGCCGGGCCGAGGCGGATGTCGAACAGGTCCCTCGTCTGGACCAGGAACTGCATGCCCAGCAGCGAGTCCAGTCCGAAGTCGGTGACGTTGCGCGTGGGGTCCAGGCCGGCCGGGTCGGTCTGCAGGACGCCCGCGAGGAGCCGGGCGATCGTCTCGGTGATCCTGCCGATCGCCTCGTCCGCCGGGAGGTCCGCCAGTGTGCTCAGGAGTTCGTTGCGGGCGTCCGGGGAGGCCGTGGAGGAGGACGGGGCCAGCGGGGCGAACCGGGGGGTGGCCAGGGCGGGCAGCAGGTGGCGTGCGGCTCCCCAGCGGTAACGGCCCGCTCCGGCGACGTCGGTGCCGGCGGCCAGGAGGCGGTCGGCGGTGGCGAGGACCTCGGCGGGGGTGAGCAGTTCGAGGCCGCGTCCGGTCATGGCGGGGCCCATGCCGCTGCGGGCGACGTAGCCGGTCCCGCCGACCGGCCCCCAGGCCAGTGCCGTACCCGGCCGGCCGGC
>NZ_NCTE01001095.1 GCF_002114215.1 Streptomyces sp. 13-12-16 | reverse complement strand
CGGCGAGCAGCCCCGCCGCCACCGCCGGGCCGTCCGCGTCCGGGCCGACACCCAGCCGCTCGGCGGCCCGCCGGAGCAGCGTCACGTCACCGATCGGCTCGGCGGCGGCGATCAGCAGCAGCCGGCGTGTGTCCTCGGGCAACGACCGCACCCGCGCGAGGTAGTTCCGCTCGATCCGGCCGGTCACCGGTCCGGGACCCGGCCGGCCCGGACCGTCGGCCGGGTCCGCGTCGAGCCGGCCGTGGGGGAGTTCCAGCAGCGCGAGGGGGTTGCCGCGGGCCTCGGCGAGGACGCGGTCGCGGATCCGCTCGTCCATCGAACCGTCGGCCGCCGTGCTCAGCAGCGCCCGGGCGTCGGTGGTGTCGAGGCCGTCGACCGTCAGCTCGGGCAGACCGGAGAACTCGTCGCGTCCCCGCTGCTCGCGGGAGGCGAAGACCAGCGCCAGGGATTCGGCGAGCATCCGCCGCGCCACGAACGCCAGGGTCTGCGCGGAGACCCGGTCGAGCCACTGCGCGTCGTCCACCAGGACGAACAGCGGCCGCTCGGCGGCCACGTCGGTCAGCAGCCCGAGTACGGCCAGACCGACCAGGAACCGGTCCGGCGCCGGACCCGCGCTCATCCCGAACGCCGTGGCCAGCGCGTCCCTCTGCGGCGGCGGAAGGGAGCCGGCGCGGTCGAGGAACGGGGCGCACAGCTGGTGCAGACCCGCGAACGGAAGCTCCATCTCCGACTCGGCACCCGCCCCACGGGCGACGCGGTACTCCGCGACGCGCGCTGCCAGGTGGTCCAGCAGAGCGGACTTCCCGATCCCGGCGTCACCCCGCAGGACCAGTACGGCGCTGCGCCCGGCCGTCACCTCCGCGACCAGTCCTTCGAGTGCGTCACGCTCACGGCGCCGGCCGAGGAGCGGACCCGGCCCGCCCCCGCTGCTCACCCTGACCCCCGCACGCGGCGAGCATAGCAACCGCGTACGGGGCGCCGACGCCGTCTGTTCCGGCGCGTACGGCACCGCCGCGCGCCCGCCCGGGTCCTCCGGTGCCACCGCCGGGCACGACCGGACAACGGCCCCGTCTGTGACAACTTCCGAGGAGAATCCGGCGTGGACTCCGTCACGCGGATCGGACCCACGGTGTGGGCCCGGCCCGGGTAAGGTTGACGACATCGTTCCGACAACGTTGTGGGGGCCCGACATCCCCGGATCTTCCCCAAGGAGCTGTGTCGCATGATCGCCGGTCCGCTTCCCGACCTGGTCGGTCGGCAGCACGAGTGCGGGGCGCTCGACGACCTGCTGACCGGTCTGGGCGAAGGCGGGTCCCGTGTCCTGGTGGTCCGCGGCGAGGCCGGCATCGGCAAGTCGGTGCTCCTGGAGTACGTGGCCGCGCGGGCGTCCCGGGTGAAGGTGACCTGGGCGCACGGCATCGAGGCCGACATGGAGCTGCCCTACGCGAGCCTGCACCAGCTGTGCACGCCGTTCCTGGACCAGCTCGACGAACTGCCCGGACCCCAACGCGACGCCCTGCGCGTGGCGTTCGGGACGGCGGCCGGGGACCCGCCCGACCGCTTCCTGGTCGGCCTCGCCGTGCTCACCCTGCTCACCCGCGCCTCGGAGACCCGGCCGGTGCTGGTCCTGGTGGACGACGCGCAGTGGCTGGACCAAGTGTCCCTGCAGACACTGGAGTTCGTGGCCCGCCGACTGCTCGCCGAGGCGGTCGCCATGGTGTTCGCGGTCCGTGACCCCGAGGGACGGACCGCGCTGGGCGGCCTGCCGGCGCTGCGGCTCGACGGTCTGGACACCGCCGCCGCCGGCGAACTCCTCGAAGCCACCGTCGGGGGACGGCTGGAGAAGCGGGTCCGGGACCGGTTCGTGGCCGAGATGCACGGCAACCCGCTCGCCCTGCTCGAGTTCTCCCGCGGCCGCAGCGCCGCCGAACTGGCCTACGGTCTCGACTCGTCGGGTTTCCCCAGCGGCCAGGGACCGGTGGCCGGCCGTGTCGAACGGGACTTCGCCGGCCGTCTCGGCGCGCTGCCGGCGGACACCCGGACCCTGCTGCTGATCGCGGCGGCGGAACCGGTCGGCGACGCCCGCCTGCTGGTCCACGCGGCCACCGCGCTCAAGATCGCCATCCACGCCGCACCGGCCAAGGCGGCCGGCCTGATCGAGTTCGGGGAGTCCGTCCGCTTCCGGCACCCGCTGGTCCGTTCCGCCGTCTACCACGGAGCCGGGCCCGAGGAGCGCCGGGCGGTGCACCGGGCGCTCGCCGAGGCGACGGATCCGGTCGCGGACCCCGACCGGCGCGCCTGGCACGCCGCGCAGGCCGCCGAGGGCCCGGACGAGGAGGTC
>NZ_NCTE01001094.1 GCF_002114215.1 Streptomyces sp. 13-12-16 | reverse complement strand
CCCCGCCGCGCACCCACCCGGGGTCGCCGGCGCCCTCGCCACGGCCCTGGGCGCCGCCTACGCCGCCACGGCCGCCCGCCCCTACTTCCACGCCGCGCTCAACCCTTCACCTCCCCTCACCCAACGCGCCGTGGGCGGCGGCATCCGCGCCACGATCCCGCTCCAGGCCGCACTCGCCGCCCGGTCCGGCGGGGCCGCCACGTCCCTCCTGGTCGCGGCCCTGGCCCCGGCCGGCCGGATGTTCGCGAGGAGGGCCGGCATGAGGAAGGTGAGCATCACATGAGCCACAACCCGAACCAGGGCGCGAGCCGGCAGGTGACCGAGGACGCTCGTGTCCCGATCCCGGAGGCGAGCCGGGACACGAACGGAGACCCGGCCGGGGACGTGAGCCGGGGTGCGGCCGGGGGTGGGCGTGTCCCGGCGGTGGAGGCGGGCCGGGACGTGAGTGGCCGCCCGGCCCGGGAGGGGAGCGGCGACGGTCACGGTCCGAGCCGGGAGGTGAACCGAGCCGTACGCGTGGACGGAGCCCGGGACGTGGACCGGAGCGCCGGCACCCCCCTCCGTTTCGGTTACGGCACCAACGGCCTCGCCGACCTCCGCCTCGACGACGCCCTCGCCCTCCTCGCCGACCTCGGCTACGACGGCCTGGGCCTGACCCTCGACCACATGCACCTCGATCCGTTCGCCCCGGACCTCGCCGCCCGCACCCGCCGGGTCGCGCACCGCCTCGACGAGCTCGGGCTCGGCGTGACCGTGGAGACCGGCGCCCGCTACGTGCTCGACCCCCGCCGCAAACACGGCCCCTCGCTGCTGGATCCCGACCCGGACGACCGTGCCCGCCGCGTCGACCTCCTCCTGCGCGCCGTCCGCGTCGCAGCCGACCTCGGCGCGCACGCCGTGCACTGCTTCAGCGGCATCGTCCCCGCCGGCACCGACGAGGACACCGCCTGGAAACGCCTCGCCGAAACCCTCACCCCCGTCCTGGACGCCGCCGCCACCGCCGGCGTCCCCCTCGCCGTCGAACCCGAACCCGGCCACCTCCTCGCCACCCTCGCCGACTTCCACCACCTGCGCCGCACGCTCGGCGATCCCGAGCCCCTCGGCCTCACCCTGGACATCGGCCACTGCCAGTGCCTCGAACCCCTCCCGCCCGCCGACTGCGTGCGCGACGCCGCCCCCTGGCTGCGCCACGTCCAGATCGAGGACATGCGCCGAGGCGTCCACGAACACCTCCCCTTCGGCGACGGCGAGATCGACTTCCCGCCCGTCCTCGCGGCCCTCGCCGCCACCGGCTACCAGGGCCTGACGGTCGTCGAACTGCCCCGCCACTCCCACGCCGGCCCCCACTTCGCCGCCCACTCCCTCCCGTTCCTCCGCGACGCCGCCCC
>NZ_NCTE01001093.1 GCF_002114215.1 Streptomyces sp. 13-12-16 | reverse complement strand
ACCGGCGCCGGCGCGCGGCGCCAGCACCTCCACCAGCCGGTCCGCCCCGTCCGGTACCCGCCCCTCGCGGAACGCGTCGCGCATCTGCCGGGCGGCCACCCGGCCCGAGGTCAGACACCAGTCCCACCACCGCTCCAGCCGGCGCGCGTCCACCTGCTCGGCGGCGAGCAGCGCGGGCCAGCCGCAGGCCCTGGCCTGCGCGGTCACCTTGGCGCCGCCGGCCACCGGGTCCACCGCCAGCACCGGCGTGCCGACCCGCAGCGCCAGCACCAGCCCGTGCAGCCGGTCGGTGACGACGAGGTCGAGCCGGGCCAGCACCGACTGCACCTGCGCCGGAGTCGCGCTCAGATGCCAGTCACGGGTGTCCAGCCGGGTCTCCAGCTCCAGCCGGGCACAGTCCTTCCCGGCCAGCCAGCGCGTCACCTGCTCCGTGACCTGCCCGTGCCGCCGCTGCTCCCCGTACTCCTGCTGCCCGTGGGTGAGGACCACCCCGACCACGGGCCGCGCGGGCACCGCCGGGGCGCGGGCCGCCAGGTCCTCGGACGGCTCGCTGCCGGGGGCGTCCCGCGCCAGTACGCGGTGGAAGCCGGTCACGGCCGCGTCGCCCGGGTCGATCACCGACGTCCCCACGGCGATCCGCACACAGTGCGCGAAGCGCCGGTGCAGCTCCTCGACCTGCGGCCCGTACAGCGGCCCGCACACGAACACCAGGTGCGAGTAGTCGCCGGGCCGTACGTCGTCGAAGTGCAGCGCCTCCGGCCGGAAACCGGGGCTCCATACGACGTCGTACGCCATCCCGGCGCCCCGCAGCACCTCCTCCACGCGGCGCAGCGCCAGCACGTCCCCGGCGGTCGCCTCCCCGTCGCGGAAGCTGAACCACCCGGTCAGCAGGACCCTTCGCGGTCCCGGTCGCTCTCGTCCGTACACAGTGCGCACCGAGTGCCCCGCTCCGGCGGGGCGCAATCAGCACCGTACGCCGACGGCCGTCGCGGACAGAAGCTGACCGCAAGTGCCGCTAGCGTGCGGGTATGACGACGACGAAGCACGTGCTCGGCACACGGGCGCTGAACCGGGCCACCCTCGCACGGCAGCTGCTGCTGCGCCGCTCGCCGATGTCCGCCGAGGACGCGGTCGGGCATCTCGTCGGTCTCCAGGCACAGAACGTCAAGCCGCCCTACTACGCGCTCGCCGCCCGCCTCGACGGCTTCACGCCCGAGGCGCTGTCCCGGCCGATGGCCGGCCGCGCGGTCGCCCGCATCGTCACCATGCGCTCGACCATCCACACCCACACCGCCGACGACTGCCTCACCCTGCGGCCCCTGGTGCAGCCCGCCCGCGACCGCGAGCTGACCCAGTTCCGCAAGGGGCTCGCGGGCGTCGACCCGGACCGGCTCGCCGCCCTCGCCCGGGAACTCGTCGAGGCCGAACCGCGCACCATGAAGCAGTTGCGCGAGGCCCTGCTGAAGGAGTGGCCCGACGCCGACCCGCAGGCCCTCTCCGTCGCCGCCCGCTGCAAGCTCCCGCTCGTGCAGGTCACCCCGCGCGGACTGTGGGGCCGCAGCGGCCAGGTCACGCTCACCACCGCCGAGCACTGGCTGGGCAGGCCCGCCGAGCCGGCGCCGGCACCGGACGCCACCGTGCTGCGCTACCTCGCCGCCTTCGGGCCGGCCTCCGTGAAGGACATGCAGGTCTGGGCCGGTCTGACCAGGCTGCGCGAGGCCTTCGAACGCCTCCGCCCGGACCTCGTCACCTTCCGCGACGAAGCCGGCGTCGAGCTCTTCGACCTCCCGGACGCGCCCCGCCCCGACCCGGACGCCCCCGCCCCGCCCCGCTTCCTGCCCGAGTTCGACAACCTGCTCCTCTCCCACGCCGACCGCACCCGCGTCGTACCGCCCGGGTACCGGGGCCGCCACTGGAAGGGCAACATCGCCTACCGCACCCTCCTCGTCGACGGGTTCCTGGCGGGGCTGTGGCGGCTGGACGAACACGCCCTCGTCGTCGAGCCGTTCGGCCGGCTCGGCGGGCGGCAGTGGGAGGAGGTCGTCGCGGAGGGCGAGCGGATGCTCCGCGTGATGCACCCGGGGACGGCGTACGACATCCGCCTCGGGACCGTGCGGGAGTGAACGCGGGCATGGAGAGGGGGCGTTGCGGGCTGCTCGTGGAAGCTCGCAACGCCCCCTGGTTTGCCACCTGAGGGGTACTCAGGAATTCATGGGGTGTCCCTCACCCGCCGACCTGTGCCGTCACGTCCGCGGAGAACGTGGTCAGCCGGGTGTAGACGCCCGGGTAGCCGGCCGCCGCGCAGCCGTCGCCCCAGGAGGTGATCCCCGCCAGCCGGCCGCCGATCAGCAGCGGTCCGCCGCTGTCGCCCTGGCAGGTGTCCACCCCGCCCGAGGAGTAGCCGGCGCACACCATGTCGCTCTGCACGTACCGGCCGCCGTAGGAGCCGCGGCAGCTCGTGTCGGAGACGGTCGGCACGGTCGCCGTGCGCAGCTGGTTGGAGGAACTGCCGCCGGAGGAGGTGGTGCCCCACCCGATGATGCGGGCGGTCGTGCCGGCCGCGTACACCGAGGTGTCGGAGGAGGACACGTAGGGCGCCGTGGCGTACGGCATCGACGTCGACAGGGTCAGCACGGCCACGTCGTCGCCCCGGGTGACGCTCCGGTAGCCGGGATGGATCCATATCCTGCTGACTCTGGCGACCGTGCCGTTGGTGCCGTTGAGGTAGGTGCGCCCGCCGACCACGCGCACACTGCCCGTGGTCTCGCCGACCATACAGTGCGCGGCCGTGACCACCTTGGTGGGCGAGACGAGCGTGCCGCCGCAGAACTGGTTCTGCGAGGCGTCGGTGATCTGCATCATGAACGGGTACGCGGACGTCGTGGTCGTCGTACCCCCGACGATCGGCTGCGGGGCGGCGACGGCGGAGGGGGCGGCGATCAGCGCCGTCGCGGCGGCGGCGGTGGCCGCGCAGACGGCGGCGGCCTTCTTGGCACGGGTGAGCCCGGACATGGGTCTCCTCACGGGATGGCCGGTGGGGGGTCGCGCGGGGTGGGGGTCGAGCACGGGGGCCTCGGGACAGGTCCCCGTGTGCCCGGCGGGCGGCACGCCGTTAAGCTACGGTCCGGAGCGCGAGCGTCCCAATGAGGGAACCCCCTAAGGGAGTTGGGGCAGGGAAAACCCTCGGTCGCCCCTGCGGCGACCCGGCGGTGACCCGGTGGCGCCCTACGGCGCTACTTCGTGCGACGGCCCGCCGCCAGGCGGACGATGTCGACCCGTGAGCGGATCCCCAGCTTGCGGTAGACCCGGGTGAGGGTCGCCTCGACGGTCTTGACGCTGATGAACAGGCGCCCGGCGATCTCCCGGTTGGTGGCGCCCTCCATCACCAGCGCGGCGACCTGCCGTTCCATCGCGGCCAGCCCGTCCAGGGCGCCCGGCGTGGCGGCGGGCACGGTCTCCGGCTCCGCGGGACCGGCGGCCACGGCCCGCTCCACCTGGCGCAGCCACGGCAGCGCGCGGCAGCGCCGGAACAGCCGGG
>NZ_NCTE01001092.1 GCF_002114215.1 Streptomyces sp. 13-12-16 | reverse complement strand
GGGCGGCCAGCCGTGCGGCGGCGCCCTCGTCGTGCGCGAGCGGCAGCTCGGTGACCGTGGCGTCGGTGTCGCGCAGGGCGGCGCGCACGCCGGCCAGGCGGGGCGCGGAGAACGCCTCCAGGCCGGGCTCTCTCGGGACGACCACGCCGATCCGGCGGCAACCCCGGTCGAAGAGGTGGGCGCCGGCGCTGTGCCCGACGACGTCGTGGTCCATGAGCAGGGTGTGCGCACCGTCGACGGGTTCGGGGCCGAGGGTGACGACGGCCCGCGCCCCGGAGCGTTTGAGCACCTCGACGCCGCGCGGGCTCAGTCCGGAGCCGGGAACCAGGACCGCCACGGGCCTCAGCTCGGCCCAGGCGCGGGCGGCCTCGTCGTCGTGCAGGCCGACGGTGCCGTACTGCACGACCGTGTAGTCGAGGCGGGCGAGGGAGCTCTGGAGGTCGGTGATGAACTGGCTGTAGAGCGGTCCGACGGGGAAGGCGGGCGCGGGCATCAGGACCGTACGGCTGTGTCCGGCGCGCAGGGTGCGGGCCGCCGCGTGCGGCACGTACCCGAGTTCCTTCGCGGCCTCACGGACCCGGCGGCGGGTGGGTTCGCTGATCCGGACGGCGCCGGCGTTGTTCAGGACGTAGGAGACGGTCGCGCGCGAGACGCCGGCCAGGCGGGCCACATCGGCACTCGTGGGTACGGAGCGCGTCGGTGCGGGGGACGCGGGCGCGGGCGTGTTCGTTATCTGCACCATGACGTACGGCATCCTTGCAGAAGCCGTAACCGGGCTGTCGTCCGGGGGAGTTGATACACCGTCAGTGAGCGGGCGCCGGGCCCGTCACCCGGTCGACCAGGTCCAGCCACGCGGACTCCAGCCGCTCCGGCGGCATGCCGCACTGACGTATCAGGTGGTGGATCAGGGCGGGGTCGAGCTGGGCCATCAGCGTGTGGGCGAGGACCTCGCAGTCCGCGTCCGGGACCGCCTCGCGCAGCAGCAGGGTCACGTGATGACGCAGGACGCGACGGGGCGGGCTGGTGAAGCGGCGGCCCGCTTCCGGTTCGGCCGCCAGTTGCAGTTCCAGCTCCTCGGCGGAGCGGCGGAGCATCGCGAGGCCGAAGGCGCGCAGCCGTTCGGCCGGGGGCGCGCCCGGCCCGAGCGGCGGGGGGCCGGTGAGGAAGGCGGCCTGGAACTTCTTCTCGGAGTGGTCGAGGAGGGCGGTGAGCAGACCGGTGCGGTCGCCGAAGCGGCGGAAGACCGTCCCCTTGCCCACGCGGGCCGCCGCCGCGACCTCCTCCATGGTGATGCTGTCGGCCCCGCGCTCGGCCACGAGCAGCGCGGCCGCCTCCAGCAGGCGGGCCCGGTTGCGCGCGGCGTCGGCGCGCAGGCAGGGCTCGTCGGGGTCGATGCCGAGTTGCGGCAACTCCTGCGGCTGTACGGGGTCCTGGGATGCCGGGACGGGCGGCGGCGCGGCGGACATGAAGCCAGCGTAAAGCATCGGGAAGAAACTGGACCGCGGTCCGGTTAAGATGCTACAAACAAGAAACGGACCCCGGTCCGGATTGTTTCGGCAACATTTCAGCGCCCCCTGGAGTTTCCCCATGTCTGTTCGCATCCTCGCCCTCGTCGGCAGCCTTCGCGCCGGTTCGCACAACCGCCAGCTCGCCGAGGCCGCGGTCAAGCTCGCTCCCGCGGGTGCCGATGTGGCGCTCTACGAGGGGCTCGCGGAGATCCCCTTCTACAACGAGGACATCGACGTCGAGGGCGATGTGCCGGCCGCCGCCACCAGGCTGCGCGAGGCCGCCGCGGGCGCCGACGCGCTGCTGCTCTTCACGCCCGAGTACAACGGCACGATGCCGGCCGTCCTGAAGAACGCCATCGACTGGCTGTCCCGCCCCTACGGCGCCGGCGCCATCAGCGGCAAGCCGGTCGTCGTGATCGGTACCGCCTTCGGCCAGTACGGCGGTGTGTGGGCGCACGACGAGGCCCGCAAGTCCGTGGGCATCGCGGGCGGCAAGGTGATCGACGACATCAAGCTCTCCATCCCCGGTTCGGTGACCCGCTTCGCCGAGACCCACCCGGCCGACGACGACGAGGTCGCCGCCCAGCTGACCGAGGCCATCACCCGCCTCCACGGCCTCGCCGGCGAGCCGGCCGCGGCCTGATCGGATCCCGGGGGCGCTGCCCCCGGACCCCCGCTCCTCGAACTCCTCCGGAGGGGCTGGATGCCAGCCCCTCGGGGGTTTGAGGAGCGGGGTCCGGGGCGGAGCCCCGGTTTCGGGACGGGAAGGGGCGGCGGGGGTGAAACCCCCTCACCCGACGCGACGGAACCGGCCCCGTGTCCAAGGGCTCAGGCAGCCGCCGACGCGGACCGCCCGTCACGGTGGATCGGCGTTCGCGAGCCCGTCAGGGGAACGCCCGTGCCGCCCCGACGGGCCGCGACGATCTCCGCCGCGATGGACAGCGCCGTCTCCTCCGGAGTACGCGCACCGAGGTCGAGGCCGATCGGAGAGCGCAGGCGGGCCAGCTCCCGCTCCCCCACGCCCGCCTCCCGCAGCCGCCGCTCCCGGTCGGCGTGGGTGCGCCGGGAACCCATCGCGCCGACGAACGCCACCGGCAGCCCCAGAGCCACCTCCAGCAGCGGTACGTCGAACTTCGCGTCGTGGGTCAGGACGCACAGCACCGTGCGGGCGTCGGTCTCCGTGCCCCGCAGATAGCGGTGCGGCCAGTCGACCACGATCTCGTCGGCCTCCGGGAAACGGGCCCCGGTCGCGAACACGGGCCGCGCGTCGCACACCGTGACGTGGTAGCCGAGGAACTTGCCCACCCGCACCAGCGCCGCCGCGAAGTCGATCGCCCCGAAGACGATCATGCGGGGCGGCGGCACCGAGGACTCCACGAACAGGGTCAGCCCGCCGGGGCAGTACGACCCGTCCTCCTGGACGCGGACCGTGCCGGTGCGGCCGGCCTCCAGCAGGGCCCCGGCCTCCCCGGTCGCCGTCCGGTCCAGCTCGGGAACCCCGCCGAGGCCCCCCTCGTACGACCCGTCCGGGTGGACGAACAGGGCCCTGCCGAGGAGTTCCGCCGGGCCCTCGACGACCCGGGCGAGCGCCCCCGGCCCGCCCCGCAGGACGGCCGACAGCGCAGCCCCGAGCACCTGCCGGGCGGGGGCCCGCCGGCCGACCGGGGTCACCATGATGTCGATGACCCCG
>NZ_NCTE01001091.1:18362-19784 GCF_002114215.1 Streptomyces sp. 13-12-16 | reverse complement strand
CGGACCGTCCGCCGGCGCGAGGCCGCCCCGCGCGGGCTCGCCCCGTGCGGGCGTGTCCTGCACGGGCGCGCCCTGCGCGTGTCCCGTCGTGGTCCTGTGCGGGTGCGTCGTGGTGGTTCGCGCAGTTCCCCGCGCCCCTGGGGAGTCGTCCTGCGCGGGCCCTCCCCCTGCGGGCGTGCCCTGGGCTGCCGGGTCCTGCCCGCGCACGCCCTCCGCCCGCATGTCCTGCGCGGGCATGTCCTGGGCGCCGGGTGACGGGTGGCTCATCGGTGGGCCTCGGGAGCGGTGGCGTCGTCGCGCAGTCGTCCGGCGAAGTGCCTCAGCTCCGTGTACTGCTCGGCCAGTGACGACGGGCCGTCGCCGACCGGGTCCTTGAAGTAGAAGCCCAGCTCGCTCAGCGGGCCGGTCAGGCCCTTCTGCCGGGCGCGGACGGTCAGCCGGGCCAGGTCGAGGACGAGGGGTGCGGCGAGGGACGAGTCGCAGCCCTGCCAGGTGGTCTGGAGGACCATGCGGGCGCCGAGGAAACCGTCGAAGGCGATGTGGTCCCAGGCCGTCTTCCAGTCGCCGAGGGCCGGTACGTCGTCGATGTGGACCTCGCCCTCGGGGGTGGTCCCGAGGGTGTCGGCGAGGACGCGTTCCTTGCCGGCGTTCTTCGCGGCGGCGGCAGCGGGGTCGGCGAGGGCGGCGCCGTCGCCGCCGCCCAGGAGGTTGGTGCCGGACCAGGCGCGCACGGCGAGGGCGCGCTGCAGGAACATCGGGCCGAGCACGGAGCGCAGCAGGGTCTGCCCGGTCTTGCCGTCGCGGCCCGCGTACGGCAGGCCCGAGGAGGCGGCGAGCGGGGCCAGGGCCGGGTGGTGCAGGCCCGTGGAGGGGGTGAAGTTGACGTAGGGGCAGCCGGCGCGCAGGGCGGCCGCCGCGTAGAGGGAGCTGGGCGGCAGGGAGCCGTCGGTGGGGGCCGGCTCGGTGGAGGCGACGTTGATCACGACGGCGCCCGCGAGGTCCTGGCGGCGCACGAAGTCGCGGATGTCGGCCGCGAACACGTCGATCCACTGGTCCTGGGTGCGGCCGGTGTCACCGGGCGGGGGGCCGCCGGGCCTGATCTCCCGGTCGGCGGCGACGAGTTCGGCGTGCACGGCGGACGGCAGGCCGTGCGGCAGGACACCGCCGTCGGCGAGGTGCTCGGCACGTTTGGGCAGCGGGCAGTCGACGGTGTCGTGACCGCCGAAGACGAGGGACGACAACGAGGGCAGACCGCATGTGGTGAAGGGAGCGGTCTCGGTGACCATGCCGGTCGGCGGGTGGAGCCCGGCGGCGACGGCGGCGCAGCCCGCGATCGCGGTCGTGGCGACGGAGCCGCGTGCCCCGATGAGCCAGACGCCGAAGCGGGGGGCCGGGGAGGGGGTGGGGAGGGACGGTTCGGCG
>NZ_NCTE01001091.1:0-18184 GCF_002114215.1 Streptomyces sp. 13-12-16 | reverse complement strand
GGGGGGCGGAGGTCCGGCGTCCTCCGCCCGCCGCCGTTCCGGTTGCCCCGGGAGGGCGGTTCGCCCTAGGAGGGCAGTTCCTTCAGCTGGATGTCGCGGAAGGAGACCTGGTCGTCGGCGCCGTGGTTCTGCAGACCGATGTAGCCGTCGGTCAGGCTCCGCTCGGGGTCCTTGTTGGTGAAGTCGTTGATCTTGACTCCGTTGAGGAACACCTGGAGGCGTTCGCCCTGGACCTTGATCTCGTAGGAGTTCCACTGGCCGGGCGGGCGCAGGACCTGGTCACGGGCCTTGATGTTCGCCGACTTGAAGGAGTAGACGGAGCCCGTGGTGCGGTCGGCCGCGTCCGTGGCGTCGATCTGGATCTCGTAGCCCTTGTCCACCGCGGACCAGGGGTCGTCGGAGGCCGGGAAGCCCACGAAGATCCCGGAGTTGTCGTCGCCCCGCATCTTCCAGTCGAGCGTGAGGGAGTACGACTTCAGCTCCTTGGCCTGGTACCAGAGCAGGCCCATCCCGCCCTCGGACTCCAGCGTGCCGTCCTTGACGTTGAACTTGCCGGGGCCGGCCTGCTTCCAGCCGTCCAGGGTCTGGCCGTTGAAGATCTCCCGGTAGCCCTTGTCCGGCTTGCAGTCCGCCTTCACCTGGCCGGTGGCGTACTGCATGCCGCCGAGCAGGTGGGTGCGGAAGGCCTCGTCGGCGTACGACTCCTTGGTGTGGCCACCGCCGGTGTAGAAGGAGCGGCCGCCGCCGTAGCTCTGGCACCAGGCGATCGGGTGGTCGCCCTTCATGGTGCCGCCGTCGTAGGTGGTCTCGTCGAGGGTGGCGAGGACCTTGGCCTGCTCACGCGGGTTGGTGCGGTAGTTGTACCACTCGTCGGTGCGCTCCCAGGTGTCCTCGAGGTGCGCGGTGGACGGGTGGTCGTGGTCGTGGACGCGCACGGTGGCCTTCTGGATGGCCGGGTGCGAGTCGAAGTAGGCGCCCACGAGGCCGCCGTAGAACTCCCAGTCGTACTCGGTGTCGGCGGCGGCGTGGATGCCCATGTAGCCGCCGCCGTTCTTGACGTAGTTCTCGAACGCCTTCTGCTGCTCGGCGTTCAGGACGTCGCCGGTGGTGGAGAGGAAGGCCACCGCGTCGTACTTGGCGAGGTTGGCGGTGGTGAACTGCCGGGCCTCCTCGGTCGCGGTGACCGAGATGCCGGCCGGGGCACCCAGCTCCTTCAGGGCGGCGACGCCCTCCGGGATGGAGTCGTGGCGGAAGCCGGCCGTCCTGGAGAAGACCAGGACCTTCTTGCCTGCCTTGAACGGCTCCTTGGAGAACTCGAAGTCGTCCACGTCGTACAGCGCGCCCTCGCCGCCCCGGAAGACCAGGTAGATCTCCGTGGTCTTCTTCGGCAGGGACCGCAGCGGCACGTCGACGTCCTGGAACGTCTCCCAGCCGCCGGTCGGCGGGATGTACGCCGAGCCGTGCAGCTTGCCGGTGGGCGAGCCGGTGCGCAGCTCGATGAAGCCGCCGGAGCCACCGGAGGAGGCCCGTACGGTCATCTTCTTCTGCCCGTCGAACTTGTAGGGGCTGAAGGAGATCCAGTCGCCGTCGTCGATGTTGCCGACGGTCTTGCCGCCGTTGGCACCGGTCTTGTCGATGACCGAAACGCCCTGCTGGGTGGTGAAGTGCTCGGCCTGGCGGTGCAGCGGCTGGAGCACGGTGCGGGCGGTGCCGGTCAGCGCCTCCTGGCCGTTCGCCCCGCCGTCGGTGTAACTGGCGCCGACGACACCGTAGATGTTGGCGTTGGGGTCGTGGCCGCCGTCCCCGGCGGGCGGCTTGAGGGTGCCCTCACAGCCCGTCTCGCTGGTCAGCTCGTGGGCGTGGGAGTCGTGGCCGAGGCTGTAGGCGACCTTGACCCTGGAGCAGTCGACGGTCTCCTCGGGGTCGGTGACGGTCACCTTGAACGGCACGGGCTCGCCGAAGGCGGCCAGGCTGCCGTTGCCCGGCACGGTGATCTTCACCGTGGGCTCGGTGTTGCCGACCACGATCCGGACGCTGGCGTTGCCGGTGTTGCCCTCGGCGTCCTTCGCGGTGAAGGTCGCGGTGTAGGTGCCGACCTTCTTGTAGCGGTGGGTGGGGGTGAGGCCCTCGCCCTTGGTGCCGTCGCCGAAGTCCCAGCCGTAGGTGAGGTCCGGGGAGTCGGCGTCCTTGGCGCTGCCGGTGAACTTGACCCTCAGCCCGGCCGCTCCGGACGTCCTGTCCGCGCCGGCCTCGGCGATCGGGGAGAAGCCGTCCTCGGCGTTCTCGATCCGGTACAGCGCGGAGTTCTCGTCGCCCTGGAACCAGGAGACGCCGTAGTCGAGGACGTAGAGCGCGCCGTCGGGGCCGAACTCCATGTCCATGATCTGGGTGCCGGTCCACGGGAAGTCGTTGATCGTCGCGACCGTGCCGTCCTCGTTCTGCTCGATCCGCTTGATCCAGCGGCGGCCGAACTCGCCGGCGAAGAAGTCGCCGTCGTACGCCTCGGGGAACTTCACGCTGGAGTCGAGCTCGGGGTCGTAGCGGTAGACCGGGCCGCCCATCGGGGACTCGGAGCCGGTGCCGAACTCGGGCACGGAACCGCCGTCGTACGGGATCCAGGCGGCCTGCGCGGGCGGCAGGTCGACCAGGCCGGTGTTGTGCGGGGAGGTGTTCTTCGGGGCGGCGCAGTCGAACTTCTCGCCGGAGGCGCCGGTGGCGAAGTCGTAGTCGTTGTAGGCGTCGTTGTCGCCGGTGCAGAACGGCCAGCCGAAGTTGGCGGGCCCGGTGACCTTGGCGAACTCGACCTGTCCCGCCGGGCCCCGGTTCGGGTCGGCGGCACCGGCGTCGGGGCCGTAGTCGCCCACGTAGATGGTGCCGGTCTTCTTGTCGATGTTCATCCGGAACGGGTTGCGGAAGCCCATCGCGTAGATCTCGGGGCGGGTCTTCTCGGTGCCCGGGGCGAAGAGGTTGCCCTCCGGGACGGTGTACGAGCCGTCCTCGGCGACCTTGATGCGGAGGATCTTGCCGCGCAGGTCGTTGGTGTTGCCGGAGCTGCGGCGGGCGTCGAAGGCCGGGTTGCGGTCCGCCCGCTCGTCGATCGGCGTGTAGCCGTCGGAGGCGAAGGGGTTGGTGTCGTCGCCGGTGGACAGGTAGAGGTTGCCCTCGGCGTCGAAGGCGATGTCGCCGCCGACGTGGCAGCAGGTGCCGCGGGAGGCCGCGACGTCCAGGACCTTCTTCTCGCTGGCCAGGTCCAGCGTGCCGTTGGGGTTGAGGACGAACCGGGAGAGGCGGTTGACGCCGTCGAACTTCTCGAAGTCCTCGGCGGTGCCGTTCTCCGGGGCGTCTCCGGCGGGGGTGTCGAGCGGCGGGGCGTAGTAGAGGTAGATCGCCCGGTTGTTCTCGAAGTCCGGGTCGATGCCGACGCCCTGCAGGCCCTCCTCGTCGTGGTTGTAGACGGGGATCCTGCCGGCGACCTTGGTGACGCCGCCCTGGTCGGTGAGGCGCAGCGTGCCGTCGCGGGCGGTGTGCAGGACGCTGCGGTCCGGGAGCACGGCGAGCGACATCGGCTCGCCCATCTCGGGCTCGCCCTTGGCGAGCGGTACCTGCTGGAACTGCCCCTCGGCGGCTGCCGCCCCGTCGTGCTCCGGGTGACCCGGGTGGGCGCCGGCGACGGTCGCCGGGGTGCCCACGGCCAGCAACAGGCCGGTGAACAGGGCGAGGGTGGTACGGAGTCTGGGACGCCTCGTGGTCCGGGCGGATGTGAGTCTGCTTCTGTGCACGAAGTCCCTCCGGGAACGGGTGGGCCGTACGGAACGGGTGCGAAGACGTGCGGTGCGTGCGGGTGCCGGGGTGCGCCGTCACCCCGGGGGCGTGAGTGTCCTGAACACTTCAGGGACGGTAACCGCGTTCTTCCGGGGCGAACACCCCTTGGAGCAGGACCGGTTGAACTTTTTCCCAACTCAGGACAAAGCGGGACGAGGGCAGGTCTGACCGGGGACCGGCGGATGTGCCGGCCCCCGTCCCCGACCTGCCGTCGGGCGTGCGGATCAGCTGTTGAACGCGGCGTCGAAGGACGCGCTGGGCGGCTCGAAGTCGAAGGCCTTGAGGCGGGTCAGCGCCTCGGGCGCGCCCTGCAGCCGGTCCATGCCGGCGTCCTCCCACTCGACGGAGACGGGGCCCCGGTAGTCGATGGAGCGCAGCATGCGGAAGACGTCCTCCCAGGGGACGTCGCCGTGGCCGGCGGAGACGAAGTCCCAGCCGCGCCGCGGGTCGCCCCAGGGCAGGTGGGAGCCGAGGCGGCCGTTGCGGCCGTCGAGGCGCCTGCGGGCCTCCTTGCAGTCGACGTGGTAGATCCGGTCGCGGAAGTCCCACAGGAAGCCGACCGGGTCGAGGTCCTGCCACACGAAGTGGGAGGGGTCGAAGTTGAGGCCGAAGGCCGGCCGGCGGTCCACCGCCTCCAGGGCGCGTACGGTCGTCCAGTAGTCGTAGGCGATCTCGCTGGGGTGGACCTCGTGCGCGAACCGCACGCCCTCGGCGTCGAAGACGTCCAGGATCGGGTTCCACCGCTCGGCGAAGTCCTCGTACCCGCGCTCGATCATCGACTCGGGGGCGGGCGGGAACATGGCGACCAGGTGCCAGATGGCGGAGCCGGTGAAGCCGATGACGGTGTCGACACCGAGGAGGGCCGCGGCGCGCGCGGTGTCCTTGATCTCGGCGGCGGCCCGCTGCCGTACGCCCTCGGCCTCGCCGTCGCCCCAGATGCGGGCGGGCAGGATCGCCCGGTGGCGTTCGTCGATGATGGCGTCGCACACCGCCTGCCCCACCAGGTGGTTGGAGATCGCCCAGCACTTCAGGCCGTACTTCTCCAGGAGCTGGTGGCGGCCGGCGACGTAGGACGGGTCGGCGAGCGCCTTGTCCACCTCGAAGTGGTCGCCCCAGCAGGCGAGTTCGAGGCCGTCATAGCCGAAGTCACGGGCGAGTCGGCAGACCTCCTCCAGCGGCAGGTCCGCCCACTGGCCGGTGAAGAGCGTGAAGTTGCGCGGCATCCGTATCCGTCCTCTCAGGCGGCGATCGGTGTGTAGACGGAGTTCTTCTCGGCGCTCTCCTCCACCGCGGCCAGGACGCGCTGCACCTGGAGCCCGTCGGCGAAGGAGGGTTCGGGACTGCGGCCCTCGGCGACCGCGTGGACCAGGTCGCGGGCCTGGTGCACGAAGGTGTGCTCGTAGCCGAGGCCGTGGCCCGGCGGCCACCAGGCATCGAGGTAGGGGTGCTCGGGTTCGGTGACCAGGATGCGGCGGAAGCCCGCGTGCGTACCGGGCTCGGTGCCGTCGTGGAACTCCAGCTCGTTGAGCCGTTCCAGGTCGAAGGCGAGCGACCCGCGCTCGCCGTTGAGTTCGATGCGCAGGGCGTTCTTGCGTCCGGTGGCGTACCGGGTGGCCTCGAAGGAGGCGAGGGCGCCGGAGGCGAAGCGGCCGGTGAACACGGCTGCGTCGTCGACGGTGACCTGCCCGGTGCCGGCGGCGGTGACGGCGGCCAGGCCGCTGCTGGGCGCGGTGGGCAGCGGCCGCTCCCGTACGAACGTCTCGGTGAGCGCGGAGACACCCGCGAGCCGCTCGCCGGACAGGTACTGCGCCAGGTCGACGATGTGCGCGCCGAGGTCGCCGAGCGAACCGGAGCCGGCCTGCTCGCGGCGCAGCCGCCAGGTCAGCGGGAACTCCGGGTCGACCAGCCAGTCCTGCAGGTACGCGACCCGTACGTGCCGCAGCCTCCCGATCCGGCCCTCGGCCACCATCCGCCGGGCCAGCGCGGTCGCGGGAACCCGGCGGTAGTTGAAGCCGACCATCGCCGACTGGCCGCGCGCCGCCGCCTCCTCGGCGGCGCGGGTCATCGCCTCGGCCTCCGCGACGGTGTTGGCGAGGGGCTTTTCGCACAGCACGTGCTTGCCCGCGGCGAGCGCGGCGAGCGCGATCTCGGCGTGGCTGTCGCCGGGGGTGCAGACGTCGACGAGGTCGATGTCGTCCCGTTCGACCAGGGCACGCCAGTCCGTCTCGGTCTCCGCCCAGCCGTGCCGGTCGGCCGCCGCGCGCACGGCGTCGGCGTCCCGGCCGCAGATCACGGCCAGTTCGGGGCTCAGCGGCAGGTCGAAGACGCGTGGCGCGGTGCGCCAGCCCTGGGAGTGGGCGGCGCCCATGAAGGCGTAACCGACCATGCCGATGCGCAGTGGTGGCTTCCCCCTCTGAGCCCCGTCGGACGCTTGCGGCTGTGCCATTCGGATGTCCTCCTCGTCGTCGTGGCGGGCGGGGGTGGGCCCCGCCCGGGGGGCTGGTCAGGCCCGTGGGGCGGGGCTCCTCACTTGAAGCCCGTGGACATGTACTGGTCCACGTTCTCCTTGTCGACGACGGCCGAGTAGCAGGTCACCGACGAGGGGATCTCGAACTCCGCGAGGCCGCTCACGCCCTTGCTCTGTCCGAGGGCGCGGGCCAGGTCGATCGCGGAGGCGGCCATCGTCGGCGGGTACAGGACGGTGGCCTTCAGGACACCGTTGTCGGCCTTGATGGCCTCGAACGCGGCGAGCGCGCCCGCGCCGCCCACCATCAGGAACTCGTCGCGCCCGGCCTGTTCGATGGCGCGCAGCGCGCCCACGCCCTGGTCGTCGTCGTGGTTCCACAGTGCGTCGATCTGCGACTGGGCCTGGAGGAGCTGGGCCGTCTTGGCCTGACCGGACTCGACGGTGAACTCGGCGGCCTGGCGGGCCACCTTCTGGATGTTGGGGTAGTTCTTCAGCGCGTCGTCGAAGCCCTGGGTGCGCTGCTTGGTCAGCTCCAGGTTGTCCAGGCCGGCCAGCTCGACGACCTTGGCGCCCTGCTTGCCCTTGAGCTTCTCGCCGATGTAGTGACCGGCGTTCAGGCCCATGCCGTAGTTGTCGCCGCCGACCCAGCAGCGGTACGCCTGCGGGGTGTTGAAGATCCGGTCGAGGTTGACGACGGGGATGCCGGCGCGCATCGCCTTCAGCCCGACCTGGGTGAGGGCCTTGCCGTCGGCGGGCAGGATCACCAGGACGTCGACCTTCTTGTTGATGAGGGTCTCGATCTGGCCGATCTGCTGGGCGGTGTCGTTGGAGCCCTCGGTGATCTCCAGGGTGACGTCGGAGTACTTCTCCGCCCGCTTCTTGGCGTTGTCGTTGATGGCGTTGAGCCAGCCGTGGTCGGCCTGCGGTCCGGCGAAGCCGATGGTGACCGGCTTGCCGGGCTTGTCGTCGGCGGCCGGCTGGTCGTTGGCCGCGGGCTCGTCGTCGCTGGACTCGTTGCTGGTGCAGCCGGTGACGAGGGCGCCGGCGGACACGGCGGCCGCTCCGAAGAGCAGTCCTCTGCGGCTGGTGAACTCTGGCATGGCGGTGAACCCTTTCCTCAGGTCGTGCTCGCGGTACGGCGCTGGACCAGCACGGCGGCGACGATGATCGCGCCCTTGGCGATCTGCTGGACGTCGCTCTGCAGGTTGTTCAGGGCGAAGATGTTGGTGATCGTGGTGAAGATCAGGACGCCGAGGACGGAGCCGACGATGGTGCCGCGGCCTCCGGTGAGCAGGGTGCCGCCGATGATCGCGGCGGCGATGGCGTCGAGTTCGTAGAGGTTGCCGTTGGTGTTCTGGCCGGAGCCGGCCAGCACGATCAGCAGGAAGGCGGCGATGCCGCAGCACAGCCCGGACAGCAGGTAGAGGTAGAGCCGCTGGCGGCGTACGTCGATGCCGGCGAGCCGGGCGGCCTCCGCGTTGCCGCCGACGGCGACGGAGCGGCGGCCGAAGGTGGTCCGGTTGAGGAGCAGCCAGCCGATGACGGTGACCGCGGCGAACACCAGGACCAGCGGCGGTATGCCGAGGATGTAGGAGTCGCGCTCGCCGAGGTCGAGGACGCCGTCGACGGTGACGATCTGCGTCCGCCCGTCGGTGATCTGCAGGGCGAGGCCGCGGGCCGAGGCGAGCATGGCGAGGGTGGCGATGAACGGGACCATCCCGCCGTACGCGATGAGCACCCCGTTGACCAGTCCGCACCCCAGTCCGACGAGGACGGCGGTGAAGAGGATGCCCGCGAAGCCGAACTCCTGGGTGGCGACCGTGGTCGCCCACACCGAGGCGAGGGCGACGATCGCGCCGACCGACAGGTCGATGCCGCCGGAGATGATGACGAAGGTCATGCCGACGGTGACGACACCGATGACGGAGGCCTGGGTGAGGACCAGTTGGAGGTTGCGGGTGTCCAGGAACTGGTCCGGTTTGGTGATGCCGCCGATGAGGATCAGTACGGCGAGCACGCCGAGCAGCGACAGCGTGCGGACGTCGGCGCGGAACAGCACGGCGCGCCAGGCGGGCTTTTCGCCGGCCGACGGCACCTTGGGGGCGCTGTCCCGCGGCGGGGAGACGGGCTGCGTCATGACGCCGGGCTTCCTTCCATGACCAGGTCGAGTACACGGTGTTCGTCGAGTTCGCGGGCGGGCGCCGTGTGGACGACGCTGCCCTCGCGCAGCACCAGGACGCGGTCGGCGAGGCCGAGCACCTCGGGCACCTCGCTGGAGACCAGCAGTACGGCGAGGCCCTCGTCCGCCAGCCGGCGGACGACCGCGTAGAGCTCGGCGCGGGCGCCGACGTCGACGCCCCGGGTGGGTTCGTCGAGCAGCAGCACCCGGCAGCCACGCAGCAGCCAGCGCGCGAGCACGGCTTTCTGCTGGTTGCCGCCGGACAGGGTGCGCACGGGCACGTCCGGGTTGTCGGGCCGCAGCGACAGCTCGCGGACCGCCGCGCGAGCCGCCCCCAGTTCGGCACCGCGGTCGATCCAGCCGGCCTTCGCGAAGCGGGACATGGAGGAGACCGACACGTTGCGGGTGACGGACTCCAGCATCAGCAGGGCCTGCGCCTTGCGTTCCTCGGGGGCGAGCCCGAGTCCGGCGCGCACGGCGGCCCGTACGCTGCCCGGCCTCAGCGGGCGTCCGTCGACGAGGACCCGGCCGGTGTCGGGCTTGCGGGCGCCGTAGATCGTCTCCAGGATCTCGGAGCGTCCCGAGCCGACGAGTCCGGCGAGTCCGACGATCTCCCCGGGGCGCACCTGGAGGTCGAGCGGGGCGAACTCGCCCCGGCGGGACAGCCCTTCCACGGTCAGCACCGGTTCGCCCGGCGGCGCGGCGGTGGGCCGCTCCGGGAAGACGTACTCGACGTTGCGTCCCGTCATCAGCGCGACGACCTCGCGGGTCGGCGTCGACTTCGCGGGCAGTCCGCCGGCCACGGCCCGGCCGTCCTTGAGGACGGTCACCCGGTCGCCGATGCGCCGGATCTCCTCCAGGCGGTGCGAGATGTAGACGACGGCGACGCCGTCGGCGGTGAGGTCGCCGACGATGCGGAAGAGGTTGTCGACCTCGTCCGGGTCGAGGGCGGCGGACGGCTCGTCCATCACGATGAGCCGTACGTCGTGGGAGAGCGCCCGCGCCATGGAGACGATCTGCTGCTGCGCCGCGGAGAGTTCGCCGACCAGCCGGGCCGGGTCCACCTCGGGGTGGCCGAGCCGCTTGAGGAGTTCGGCCGTCGACGACCTGGCGGCCCTCCCCCGTACGACGAAACCGGCGGCCGTGGGTTCGTGGCCGAGGTGGACGTTCTCGGCGACCGACAGGTGTTCCACCAGGTCGAGTTCCTGGTAGATGGTGGCGATGCCGAGGCGCATGGCGGCGATCGGCGAGCGCAGGGTGACGTCCTCGCCGCGCCAGCGGATGGTGCCGGTGTCGGGCTGGTGGGCGCCGGCCAGCACCTTGATCAGGGTGGACTTGCCGGCGCCGTTCTGGCCGAGCAGGCAGTGCACCTCGCCGGCCTGGACGTCGAGGTCGACGCCGTCCAGGGCCCGGACTCCGGGGAACGACTTGGTGATGCCGGACATGCTGAGCAGCGGTGGTTGTGGTGCCATGCGGATTCCCCTCGGCGGGCGTACGGGCCGGTGTCAGGGCGATCCCCTTGCGGGGCAGGCGTTTTCGGGCAGGGCGGGGTAGGGCGGTGGCGGTGCCTGGTACGGGTGGGCTGTTCCGGGGCGGAGAAGGGTGCGGTGGAAGCCGGTGCGGTGGAGCGGGTGCCGTGACGCGGATGCGGTCGTACTCGGAGCGGGTGCCGTGACGCGGATGCGGTGGTGCCTGGAGCGGGTGCGACGAAGGAGCGGGGGAAGGCTGCTTACGCGGGTGAGAACAGGTGGTCGCTGATCAGCCGGGCCCCGCCGATGACTCCGGCGGTGGGTCCCAGCTCCCCCAGCACGATGGGCAGGTTGCCCGTGGCCAGGGGCAGTGAGCCGCGGTAGACCTGGGTGCGGATCGCGGCGAGCAGGGTGTGGCCGAGGCCGGTGACCCCGCCGCCGATCACCACCAGGCCGGGGTTGAAGAAGCTGACCAGGCCGGCGATGACCTGGCCGGTGCGGTTGCCGCCCTCGCGGATCAGATCGAGGGCGGTGGCGTCGCCGGCCGCGGCCGCGGCGGCGACGTCGACGGCGCTGAGCGTGCCGTTCGTCTCCAGCCGGCCGGCGAGTTCGGCGGAGAGCCGCTGTTCGGCGGCCTCCATCGCGTCCCGGGCGAGGGCCGCGCCGGAGAAGTGGGCCTCCAGGCAGCCCCGGTTGCCGCAGGCGCACGGGCGGCCGTCGGGCACGGCCTGGATGTGCCCGATGTCGCCCGCGCTGCCCGTCGTACCGCGGTAGACCTCACCGCCGACGACGATGCCGCAGCCGATGCCGGTACCGATCTTGACGCAGAGGAAGTCGGCGACGGTGCGGGCGACGCCCGCGTGCTGCTCCCCCATCGCCATCAGGTTCACGTCGTTGTCGACCATGACCGGGCAGCCGAGGTCCTGGCTGAGCGCCTCCCGCACGGGGAAGCCGTCCCAGCCCGGCATGATCGGCGGAGCCACCGGGACGCCCTCGGGGAAGCGGACCGGGCCCGGGACGCCGATGCCGGCGCCGTCGAACCCCTCCGCGAGCCCCGATGCCTTCAACTTCGCGGCCATGACGAGTACTTGCTCGAAGACCGCGACCGGTCCCTCGCGTACGTCCATGGGCTGGTTGATGTGCCCGAGGATCTCCAGCTCGGCGTTGGTGACGGCGACGTCGACCGAGGTCGCGCCGATGTCGACGCCGAGGAAACGCAGGTGCGGGTTGAGCCGGATGTTGTGGGAGCGCCGGCCGCCGCGCGAGGCGGCGAGTCCGTCGGCCACGACGAGATCCGTCTCCAGCAGCCGGTCCACCTCCACGGCCAGTTTCGACCGGGAGAGGTCGACCTGGTCGCCGAGCTGGGCCCGGGAGTTGGGCCCGCCGTCGCGCAGCAGCCTGAGCAGTCGTGCCTGGTGTGCGTTGGCGGGTCGCGCTGTCATACGTCTCACGAGCCCCTCCCCGCCTCGATCGGCCTGTGCGCGCCGGATTCCGGCCACGTGTGTGGCGTTCCTTCGGATGGGAAAGTAGCAGCGCCTGCCGGAGGTGGGAAGAAGTCGCGCAGGAATTGCCCCCTACTTTTTCCACTCACAGGACAAAGGAGTCCGCGAGGGCACGAGGAGAGCCGTCGCAAAGCAGCCGGAAAGGCGCACTCAGGACTTCGTGCGGGCGTGGTACGAGCGCCGGGTGTGCTCGGTGTGTTCGCGCATGAGCCGGGTGGCCAGTTGTTCGTCGTGGGCGGCGACGGCCGCGATCAGCTCGCGGTGCTCGACCCAGGACTGTCCGCCGCGCTGCCGGGCGACGGGCGTGTAGTACCAGCGCACGCGCCGGTCGACCTGGGCGGCGAGTTCGGCGAGCACGGCGTTGCCGGCCAGCTCCATGATCTTGGCGTGGAAGCGGGCGTTGAGGGCGACGGCGGCGTCCACGTCGTCGGCGTCGACGGCCTCGAGCCCCTCGGCCAGGATCTCCTCCAGGGCCGCCACGCCCGCCCCGTCGGCGTTGCTCGCGGCCAGCCGGGCCGCCTCGGCCTCCAGCAGGGTGCGGACGGTGAGGAGCTGGTCGGCCTCCTCCTCCGTCGGCTCGTGCACGAACGCGCCCTGCGCGGGCCGCAGATCGACCCAGCCCTCGGTGTTGAGCCGCTGCAGCGCCTCGCGCACCGGCTGGCGGGAGACGCCGAGGTGGCCGGCGAGTTCGCTCTCGACGAGGTGCTGGCCGGGCTGGAGGGCGCGGGTGGTGATGAGTTCGAGCAGCGCCTCGTAGACCCGGTCGCGCAGCGGTCCCGGCCGTTCGAGCCTGGGCACCGCCCCCTGGGGCAGTCCGGTCGACAGCATCGCGGTCCCCCTCCTCGGCGGCGCCGCGCACCGCCGCGAACACCGGTGCACCGCAACGCCAGTAGTGATTGTCTTTCGTCTACAGTCTACGGCGCACGGGTGCCAGGGGTACGGGGAGTCGGCCTCGTCACACCCGCGGTGGGTTCAGGGGCAGCGCACGACCTGTCCCGCGTACGACAGGTTCCCGCCGAAGCCGAAGAGCAGTACCGGGTCTCCGGCCGTCACCGAGCCCTGTTCGACGAGCTTGGAGAAGGCGAGCGGGATGCTGGCGGCCGAGGTGTTGCCGGACTCGGTGACGTCGCGGGCGACGACGGCGTTGACGGCGCCGAGCCGGCGGGCGAGGGGTTCGATGATCCGCAGGTTGGCCTGGTGCAGCACCACCGCGGCGAGGTCCTCGGGCGCCAGCCCCGCCTTCTCGCAGGCCTGGCGGGCGACGACCGGCAGCCGGGTGGCCGCCCAGCGGTAGACGCTCTGCCCCTCCTGCGCGAACCGCGGCGGTGTCCCCTCGATCCGCACCGCGTGGCCCATCTCGGGCACCGAGCCCCACAGCACCGGGCCGATCCCCGCCTCCGCGCCCGGGGCGCAGGCCTCCACCACGGCCGCCCCCGCCCCGTCGCCGACCAGCACGCAGGTGGTGCGGTCGGTCCAGTCGGCCACGTCGGACATCTTGTCGGCGCCGATGACCAGCACCCGGCTCGCGCCGCCGGCCCGTACGGCGTGGTCGGCGGTGGCGAGGGCGTGGGTGAATCCGGCACAGACCACGTTGATGTCCATGACGGCGGGTCCGGGCATGCCGAGGCGGGCCGCGACGCGGGCGGCCATGTTGGGCGAGCGGTCGATGGCGGTGGACGTGGCCACCAGGACCAGGTCGATCTCGGCGGGGGTCCGGCCGGCCGCCGCCAGTGCCTTGGCGGCGGCGTGCGCGGCCAGCTCGTCGACCGGTTCGTCGGGCCCGGCGATGTGACGGGTGCGGATGCCCACGCGGCTCGTGATCCACTCGTCGCTGGTGTCGACCATGCCCTCCAGGTCCTCGTTGGTGAGGACCCGGGCGGGCTGGTAGTGGCCGACGGCGACGATGCGCGAGCCGATCATGGGCGATCCCCCTGGTGGTTCGGTTGCGGGATGCACCAGTCTGATCAGTGACTCACGGGTACGAGGGCAGGTGAAGCGACAGGAAACGGGTGCGAGGCTTGTCGGCTTCCGTCAGGTCCCGGACGGCCCGGGGCCGCGGTCGCCCCGGGCCCGCGGTCACCCGGTGAAGAGCTGTGCCGCCTTGCGCACGAGCTCGTACAGTCCGTAGGCGAGCGGCACCCCCACCCACAGCCAGGAGAAGGTGATGAGCCCTCTGCGGCCGGGGCTGCTAGGCGGACTCTGGCTGTTCTCGCCGGTCATCGGCGGCCTCCTTCGCCGTCTCGGGGGCGGGGACGTGGTGACGGGGGTGGACGGGCCGGACCAGCTCGTTGGCGACGAAGCCGACGACGAGCAGCCCGATCATGATGACCAGTGACAGCCCGTACAGGGACGGTCCGTGCCGGCCCGCCTCCTCCTGGTGGTCGGCGACCCGGTTGACGATCAGCGGTCCGAGCACACCGGCCGTGGACCAGGCGGTGAGCAGCCGGCCGTGGATCGCCCCGACCTCGTAGGTGCCGAAGAGGTCCTTCAGATACGCCGGGACCGTGGCGAAGCCGCCGCCGTAGAAGGAGAGGATCACCAGGGCGCACAGCACGAACAGCGGCTTGGAGGAGTCGCCCAGCAGCCAGATGAGCGCGTACATCAGCGCGCCGACGCCGAGGTAGACCCGGTAGATGTTCTTGCGGCCGATGAGGTCGGAGGTGGTCGACCAGCCGATGCGGCCCGCCATGTTGGCCGCCGACAGCAGGGCGACGAATCCCGCGGCGGCGGTCGCCGACACCGGTGCGGAGGTCTCCGCGAAGAAGTCGGTGATCATCGGGGCGGCCTTCTCCAGGATGCCGATGCCCGCGGTGACGTTCATGGTGAGCACGATCCACAGCAGCCAGAACTGCGGGGTGCGCACCGCGGAGCGGGCCGAGACCTGCGGCCCCGTGACCGCGGCGGGCCCGCCGGCCACCGGGCGGGCGGTGCGCGGCACCCGCACCAGCACCACACCGAGCAGCATGAACACGGCGTACGTCAGCCCGTGCACGAGGAAGGCGAGCGCGATGCCGGCGTTGTCGGCGCCGAAGGAGTCGAGCATCTGCGCCGACCAGGGCGAGGCGATCAGCGCGCCGCCGCCGAAGCCCATGATGGCGATGCCGGTGGCCATGCCGGGCCGGTCCGGGAACCATTTGATGAGCGTGGAGACGGGCGAGATGTAGCCGATGCCCAGGCCGATGCCGCCGACGAAGCCGTAGCCGAGGACGATCAGCCAGTACTGCTCGGTGGCCGCGCCCAGGGCGGAGAGCAGGAAGCCGGAGGAGAAGCAGATCAGGGCGACGGTCATCGCCCAGCGCGGGCCCCGGCGTTCGACGAGGGTGCCGCCGAACGCGGCGGACAGGCCGAGCATGACGATGCCGAGCTGGAAGGGCAGTGCGCTCTGGGTGCCGCTGAGGTCGAGCGCGGACTCCAGCGGCGGCTTGAACACGCTCCACGCGTAGGCCTGGCCGATGGAGAGGTGGACGGAGAGCGCGGCGGGCGGGACGAGCCAGCGGCTCCAGCCCGGCGGCGCGACGGGGGGACTCATGAGTCCCCAACCGTAGGGACGGCTGGGGCCGTTGAGAAGACGGTTGAGCGGACAACCACTGGTACTGCACAAAGCCTTGCTGAGGCCACCTCCATACTGTAGACAATATTCCGTCGACAGAGATTCGGCGGTTCCCGTGGTCCTCGGTGTCCCTCGACCGGACGGAGCTACCCTCGCCATGAAAGTCGCAGTCCTCGGCGCCGGGGCGATCGGCGCCTACGTCGGTGCCGCGCTCCACCGTGCGGGCGCCGACGTGCATCTCATCGCCCGTGGACCGCACCTGGCGGCCATGAGGCAGTACGGAGTACGGGTGCGCAGCCCGCGCGGCGACTTCACCGCGCGCCCCCACGCCACCGGCGACCCGGCCGAAGTCGGCCCGGTCGACCATGTGTTCCTGGGCCTGAAGGCCAACTCGTACGCGGCGTGCGGGCCGTTGATCGAGCCGCTGCTGCACGACACCACGACCGTCGTGGCCGCCCAGAACGGCATCCCCTGGTGGTACTTCCACCGGCACGGCGGACCGTACGACGGCCGCCGCCTGGAGAGTGTGGACCCGCGGGGCGCGGTCAGTGCGGTGCTCGCGCCCGGACGGGCCGTCGGCTGCGTCGTCTACGCGGCCACCGAACTCGAACGGCCCGGCGTGGTGCGCCACGTGGAAGGCACCCGCTTCTCCATCGGCGAGCCGGACCGGAGCGTCTCCGCGCGCTGTCTGGCCCTGAGCGAGGCCATGCGGGCGGGGGGCCTGAAGTGCCCGGTCGAGCCGGACCTGCGCAACGACATCTGGCTGAAGCTGCTGGGCAACATCTCCTTCAACCCGATCAGCGCCCTGGCGCGCGCCACCATGCGGCAGATGTGCCTGCACGGCGGCACCCGGCGGGTCATCGAGACGATGATGGCCGAGACGCTGGCGGTCGCCGGGGCCCTCGGCTGCGAGGTCGGCGTCTCCATCGAGCGCCGGCTGGCGGGCGCGGAGAAGGTCGGCGACCACCGCACCTCCACGCTCCAGGACCTGGAGCGCGGCAAGCCGCTCGAACTCGACGTCCTGCTCGCGGCCGTCGTCGAACTGGCGGAGATCACCGGTGTCCCGGTGCCCACCCTGCGCACCGTGCACGCCCTGTCGGACCTGCTCGCGCTGAGGAGCGCCGCATGAGGAAACCCGCCCGCAGGCAACGCGACCGAAGCCCGAAGACCTACACCCGTCTCACCCACCCCCTCGTCCGGGACTCGCGCGACGCACCCTTCCGCCGGGCGAGCTGGGACGAGGCCCTGGACCGGACCGCGCGGGGCCTGGCGGCGGCGCGCGGCGCGTTCGGGCTGTTCTCCTGCTCCCGCGCGACCAACGAGACGAACTACGTGGCGCAGAAGTTCGCCCGGGTCGTCATGGGCACCAACAACGTCGACTCCTGCAACCGCACCTGCCACGCCCCGTCCGTGGCCGGCCTGTCGGCGGCGTTCGGCTCGGGCGGCGGCACGTCGTCGTACGAGGAGGTCGAGCACACCGACGTCATCGTGATGTGGGGCTCCAACGCCCGCTTCGCGCACCCGATCTTCTTCCAGCACGTGCTGAAGGGCGTGCGGGGCGGCGCCCGGATGTACGCGGTCGACCCGCGCCGGACGTCCACCGCCGAGTGGGCGGAGAGCTGGCTCGGGCTGAACGTCGGCACGGACATCGCGATGGCGCACGCGGTCGGCCGCGAGATCATCCACGCGGGCCTGGTCAACGAGCCGTTCGTACGGCGGGCCACCACGGGTTTCGAGGAGTACGAGGCGCTCGTCGAACCGTGGACGCTCTCCCTGGCCGAAAAGGTGACGGGCGTACCGGCGGCGGCCATAAGGGAGTTGGCGCACGCCTACGCCCGCGCGGAGCGCGCCCAGCTCTGCTGGACCCTCGGCATCACCGAGCACCACAACGGCACCGACAACGTCCGCGCCCTGATCAACCTGTCCCTCCTGACCGGCCACGTCGGCCGCTACGGCTCGGGCCTGCAGCCCCTGCGCGGCCAGAACAACGTGCAGGGCGGCGGCGACATGGGCGCGATCCCCAACCGTCTGCCCGGCTTCCAGGACATCCTCGACACCGGCACACGGCTGAAGTTCGAGTCGGCCTGGGACACCGTCATCCAGCCGCACCACGGGCTGACCCTGACGGAGATGTTCGAGGCCATGGAGGACGGCTCCCTGCGGGCCGTCTACTGCATCGGCGAGAACCCGGCCCAGTCGGAGGCTGACGGCGAACAGACGGTACGCCGCCTGCGGGAGCTGGACTTCCTGGTGGTCCAGGACATCTTCCTGACGAAGACCGCCGAGCTCGCGGACGTCGTCCTGCCCGCGACCGCCGGCTGGGCGGAGACCGAGGGCACCACCACCAACAGCGAGCGCCGGGTGCAGCGGGTGCGCCGGGCCGTGGTCCCGCCCGGCGAGGCGCGCGAGGACATCGACATCCTCTGCGACCTCGCCACCCGTCTCGGTCACGACTGGAAGTACGCCGACGCCGAGGCGGTGTGGAACGAGCTGCGCTCGGTCTCCCCCGACCACCACGGGATGACGTACGAGCGTCTGGACGAGCACCAGGGCATCCAGTGGCCGTGCCCGAGCACGGACGCGCTCGAACCCACGTATCTGCACGGCCGTCTGTGGGATCCGGATCCGGCCGGGCGCGGCAGGCCCGCCCCCTTCGGCATCGTGCGGCACGACCCGCCGGTCGACCTCACCGACGAGCAGTACCCGATCCGGCTGACCACGGGCCGGCGCCTCGACTCCTACAACACGGGTGTGCAGAGCGGTGGTTTCGCGTCCCCCCTGCGGCGCGGCGAGTACGTCGAACTGTGCCCGGAGGACGCGGAGCGCTACGGGGTGGCGGTCGGCGAGGAGGTGCGGGTGACCTCGCGGCGCGGTTCGGTGCTGGCGCCGGTCTGGGTGGACACGGGACTCCGGCCGGGGCTCGCGTTCATGACGTTCCACTTCCCCGACGAGGTGGACACCAACCGGCTGACGATCGAGGCGAACTGCCCGATCGCGGGGACCGCGGAGTTCAAGGCGTCGGCGATCCGGATCGAGAAGGTGAGCACCCATGGACCTGCACTTCGGTGACAGCAAGCCGACGGACGAGGAACGCGCGGCCGTCGACGCCCTGCTCGGCCCGCCCGAGTCCTCCTGGGAGGGCGCCGACCGCTCCGACGCGGACCTGCGCTGGGCCCGCGGCGGCCGGGCGGCCCG
>NZ_NCTE01001090.1 GCF_002114215.1 Streptomyces sp. 13-12-16 | reverse complement strand
CGGGCGAGGGTACGCAGCAGCGGGGGCACCCGGTCGGCGCGCAGGGCGCGCGGGTCGAGCCGTACGGGGACCAGGTGGGCGGTGTCCAGGGCGGTGGCGGTGTCGAGGAGGCCGAGGCCCTGGTCGGCGGTGAGGGGGCGGATCCCGGCCCGGTCCAGTCGGGCGAGGTCGGCTCCGTCGAGGGCGCCGGTGAGGTCGCTGCGGTCCTCCCAGAGGCCCCAGGCGAGGGAGACGGCGGGGAGGCCGCGGGCGCGCCGGTGCTGGGCGAGGGCGTCCAGGAAGGCGTTGGCGGCGGCGTAGTTGGCCTGGCCGGGGCCGCCCGCGAGGCCCGCGTAGGAGGAGAACAGCACGAACGCGGAGAGCTTGGTGTCACGGGTGAGTTCGTGCAGGTTCCACGCGGCGTCGGCCTTGGGTCGCAGGACGTGGTCGAGGCGTTCGGGGGTGAGGGTGTCGAGGAGGCCGTCGTCGAGGACGCCGGCCGCGTGCACCACGGCGGTCAGGGGGTGTTCGGCGGGTACGGCGGCGAGGGTCTCGGCGAGCCGGTCGCGGTCGGCGGCGTCGCAGGCGGCGACCGTCACCCGGGCGCCGAGGGCGGTGAGTTCCTCGCGCAGGGCGGCGGCGCCGGGGGCGTCGGGGCCTCGGCGGC
>NZ_NCTE01001089.1 GCF_002114215.1 Streptomyces sp. 13-12-16 | reverse complement strand
GGGGGTTGGGCGGCCGCCACCGCCGGCACGGGTGGATCGGCCGGGGACGAGGACGAGGCCGGGGGCGAGGAAGAGGACGACGGCGGTACGTCGGCGGCGGAGACGTACAACGGGAACCAGGGGTACTCGATCGGGCTGCCCGAGGGATGGAAGTTCCAGTCGACGGGGGCCGCCGGGGACCGGTTCACCGGGCCGAACGGGCAGAAGCTGCTCATCGGCTGGACGACCACGCCGAAGGACGACCCGGTCGCGGACTGGAAGAACCAGGAACGCGCCATGGTGCGCGCCCAGTACCAGCGGATCCGTATAGAGGCGGTGGAGTACCGGGGCTGGGACACGGCCGACTGGGAGTTCACCTATGTGGAGAGCGGGACCAAGTACCGGTCCATCGACCGGGGGACCGTCGTCGGCGACCGGCTCGGGTACGGGCTGATGTACACGGCCAAGGCCGCCGAATGGGGCAGCGACCTGCGCAAGGACACCTGGCGGACGCTGACGGAGACGTTCCGGCCGAAGTCCTGAGCATGACCGGCCCGCGGAATGGGGAGTCAGATGTGGCATCCCCTCTCTGCGGGTTGCCTCCGGCACGTATCGTGAATGCTTGCGGACCGTACGCAGCCGGAACAGCCCGCCGGGCGAACGGAACCGATCGACCGTAGTGCCGGGGGAGGCAACGTGGACGACTACGCGGGACGGGTTCTCGCCGACCGCTACCGCCTGCCGCTGCCGCCCTCCGACGAGTACGAACTGACCGAGACCCGCGCCTTCGACACCTACAGCGGGCAGGAAGTCCTGGTCAGGCAGGTCCCGTTGCCGGAGGTCGTCGAGG
>NZ_NCTE01001088.1 GCF_002114215.1 Streptomyces sp. 13-12-16 | reverse complement strand
CCAGCCGGGAGGGGTCCATCGCGGCCGGTTCGCGCAGCCTCGGGCCGGCCTTGTACGCGGCCAGGAACACGTCGGTGAGGAGGTCGGCGGTGTGGTGGCCGTGGCGGTCGTGGTGGTCGCCCAGCTCCGCCGCCAGATCGCGCAGTGCGGCCGACTGCTCGTAGGTGTCGTGCCAGGTGACGCGGTCGAACCGGTCCGCGACCACGGCGGCGGTGTGCCGTTCGGGGGCGGTGGCGGTCCGGGCGAGCCATGCCCCGGCCCTGCTCGCGAGCTCGTCCACGGCGCCCCCTCAGAGCTGCGCCTGCACCGTGCTCGCGTCCACGCCGAGGGCCTCGGTGAGGACGCGGGCGCGGACGGCGCGCTGGCGGCCGGTGACCCGGTCGATGGCGGTGGTCGAGCGGCCGGCGCCCACCGCCTCGGCCCTCAGCCTCTCCAGCCGTCTGCCCGCCGTGGCGAGCTGGTGGTGCGCCTTCTTGATGACCCACTCGCTCAGCGCCTCGCGGGACTGCCCGGCCATGGCGTCGAGCTGGGCCTCCAGCTCCTCGATGGTGTCGGCCAGGTCGAGCGCCTCCTTGGCGTCGGGGTTGACCAGGTGCAGCACCTCGCGTTCGACGGTCGGGCGCTGGGCCGGGGAGTCCCACAGCACATGGGTCAGCACCGGCAGGTCGGTCTCGGCGACCGCCGTACGGCCGTCGAGGTACGCGGAGGCCTGGAGCAGGCCCACCGCCTGCCGCCAGCGGCGGTCGGAGGCGACGAGTTCCTTGCGGCGCAGGGCGGCCCGCAGGGTGCACACCGCGTCCACGATCGCGTCGGGGACGTCCACGGCCGGGACGGCCTCGGTCACGGCGTGCCGCAGCGCGGTCAGCTCGACGGTCGTCCGGGCCGGGGTGGCCGGGCGGTGGACGGCGGAGCGGACGAGCGCGGCGAAGTTCGAGGGGTCCTCCAGGTAGCCGACCTCGATCCGCACCAGCAGCCGGTCGTAGATCGCGGCCGAGTCCTCTCCGTCGGGGAGTTCGTTGCTGGCGGTGATGGCCCCGATGAGGGGGCAGCGGATCGGTTCGCCGCCGTTCTCGGGGTGGTAGATCCGCTCGTTGAGGTAGCCCAGGGTCTCGTTCAGCGCCGCCGTGGAGCACTTGAAGATCTCGTCGATGAAGGCGACGTGGGCGGTGGTGGCGCGGCCCTCGTAGACCTGGCGGTACTCGCCCCGGGCGAGCGCGGCGACGTCGATGGGCCCGAACATCCGCGTCGGCGCGGTGAACTTCGACAGCAGGATCTCCCAGTAGGCGGCGCCCTCGATCCGGCCCGTGAGCTCCCGCGCCATCTCGGACTTCGCCGTCCCGGGCGGTCCGAGCAGCAGCGAGTGCCGGCCGGCCAGCAGGGTCACCAGCAACGTCCGTACGACGTCGGCGCGTTCGTAGAACCGCTCCGACAACTCGTCGCCGATCGCCCGCAGTCTCCTGGCCGCGTCCTGCGCGTCCATCCTCAACTCCTCACGTGTGACAGCCCGCCCCGAAACTACGGCGAAATGACAACCGCGGTGACGGGATCCGGCCCGTACGGCTGCCGCCGTGCGGAGATCCACGGCGGGGACGCGTGCATGAGGACGATGAGGACGGAGGCCTGAGCGGGCCCGGCAGCGCCCTGGAGGGGCGCGGGGCCGTGTCCATGTGCGGCTCCGCCGCGTGGGCGCGGCGAGCCACGACGGCGCCGCGGACGGCAGGCGACCGGCGGCACGTCACCGCACCGCCGG
>NZ_NCTE01001087.1 GCF_002114215.1 Streptomyces sp. 13-12-16 | reverse complement strand
GCCTCGGCCGCGGCCCGCTCGTCCACCTCGGCGGGTCCGGCGACCGTCTCGAAGCCGACCGGCAGCCGCAGCGACCGGGGCAACTCCTGCTGGACGGGCGGCCGGGCACCGGCGGGAAAGACGGTGCGCAGCATGGCGTGGCGTTCCACCAGCGCGTCCACCGCCCGCTGGAAGAGGTCCGGATCCAGCGGCCCGGACAGCCGGAGCCGCGCCAGCCACGTTCCGACGCCCGGGGAGAGCGCCTCGGCGAGGAGGAACCCGCGCTGGCCGGGAGTGACCGGGAACGGGTCCGTTCCCCGGTCGCCGGCCGGAGCGGGCGCGGCGTCCGCGGAGTCCCCTTCCGCGGCGGCGTCCACGGCCTCCGCCAGCGCGGCGAGGGTGCGGTGACGGTAGATCACGGTCGGCCGGGGCAGCGGCCCCGCCCGCTCCGCGAGCCGGGCGAACACCTGGAGGACGAGCAGCGAATCGCCGCCCAGTTCGAAGAAGTCGTCCTCCCGGCACACGGCACCCACCCGCAGCACCTCGCACCAGACCGCCGCCAGCCGCCGCTCGGTCGCCGTGGCCGGGGGAGTCCCCCCGTCACCGGACGGCGTGCCCGGGCCGGGGTCCGCCGCGAGCAGCGCCGACCGGTCGACCTTGCCGGTTCCGGTCAGCGGCAGCGCGTCGACGAACGTGATCCGCGCCGGGACCATGTACGACGGCAGCAGCCCGGCCAGGTGCCGGCGCACCTCACCCGCGGCCGGCCGCCCGGCCCCCGCCCGGGTGGTGACGAAGGCGAGCAGCCGCCCCTCGTGCGCGAGCACCACGGCCCGCCCGACGCCGGGACAGGTCTGCAGCGCCGCCTCCACCTCTCCCGGCTCCACCCGGTTCCCGCGGATCTTCACCTGGTCGTCGACCCGCCCCAGGAACTCCAGGACGCCGTCCGCCGACCGGCGCACCCGGTCCCCGCTGCGATACCAGCGCCGCCCCCCGCGCAGGGTGAACGCCCGCGCGGTCAGCTCCGGTTCGCCCAGGTAGCCGGAGGTCAGGCCGGTGCCCGAGATGAGCAGTTCCCCGGCCTCGCCCGCCCCGCACACGGCACCGTCGGTGTCGACCACCTCCAGCAGGGCACCGGCCGCGGGCCGCCCGATCGGCAGCCGCCGTACCTCGTCACCCGGGCGTGCCTCGACGATGTGGCAGGTGGCGTTGACGGTCGTCTCGGTCGGACCGTACAGATTCGCGACGCGCGTGCCGTTCCCGACCAGGTCGAACCAGCGGCGCACGTGCTCCACGGGCAGCGCCTCACCGCCGACGTGCACCCAGCGCAGCGCCGACAGGTCCACCGGCGCCCCACCCCGCCCCGCCCGTGCCTCGGCGGCCGACAGCAGTTGTTCCCACAGCGTCGGAACGGAACTCCACACGGTCACCCGCGCCCGCTCCACCCGCGCCAGCAGCAGCTCGGGGTCCCGCAGCAGGTGCCTGGGCACGGTCACCACGGTGCCGCCCACCATCAGCGGTGCGAGCAACTGGCGCACGGAGGCGTCGAAGCACGGCGACGCGGTCTGCGCGAGACGGTCGTCGGGGCCGTAGCCGAAGGTGTCGACGGCCCAGTCGAGGTAGTTCTCCATCGCCCGGTGGGTGACCGGCACCGCCTTCGGGCGGCCCGTCGACCCGGAGGTGAAGATGACGTACGCGACCGCCCCGGGATCCGGCGCGACGGCGGCGGCACGGCCGTCGTCGTCCGCCGGGCCGTCGGACGCCACCGTCCGTACGCCGGGCAGGGCCCGGGCGAGGGCCAGGGTGGGGGAGTGGCACACCACCGTGGAGGCGCCCGTGCGGGCCAGCTGACCGGTCAGCCGCGCCCGGGGATGCTCCGGATCCAGCGGGACCCAGCCGGCCCCGGCCCGCAGGACGCCCACCACACCCACCACCGTGTCCGCGCCCGGCTCGGTCAGCAGCCCGACCAGGTCGCCCGGACGGACGCCGTGCGCACGCAGCCGTGCCGCGAG
>NZ_NCTE01001086.1:2009-3597 GCF_002114215.1 Streptomyces sp. 13-12-16 | reverse complement strand
ACCGTCGAGGAGCCGCAGCACCCGGCCGCCGGGCACAACGGCACCGCCGAACGGGCGGCCACGGCCAAGGGCGTACCCACCCCCAAGGACCTGGCCGCGCTGCGCGGCCCCGGCCCGCACCCGCCCCAGCAGCCCGCCTCCGCGACCCTGCGCTGGTCCTCGGACAAGGGCTGGGTCGACCGGCCGGCCGCCGAGCCGCCGGACGCGGTGTCCATGCCGACGCTCGCCCAGCTGACCACGGCGGAGCAGCGGTGGGCCGACCGGGAGGAGGACATCACCACCGTCGGCGGGGACCCCTTCGAGGTGGGGCAGGTGTTCGCCCGACGCTGGGTGGAGCGGCTCGGGGACCAGGGGCACATCCAGAAGCTGTCCGGGATGTACCCCCGGATTCCGCACCGTGTCGACGGGGAGCTGTTGCGGTACGCGGCTCGTTTCGGGCTGCTCGCCCACAAGGACGATCAGATCGACGAGCGTGATCGTTACGCCATTCGGGCGGGGTTCTGGCGTGAACTGGATCTTCGTACCGGTACGGAAAGGGCTCCCGCCGGGGAGTAGGCGGGGGTCCGCCCCGCGCCCCGTGTCGGGGCTCCGCCCCCGTCAGGGGGCTCCCGCCCCCCTGGACCCCCGGCCTGTGCCCACCCGTCACCCGCCACCCGACTCGGCCGGCCGGGAAGTGGGCCACGGTCTTGGCGTGGGTGGGTGGTTGGGGTGGGTTTGGTGGGTGGTGGGGTGCCCCGGGGACGGGGCGGGGTTCGAGACCCCGTAGGCTCGTGCCTTGTGAGTACGCGCGCGGCACAGGGATCCCGGCACGGTGGTGATGTCGTGTGTGCGGTGCGCGGGCTGACCAAGACCTATCCGGCGGTGCGCGGCCGGCGCGGGGTCCCCGCGACACCCGAGGTCCGGGCCACCGACGACGTGGGGCTCGACATCCGGCGCGGTGAGATCTTCGGACTGCTCGGGCCGAACGGCGCCGGCAAGTCCACCCTCGTGCGCCAGCTCACCGGGCTGATGCGGCCCGATCGCGGCAGCGTCGAGATCCTCGGCCACGACATCGTGCGCCACCCCGAGCGCGCCGCGCGCATCCTCGCCTACCTCGGCCAGGAGTCCAGCGCCCTCGACGAACTGACCGTGTCCCTCGCCGCCGAGACCACCGGCCGGCTGCGCGGGCTCGACGCGCGGCGGGCGCGGGCCGAGCGGGACGACGTCCTGGACGAACTGGGGCTCACCCCGATCGCCGGGCGCCCGCTGAGGAAACTCTCCGGCGGCCAGCGCCGGCTGGCCTGCTTCGCCGCCGCGCTGGTGGGGGAGCGGCCCCTGCTCGTCCTGGACGAGCCCACCACCGGCATGGACCCGGTGGCCCGGCGCGCCGTGTGGTCCGCCGTCGACCGGCGCCGCGCCGGACACGGCACCACCGTGCTGCTGGTCACCCACAACGTGATCGAGGCCGAGACCGTGCTCGACCGCGTCGCCGTGCTCGACCGGGGCCGGGTCATCGCCTGCGACAGCCCGGCCGGGCTCAAGGAGCGGGTCGCCGGCGAGGTCCGGGTCGACCTGGTGTGGCGCGAGGCGGCGCCCCTGCACGTCCCCG
>NZ_NCTE01001086.1:0-1618 GCF_002114215.1 Streptomyces sp. 13-12-16 | reverse complement strand
CCCCCCGCCGATGTCGTGCCGGGCGGCGCCCTGGCCGTGGAGGAGGCCGCGCCGCAACCGGCCGGACTCGGCCCCCGGGCGCGGCTGTGGCCGTCGCTGGCGGCCGTGTACCGGGCGCAGCTCTCCCGGGCCCGGGTCGCGCGGATACCGCTGCTGTTCGTGGCGACCTTCCAGTCGGTCGGCATCATGATCCTGATGCGTGGGGTCGTGGACGGCGGCGGCGAGGCGCAGGCCGTGGTCGCCGGCTCGGCGGTCCTGGTCGTCGCCTTCGTCGCGCTGAACCTGCTCGCCCAGTACTTCGGGCAGCTACGGGCCAGCGGCGGGCTCGACCACTACGCGACCCTGCCGGTGCCGCCGGCCGCGGTGGTGCTGGGCGCGGCGGGCGCGTACGCCTCGTTCACCGTGCCGGGGACCGTGGTGACCGCCGTCTTCGGATGCGTGCTGTTCGGGCTGCCGCTGGCGAACCTGTGGGTGCTGGCAGCCGTGATCCCGCTCGCCGGAGCCGCGCTCGCCGGACTCGGCGCGGCGCTCGGCCTGCTCGCGCCCCGCGCGGAGCTGGCCACGCTGCTGGGGCAGCTCGGCATGTCGGCCGCGCTGCTGCTCGGTGTGCTGCCGGCGGAGCGGATGCCGGAGGTGGTGCGCCTCGCCCGGGACCTGCTGCCGTCGACGTACGGCGTCGAGGCCTTCGCGCGGACCTTCGGGCCGCATCCCGACTGGGCGCGGGTGCTCGGTGACCTCGCCGTGTGCGGAGCCGTCGGTGTCATCTCGCTGGCCGTCGCGACCTGGGCGTACCGCAGGGCGGCCGTCCGGTGACGCGCCGCACAGCCGGGCCTGGCACGATGGCGGGGTGAGCGCACCTCTGACACCACCACCGCCCCCGCACGAGCAGGCAGCCGCCTCGTACCCGTACGGAAAGGCGGGCGAGGCCGCGTACCCACGGCACGGCCGGTGGTACGAACAGGACGGTCCCGGCATGAAGGCGGAGATACGTGAGGCCGCCGTGACCGCGGTGGCGGTGGCGCTCGGCGGGGTGCTGCTCGGGGTGCTGTGGTGGTGGCTGGCGCCGCGCGTGCCGCTGGTGGGTGACGTGGTCGGCGACGACTGGGCCGTGTACCTCAAGGACTCCGAGGGCGAGCAGGGCATCGGGGTGGACGGAACGTTCTCGCTGCTCGCACTGGGGTTCGGGGCGGTGAGCGCGCTCGCCGTGTTCCTGGTGCGGCGGCGCGGGGGCGTGCCGTTGGTGGTGGCGCTGGCGGTCGGTGGGCTGCTGGGGTCGTTGCTGGCCTGGCGGGTGGGGGTGTGGCTCGGTCCCGCGCAGGATGTGATCGCGCAGGCCCGGAGTGTCGGCAAGGGGGTCACGTTCGACGCGCCGTTGAAGCTGAGTGCGAAGGGGGCGTTGCTGGCGTGGCCGTTCGCGGCGCTGGTGTTGCACCTGGGGTTGACGGGGCTGTTCGGGCCGCGGGACCCGGAGCAGTTTCCGCCGGCTGAGCCGTACGTGTCGCCGGGGGCGTAGGTTTCCGGGTGCCCCGTGCGGGTGCGGGCCGGGGGTCGCGCGGCCCGGCGCCTGCGGGGTGCCTCCCCCCCCCGGAGGGGGTACCCCCAGCGCCCGCCCTCCCCC
>NZ_NCTE01000111.1 GCF_002114215.1 Streptomyces sp. 13-12-16 | reverse complement strand
GTTCGGGGAGGCGCGGGAGCCCGGGGGCGGGACGCGGATGTGGGCGGTGGTGCCTTGGCGGGGGGCTCGGGGGTATGCGGGGGTGGAGTGAGGACTGGGGAGTTATTCCGGTAGTTCGGCGGCGCGGGCGCGGGCGCGGGCGGCCTCGGCGGAGGCGTTGACACGGGTGAAGGCGTCGGCGGCCTGGAGGTGGGCGGTGCGTGCCTGGTCGTGCTGGCGGGCGGCCTCGTGGGCGGCGGCGAGATTGTCGAGGGTCACTCCTTCGCCGTACCAGTCGTTGAACTCCCGGAAGATCTCCAGGGACTTGCCGTGTGCCTCGATCGCCTCGTGCACGCGGCCCGCCTGCTGCAGGGCGCCGCCGACATTGCCCCATTCCGTGGCCTCGCCGTAGCGGTCGCCGGCGGCCTGGAACAGAGCGCGAGCGACCATGTGTGCTTCGATCGCCTCATCCACGTCGCCCTCCCGCTGCAGGGCGTTTCCGAGACTGCCCCAGGCCATGGCCTCGCCGAGGCCGTCACCGATGGCCCGGAACAGCGAGCGGGCGCGGGTGTGTGCTTCGATCGCCTTCCTCGTCCGGCCCGCGTCGCGCAGGGCGACGCCCAGGTTCATCCACACCCTGGCCTCTTCGCGGCGGTCCCCGATGTCCTGGAACAGGTCGCGGGCGCGGGTGTGGGCGGTGATGGCCTTCCTGGTTCGGCCCGCCCGCTGCAGGGCGTTGCCGATGTTGCTCCACGCCCCGGCCTCTTCGCGGCGGTCCCCGATGTCCTGGAACAGGTCGCGGGCGCGGGTGTAGGCGTCGACCGCCTCCTCCGTCCGGTCCGCCCGTGACAGAGCGATGCCGAGGTTGTTCAGCACCCCGGCCTCGCGGTGACGGTCCCCGGCCTGGCGGGCGGCCTTCCTGGCGGCATGCGCGACGGCGATGGCGTCGTCGAAATGCCGCCGCCAGTTCAGATACTGCGCCAGGCAGTCCGCCAGCAGGGCCGCCGTGTCCGCGAACCGCTCCTCCCGGGCCCACTGCACCGCGGCCACCAGTCCTGCCCGCTCTTCGTCCAGCCACGTCACGGCCTGTGCCCGGTTCGCGAAGGGCTCCTGTCGACCTTGCAGCCCTGACAGCAGAACGCTCGCCGCGTACGTCCGCTCGACGTAGAACCGTACGATCCGCTCGCGTGCCGCCTCGCCTTCCTCCCGTAACCCCGCATCCCGTGCCACCACACCGGCTCCGAAAGCCCGGACCAGGTCGTGCACCCTCCACCGCATGCCGGTAGCCGATCCGTCGGCGGACGGTACCGGTGAGATGAGATGCGCGGCTGCCAGGTCTTCCAGGAGCGGCAGCGCGACGTCTGCCTCGAGGTCGGTCAGGGCGGTGACCGTCTCCGTGCCGGTCTCCGCATCAGGAGCCAGGCAGAGCAGCCGCAGCAGCCGTGCCTGGTCGGACGGCAGCCGGCGATACGAGGTCTCCAGCACGGGCCGCAGGACGAGTGAACGTCCGTACAGGTCCGTTCCAGGGCTACCACGGTCAAGGACGGCGGCCGGGTCCCCGGCATCCCGGATCTCGGCGACCAGGGAGGCTATGTCCCGGTGGCGTCGCCGACGCAGCATCCCTGCGGCGATTTGCAGGGCCAAGGGCAAGTGGCCGCACAGGTCGGCAAGTTCGTGGAGCGCGTCGGGTTCTCGCACCGGACGTCCGTCCCGCTCGTCGGTGGCGTGCAGAGCACGGGTCACGAGGGCGACGGAGTCGTCCGGGGCGAGCGTTTCCAGGTCGATCAGACGTACCGGGAGGGCGTCGGGACGGTCCCGGGAGGTGATGATCACCCGGTGGTGGTCCGTGCCGGGCAGGAGTGGCAGGTACTGGGCGGGGTCCGAGGCGTTGTCCAGGATCAGCAGCATCCTGTCCCCTCGCTCGGCGAGGAGTGCGCGGTACGCGTCGTACCGGCGGTCCGCCGTCGGCGGCAGTCCCCCGTCCCGTACGCCGAGGGCGTCGAGCAGGGCCAGGACCGCCTGATCGGCCGTGACCGGGTCGTCGTCGTACCCGCGCAGGTCCACGAAGAGCGTCCCGCCGGGGAACCAGCCCTTCCCGCGGGCCCGGTGTGCTGCTTCCACCGCCAGCGCGGTCTTGCCGACGCCTCCCATCCCCGTGACGGCGAAGACGAGGAGCGGCAGCGCGGTCGTGTCGTCCCCGCCGGGGGAGAGGTGCGGGAGCAGGCGCTCCAGCTCCGCCGATCGGCCGGTGAAGCCCAGTGGACGGGGTGGGAGGGTGGTGGTCGCTCGTGGGACCGGGCCGTGAGTGGTGCTCCTACCGTCGCCCGTCGCTCTTGCCGGTGACCGGGCCGTGGAAGGTGCCGCCCCGGAAGTCGATGTGATCTCCGCCGTACCTCGCTCCGTCGTCCCCGCGCGGATGGGGCCCCTCCTCGGAGTCGGAGGAACCCTCGCGGGGCCGGTGCTTGTGCAGCACCGCCACCGTCACCGCAGCGGCCTGCTCGGCGGCGCGCTTCTGCGAACCCGTGGCGTCGGCCTTGTGTTTCCCGGCGTCGGCCCGGTCGCTGATGCCCCGGATCACCAGGGCGTTCAACCGGCCGTTCAGGTGGGCCGCCAGAAGTGCTCCGGAGCCCTCCATCTCGATCGCGCCCGCGTCGTTGTAGTTCCTGCGGAGGAACCGGGCGATCTCGGACTCGGCGTCCGCCAGGACCACGTCACCCGTGGCGATCGGCAGGAAGTGCGCCCGTACGTCGGGCATGTCCCGCACGGCGGAACGGGCCGCCTGTTCGAGGGCGTGCGAGCCCGGCAGGGCGTTCGGCCGGACCAGGAAACCCTCCGGCGTCTGCTTGCCGCCATGGATCTCGTACACCTTTGTGCCCACGACGACGTCGCCGATCCCGACGTCGTCCTTCAGGCTGCCGGCGACACCGACGAAGAACACGGCCTCGGGGCGCAGCCAGGTGATGAGCTGGGTGGTGAGGGCCGCGGCCCGGTCGGCGCCCATGCCCAGCTCGGCGAGGGCGATGTGCCAGGAGACTCCGGGCAGTTGTCCCTTCTCGACCCGGGTCCCGTCACGGTGCACCAACTCCTCCCGCTCCTCGACGTGCGCGCGGACGGCGGCATATTCGAGCGGGAGTGCGGTCAGGACCAGAACAGTGGGCCGGGTCTCCTGCATAGTCATAAGTTACAGCTGGGGGAAGGGAATCGGGTGGCGGAACAGGACCTCACCGTCGGGCAGTTGCTGCTCGCCGAGTACCAGACCGTGAAGGACGAGCAGAAGGCGAGGATCGGGTTCCGGGACAACCTCCTCTACGTGACGCTGGCCGTCGTGGCCGCCGTCATCGCCGCCGCGGCCCAGGCGAAACAGCCCTCGATGCTCCTGGCGCTGCCGCCGGTCTGCCTCGTCCTCGGCTGGACCTACCTCGTCAACGACGAGAAGATCTCGGCCATCGGCCGCTACGTCCGGGACGATCTGGGACCCAGACTGGCCGCCCTCGCGGCGCACGGGAGCGGCTTCACGACGTTCGGGTGGGAGGCGTACCACCGGAGCGACACCCGGCGCCGGTCCCGCAAGAGGATCCAGACCGTGATCGACCTGACGGCGTTCTGCGCGGTACCGCTGGCCGCCCTGGTCGTGTTCTGGGTGAACGGCGACGGCGGCGGGCTGATGGTCACGCTGTCGGTGCTGGAGGCGCTGGCCGTGGCGGGGCTCGGCTCACAGGTCGTGTGGTACGCGAGGGCGGCATGAATGTCCGTTCCAAGTACTACCTTTGACGCACTGTCGTGAGTTTTTGACGGGGGCGAGTACGGCGCATGGAAGCGGCACTACTGGCGGCCCTGGCCGAGGGCGCGGGCGGGGACGGCGGACGCCGGGCGGTGGAGAGGCTGGCGCGGGCGGTGGGGCTCGACACCGGTGCGTCCGCCCGGGACATCGCCGAGGCGGCACAGGACCCGGCGCGGCGGGAGGCCGTACGGGAGTGGGGCGAGACGGTGGCCGACCTGCTCGCCGCCGATCCACGGGGCATCGCCGGTGCCGTCGCGCGGGCCATGGAGCGGTCCGCGCCGGGAAGCGGGATGGCCTGGTACGACGGCGACCACACCGACTTCCGGGGCGGGGTCTTCCTGCGCGAGGTGGTCGGCGTGCAGGTCGTGGTCCAACAGGGCGGGGCCGCCGTCCCCGAGGCGATGGCCGGCCTGCCGCCGAGGCCCGGCGGGTTCACGGGGCGGGAGCGCGAGACGCGGGAGCTGCTGCGCGCGCTGGATCCGGCCGGGACGCAGTCGGTGGCGACCCTCGTCGCCGCCGTGTCCGGTCTCGGCGGCATCGGCAAGACCGCGCTAGCCGTCGAGACCGCGCACCTGGCCCGTGAACGGGGTTGGTTCCCCGGCGGTGTTCTCTTCATCGACCTGCACGGCTATGACCAGGAGCCGGTCACCGCCGACCGTGCTCTCCAAGCCCTGCTGCGCGCCCTCGGTACTCCGCCGGAGCACATCCCCACCACGACGGACGAGCGGGCGGCGCTCTACCGCTCCACGCTGGCCACCCGGGCTCACGAGTGCGGCCCGGTGCTGGTCCTGGCCGACAACGCCTCCTCGCCGGACCAGGTACGCCCCCTCCTGCCGGGTGACTCCCGGCACCACGTTCTGGTCACGTCACGTGACCGACTGCCCCAATTGGGCGCGCGGCTCGTTCCCCTGGACCAGCTCAGTCCGAGGGAGGCGTACGAACTCCTCGACCGTGCCCTGCGCATCGCCGACCCGTACGACAGCCGGGTGGCCGACGACCCCGACATGGCCGAGCGACTCGCCGGCCTCTGCGGGCACCTCCCGCTGGCCCTGCAGATCGCGGCTGCCCTGCTGGCGGAGGACCCGGGCAAGCCGGTGAACGAACTCGTGGCGGAACTGGTCGAGTCCCGGGGCCGGCTCGACCACCTCGACGACGGTGAGCGCAGCGTCCGCGCCGCCTTCGAGCTCTCCTACCGCCGACTGCCGCCCGATCAGGCCCGGCTGCTGCGCCTGCTCGCTCTCGCGCCGGGGCCCGAGGCGAGTGACGAGGTCGTCGCCGCGCTCGTCGGTGCCGAGGAGCCTCCGGTGCGGGCTCTGAAGGCCCTGACCCGTGCACACTTCGTGGAAAGGGGGAGCGAGCGCGGATGGTGGCGGTTGCACGACTTGGTGCGGGTGTTCGGGGCGGGTGTGGTGGCGGGGGATGCGGAGTTGCGGGAGGAGGGGGAGGTGGCGCGGGAGCGGGTGCTGGAGTTCTACTGCCGGTGGGCGGGCGCGGCTGATGACCGGTTGCGGTGGCTGCTGGGGATGGAGGAGCCGGAGCGGTTCGGGGACCGGGGGCAGGCAATGGCGTGGCTGGATGCGGAGCGGGCGGGTCTGGTCGCGGCGGCGGGGTGGGGACGGGAGGACCGGTTCGCGGGCTCGGTGATGAGGTTGGCCGGGTGTCTGGGGGAGCATCTGGTCTGGCGGCGGTATTTCGACGACTGGATCACCGTCGCGGAGGCCGCGCGGGCGGCCGCGCGGCTTGCCGGGGGCCGGCTGGACGAGGCCATCGCGTGGGGCAATCTCGGCGTCGCTCTGCGGGAGGTGGGCCGGGTGGAGGAGGCGATCGAGGTACACAGCCGGGCCCGCGACCTGTACCAGGCCGTCGGGGACCACCACCGCGAGGCCAGGGCGTGGGGCAACCTCGGCGCCGTTCTCTTGGACGCGGGCCGGATGGAAGAGGCGATCGACGCCCTTACCCAGGCCCGTGATCTGTTACAGGCCGTCGGGGACCGCCACGATGTGGCCAGGACGTTGGACAACCTCGGCGTTGCCCTGCGGCAGGTGGGCCGGGTGGAGGAGGCGATCGAGGTACACAGCCGGGCCCGCGACCTATACCAGGCCGTGGGAGACCGCCACGGCGTGGGAAGGGCCTGGCACAACCTCGGCAGCGCCCTGCGGGCGGCAGGCCGGGTGCAGGAGGCGATCGAGGCGTACGGCAAGGATCTGGAGATCTGCCGGGAGTTCGAGGACAGGTATGGAGAGGGGCAGACCTTCTACAACCTGGCCCTCACCTACAAGGTCGCTGACCGCCCTGCCGAGGCCCGCGCCGCCTACCACCAGTCCGCCGATGCCTACACCCGCGCCAACGCCCCCACCGAAGCCAACCGGGCCCGTGCCTGGGCCGCCGCCCTGGACACCCCCACCCCCTAACCCCCCTTCCCCACCCC
>NZ_NCTE01001085.1 GCF_002114215.1 Streptomyces sp. 13-12-16 | reverse complement strand
CACGGTTCCTCGTCCCCGCCGCCCCTTCCCTTCCCCACTCCCGGCTTCTCCCCCACTCTCGGCTTCTCCCCCACTCCCGGCTTCTCCCCCACTCTCGGCTTCTCCCCCACTCTCGGCTTCTCCCCCACTCTCGGCTTCGCTCGAGCGGGGGGACCCCCATGAGCGGGGAGACCCCCATGAGCGGGGGGACCCCCATGAGCGGGAGGTGCCCCCGTCGTCCCCGGGGGCTTTGCCCCCTGACCCCCCGTTCGGCCCTGAAAGGGCCTCGTCCTCGATCGCCGGACGGGCTGATTCACCGGCCCGGATCACCAGAGTCGCCGGTGCCCTTTCGCACAGGCCCAGGCACGGGCTGCGTTCCACCTGGACGCCGGATTCCGGGCCCAGGCGGGACTCGACGCCGGCGCACAGCTCGGTCGCGCCGGCCGCCGTGCAGGCCAGGTCCGTGCACACGTGCAGGACCGTCGCCGGGCGGGGGCGGAGGGAGAACATCGCGTAGAACGTGGCGACGCCGTAGGCCTCCGCCGGGGGGACCGTCAGGCGGCGGCACAGGTAGTCCAGGGCGCCCTCGCTGATCCAGCCGACCCGGTCGTTGACGGCGTGCAGTCCCGGCAGCAGCAGGTCGCGGCGGTCGCGGGCCGCCCGGCCGCCGCGGGCCCAGCGCAGGTCCGCGTCGGAGCGGTCGGCGCCCTCCCAGGAGGACTCGGGCGGGCCGAGCAGGGCGTCGACGGCCGCGCGTTCCTCGT
>NZ_NCTE01001084.1 GCF_002114215.1 Streptomyces sp. 13-12-16 | reverse complement strand
GGGTGTCGACGGCGGGGGCGAGGAAGACCGCCACGGCGACGAAGGCCAGGACGACGGTCATCGCGGCGCGCAGGCCGTAGTGGTCGCCGAGGAAGCCCAGGCCGGGAGGTCCCACGAGGAAGGCGACGTAGCCGATCATCGCCACGAGGCTGACGCGGGCGGCCGAGTCGGGCCCGGAGTCGCCGGCCGCGGAGAGGGCGAGGGGGAATCCGAGGGATGCCCCCAGTCCCCACAGGAGTACGGCCGCTCCGGCGAGGAACGCGTTGTCGGCGAAGATGACGACGGCCAGGCCGAGTGCGGCGGAGACCGCGCTGGCGCGGACGACGGGGGCGCGGCCGAAGCGGTCGATGAAGAATCCGCCGCCGAAGCGGCCGATCGCCATGGCGGCGGCGAAGCCCGCGTAGACGGCCGATCCCAGGGCGGGGTCCATGCCGTGCCCGTCGACCATGAGCAGGGGCAGCCAGTCGTTGGCCGCCCCTTCGGCCAGGGCCATGGTCAGCACGATCCCGCCGATCAGCAGCAGGCGCCGGTCCTTCCGGACCGCGGGCCGGTGAGGCTTCGCCCCGCCGTCGGTCCGCTCGGCGTCGCGGGTTCGGCCGACGCCGTGGGGGATGGCCCGCAGGGCGTGGGCGAAGAGGGCGGCGGTGACGGCGGCGACGGCTGCCAGGTGCCAGTGCACGGGGAAGCCGACGGCGGTGCACAGGATGCCGAGCGAGGCTCCCACGACGGTTCCGAGGCTGAAGAAGCCGTGCAGCGTGGGCAGGACCGTGCGGCCGGTGATCCGTTCGACCTCGGCGCCGTCGATGTTGACCGCCACCTCACCGCCGCCCATGCCGGCACCGAAGAGGAAGAGCCCCGCCATGACGGCCGGCGCGGACGACCACAGCGCTCCGCAGCCGATCACCGCCACGCTGAGGACGACGAGCGCGGTCCCCGCACCCATGACCGGCCGGGTCCCGAACCTCGCCACCAGCGCTCCGGAGCCGAGGACGCCGAGCATCGAACCGACGGAGAGACCGAACAGGACGATCCCCATCTGCGCGGTCGAGGCGCCCAGTTGGTCCCTGATGTCGGGTGTGCGTGTCACCCAGGAGGAGATCGACAGGCCGGGCATGAGGAAGAAGAGGAACAATGCCGTGCGGCGGCGGCGTGTGGCCGGGTCTATCACTGCGGGCTCGATCCAGACGTGGGGCGGCCGGGGACGTGACCGCCCACGGAGTGAGTATGTACAAACGTACATGCCCGTGGGGGGCGCAGGAAGGGGACACCCATGTCGGGCAGCTCGCGCGGGCCCAACGACCCGGGACGCCGGGACCGCATCGTCGAGGCGGCCCTCGACGTGATCGCCGAGCACGGGGTCACGGGCGCCACGCACCGGCGCATCGCCGAGGCCGCGGGCGTCTCCCTGGGATCGATGACGTACTACTTCGAGGGCAGGCAGCAGCTGCTCGTCGAGGCCTTCACCCGGCTCGCGGAGTCGATGTCCGCCCGCTACCGCGAGCCGCTGGAGGCGGCCGGGACCGTGGAGGAGGCGCGCGCCGCCGTGGTGGAGATCATCTGCGGCACGCTCTGGGGCAGCCCCCGGGAGCTGGTGCTCAGCTACGAGCTGTACGCCTTCGCCTCCCGCAACCCCGCGCTGCTCGACGTCATGCGGTCCTGGATGAGGGCCAGCCGCACGTCGTTGAGCCGGCACTTCGACGCCAGGACGGCCCGGGCCCTGGACGCGCTGGTGGAAGGGCTCAGCATCCACAACTCCATGGACGCCGAACCCATGAGCCGGCAGGACGTCGCCGCGATCGTGCGGGCGGTCAGCACCTGATGGCGGCCCGGCCCGCGGCCGAGGTCATGGCGCGGCGTGCGGGAGCGCGGTGCGCGGACGCACCAGGGCGGCCGGCACCCGGTCGGCGAAGGCCGGATCGTACTCCGGTACGGCACCGGCCTCCCGCCACCGCGCGACACCTCGCCGCTCACGCGGCGCCGACCCGCACC
>NZ_NCTE01001083.1 GCF_002114215.1 Streptomyces sp. 13-12-16 | reverse complement strand
GTCGCGGCCCGCGCCGCGCACCGTGCCGGGGTGCTTGCCGCCGCGATGCCCCGGCGAGTCGGTGATCGCGCCCGTCCTGCTTCGCGCCCGGCCGGGAAAAGGCGACGGCGGGGCCGTGCGGCCCCGCCGTCGCCGATCGGGCACGCAGTGCCCCGATTGCTTACGCCTTCCACTTCTCCCAGGACATGTTCCAGCCGTTGAGGCCGTTGTCCGGGGCGATGGTGGCGTCGTTGGAGTTCTTGACCTCCACCACGTCGCCGATCAGGGAGTTGTTGAAGAACCAGGCGGCCGGCGCGTCCTTGTCCCAGCCGCCGCGGACGTCGCGCAGGCCGACGCAGCCGTGGCTGGCGTTGCGGTTGCCGAAGGCGTCGCCGCCCCAGTAGTTGCCGTGCAGGAAGGTGCCGGAGGTGGACAGGCGCATGGCGTGCGGGACGTCCTTGATGTCGTACTCGCCGCCGTAGCCGACCGTCTCGCCGTTCATCCGGGTCACCGTCAGCTTCTCGCTGATGACCATCTTGCCGTTCCAGGTCTCGTAGCCGGGCGCGCCGGTGGTGACCGGGACGGTCTTGAGGAGCTTGCCGTCCCGCATGACCTTCATCGTGAGCTTCTTGGCGTCGACGACGGAGACCTGCTCGCGGCCGATGGTGAAGGAGACCTTCTTGGACTGCTTGCCGTAGACGCCGTCGCGGCCCTCGACCCCGTCGAGGTTGAGGTCGACGGTGACCTTGGTGCCGGCCTTCCAGTACTTCTCCGGGCGGAAGTCGAGGCGGTCGTTGCCGAACCAGTGGCCCTCGACCTCGACGGCCGGCTCGGTGGTGATGCGGATGGCCTTCTCGACGTCCTCGGGGTTGGTGATGCCCCGGGTGAAGCGGAGCGAGAACGGCATGCCGACGCCGACCTTGGAGCCGTCCTCGGGGGTGAAGGTGCCGATGAAGGTGTTCTTCGGCGTCAGCGTGGTGAAGCTGGAGTCCTCGGCCGCGGTGCGGCCCTCGGAGTCCTTGGCGACCGCGTGCACCGTGTACTTGGTGGAGGCGGCCAGGTGGGTGGACGGCGTCCAGGTGGCGCCGTCGCCGGATATCTCGCCCTCGATCCTGTCGCCGTCCGGGTTCTTGACGACGACCTCGGTCAGCTTGCCCTTGCTCGCGCTCACCTTCAGCGTGCCGCTGGTCTCGACGGACTTCGCGCCGTCCTCGGGCGCGATGCCGACCACGGCCTCCGACTGCTTGCTCTGCGCCGCGGTGGAGTCCTTGCCCTTGCCCTTGCCGTCGCCCGGGCCGGACCCCTGCTCCGAGCCTCCGCCGCCGCAGGCGGTCACCGCCAGCATCACGCCGAGCGCCAGTGCCGCCAGCTTCCGGCCGCCGCGCCCCCGGGCGCCGACCGGCGCCGCCCCCGATATGGGCCCCACGTTCACTTGTTTCTCCCCTCGGCGGGCCCAGTCCCTGCCGGACCCGCGCCCCCGCGCGCCCCTCGCGCGCTCGGGCATAGTAACCACAGGCCAGAGGGGTTCGAGGCGGCGGGTTTGTCACCGTTCCGTTCCAAGTTCAACGGCCCGCCGGAGGAGTCACTTCACCGCGCTGCCCGCCTTCCACTCCTTCCAGTTCATGTTCCAGCCACCGAGGCCGTTGTCGGGGGCGACCTCCTCGTCCTCGCTGTTGACGACCTCGACGACGTCACCGATGAGGCTGCGGTCGAAGAACCAGCCCGCCGGGGTGTCCGCCCCGCCGCCCTTCACGTCGCGCAGTCCGACGCAGCCGTGGCTGACGTTGGAGTCGCCGAAGACGTCGGTGCCGGCCCAGTAGTTGCCGTGCAGGAAGGTCCCGGAGCTGGTCAGGCGGATGGCGTGCGGGACGTCGGGGATGTCGTACTCGCCCTTGCCGTCGTCGTCGGTGAAGCCGACCGTCGCGCCGTTCATGCGGGTCACTTCGAGCATCTCGGTGATCACCATCTTGCCGTTGTACGTGGGCGTCCTCCGCGCCCCCGCCGTGATCGGCACGGTGGCCAGCAGCTCCCCGTCCCTGCGCACCCGCATGGTGTGCGCGGAGGCGTCGACCACCGACACCTGACTGCGGCCGACGGTGAAGGTGAAGGTGCGGTGCTGGAGGCCGTAGACGCCCGGTGCCCCCTCGACGTCGCGCAGGTCCAGGTCGACGGTGACCTCGGTGCCGGGCTTCCAGTACCGCTCGGGGCGGAAGTCGAGGCGGGAGTCGCCGAACCAGTGCGGGCGGATCTCGACGGCCGGGCGGGCGGTGACGCGGACGGCGCGTTCGACGGCCGCACGGCGGACGATCTTCCGGTTGAACTCCAGGGAGACGATCATCCCGGTGCCGACCGTGGAACGGTCCTCGGGCGCGACGTAGCCGATGAAGCGTTCCTCCGGGACGAAGGTGGTGAAGGTGGTGTGCCGGGCCGAGCGGCGGCCGTCGCCGTCCACGGCCACCGCGTCGACGGTGTACTTCGCGGCCAGCGCCAGCCGTGCGTCGTCGGGCTCCCAGGTCAGCCCGTCGGCGGAGATCCGCCCGGGGACCGGCGACTCCCGCGCGTCCTGCTCCACGACGACCTCCACCGACTCCAGCCGCCCGTCCGGCACGCGCACCCGCAGCGCCGAGTCGGGGCGTACGTCCTTGCTGCCGTCGTCGGGCGACACGCGGATGACCTCCTCGGCGGCCGGGGGCCCGAACGCCCCGCCGACGGTGCCGTCCGCGGTGCAGCCGGCGGCTCCGGTCAGCAGTCCTGCCCATGTCACTACGGCGGCCAGCGCGGCCCTCGCGCGCCGTGCGCGCCCTTGTACGTACCTCACGCGGTGCCCAACGACGGGCCTCGCCTCCGGGAAACGACCATGCCGCCCCCCGGGGAAACGTGAGTGCGAGGCACGCTCTGGGCAGAACAGTGGGAGGACGACGCGCCGGGGAGCCGCGGCCGGAGCCGACGACACGTGCCCTGCTCCCCTGTCCGCCGCCGTCCCCCACGAGCCGCGGGAGGCTGACAGGTGTCCAGCGCAGCCGAGCAGGAGGCGGTGGCCGCAGAGCGGGCCACCGGGGACGGGCGTCCGGCCGCCGTCGTGAACGGCGCGCGGCCGGCGCCGCCCGTGCCCACGGTGCCCGTGCGGC
>NZ_NCTE01001082.1 GCF_002114215.1 Streptomyces sp. 13-12-16 | reverse complement strand
GCGTGCGGCTGGCGCTGGGCACCCGCTACGCCGGCCGGCGGGGCGGCGCCTTCCTCCTGATGGGCCGCGACGGGCCGGCCGCGGTCCGGGCACGCTTCGTCGTCGGCGCCGACGGAGCGCGTTCGAGCGTCGCCCGCGACCTCGGCCTCGACCGCAACCACCGGCTGCTGATCGGTGCCGAAGAGGTCTTCGAGGTGCCCGCGAACGGTGAACCCCCGACCTTCCACTGCGTCCTCGACCCCTCGCTCGCCCCCGGGTACCTGGCCTGGGTGGTCAACGACGGGCGGCACGCCCATGTCGGGGTCGCGGGCTACGCCGACCGCTTCCCCCAGGGCCTGCGCCGGACCATGGAGCGGTTCGGCGCCTCGGCCCCCGGGCTGGCCGGCGTGGACCGGCCCGAGTCGGTGGAGCGACGCGGGGGCCCGATCCCCGTCGGCGGGGTGCTGCGCCGCATCGCCTGTGCCGAGGGGCTCCTGGTGGGGGACGCGGCGGGCGCGGTCTCGCCCCTCACCGCCGGGGGCCTGGACCCGTGCCTGCGACTGTCGGAGCTGGCCGCCTCCGTCCTCGACGACGCGCTGCGGTCGGGGCGACCGGAGACGTTGACCCACTACAGCGGAGCCGCCCTGCGCGCGCAGTTCCGGGGCCGGCTCACCCTGCGCAGGGGTCTGGCGCACATACGGACACCGGCCGCGTCCACAGCGGCGTTCGCCCTGCTGCGCACACCGTTCGGCCGGGCCGCGGCCGGCCGTGTCCTCTTCGGCGACCGGTCCTTCCCCGACCCGCCGCCCACCGGTCAGAGGCCGGTGAGCAGTCCGTCGAGCGGGGCGGGCACGCGCTCGGGGTGGAGGGCCTCGACGAGAACGCGACCGTAGTGGATCTTGCGGCCCTTCTTCGTGCCGAGGAAGCGCCGCAACCGCTGCTGCGGGGCGCGGTCCCGCTGGGCGGGCTGGCTCAGGAAGGTCCGCAGGGGGCGCAGGTCGCCCTCCGCCCGGACCAGTTCCTCCACCCGCGTCACTCCCAGCGCGCGGATGAGTTCGTCCTCCAGGTCCGCGGCGCAGACGAAGAACTCCTGCCGCGCCACACCGGCCCGCTCCAGCCCGCGGGCGTAGTAGCCGCGTTCGCCCTCGTCGCACAGCCCCGTGAGGCGCAGGCCCAGGCCGGGCGGCCCGAGCAGGCGGGCGAAGCGCCCGATGTTCATCGCGCCTCCCATCGGCAGGACGCAGATGCCCTCGGCCGCCAGGTTCCGGCCGCGGCCCGCGGCCAGCGCGTCGACCGCCGCGGCGTCGCTCAGCCCTTCGAGCAGGACCGCCGTCCGGATGTCGAGCCGCGCCGCCAGCTCGCGTGCGGGGCC
>NZ_NCTE01001081.1:658-2402 GCF_002114215.1 Streptomyces sp. 13-12-16 | reverse complement strand
TGGACGGCGCGGCGGAGACCGCGGACGCCGCGCGCGGCCCGTGCGCGTCGTCGGGAGGGTCCTCCCCTCCGCCCATCAGCGTCGTGGCCAGCAGCAGGCCGGCTCCGCTCCAGAAGACCGCCGTCATGACGGTGCGCAGCCTCCGCCGCGTCGGCGACGCCTGATCGGTTTCGAGGGGGGAAGGGGGACTGGCCGGCATCGGGGGGACCACCTCATTCGGACACGGCACACGGACGAGCGAGCGGGGCCGTCATGACGCGCGAGGCACGTACGACGGCCCCGTCTATGGAGCCGGGCATGGCTCAGGCCACGCTCCCGGCGGCCTTCTTGCGGCGCAGCGCGTACGCGCCGGTGCCGAGGACCGCCAGTGCGGCCAGACCGCCCGCGGTGACACCGGGCTCGGCGAGCCCGCCGCCGCCCGTGTGCATCCCGCCGCGCGGCTTCTCCTCCTTGCTCCACTCCTTGTCCTGCTTACCGCCGTAGGACTCCTCGCTGCCCGAGTCGTCCTTCTCCTTGTACGTCTCGGGGTCGTACTTCGGGTCCTTGGCGGTGCCCCAGTCCTCCTCGCCCACGGCGGTCAGGGCCCCACCGCCCGTGTGCACGCCGCCGTGCGGCTTGTCGTGCTTGCTCTCCTTGCCGTACTCCTTGTCCTCCTTGTCGTACTCCTTGCTCTCCTTGCTCTCCTTGCTCTCCTTGTCCTCCTTGCTCTCCTTGTCGTACTCCTTGCTGTGAGAAGACTTGTCGTAGCCCCCCTCGCCCGAGTGGTCGGCGTAGGCTGCGGGCGCGGCGATGGCGAGGGCCGCCGTGGCCGTCGCGGTGGCGAGCACCATGCGGGCAGAGCGCATCTGGGAGTCCTTCCACGGGAGACTGGGCAGCTGACTCCTCGTCAGCACGGATGTCCCGGTCTCCGGCATGATCCACGCTCATCCACGGCGCCCGGTCCCACCATCCGGGACGATCACACGGGTTAACGTCCCCACTCCTCCGGCGGCACACCGGCCGCGCCCGCCTCTTTCCGGCCTCTCTTGCCGCAGGCCGCGACGCTGCCTAGCCTGACTTTGTGCCACTGATAAACAAAACCCGTTCGCACAGTGTGGTGCCGGGTACCGACCTCGTCCGACTCCGTCTCGCCCTGACCGCCTTCTTCGCCCTCGACGGCTTCGTCTTCGCCGGCTGGGTGGTGCGCATCCCCGCCATCAAGGAACAGACCGGCGCCTCCGCGAGCGCCCTCGGTCTGGCCCTGCTCGGTGTCTCCGCCGGGGCCGTGATCACCATGACGCTCACCGGCCGCCTGTGCCGCCGGTACGGCAGCCATCTCGTCACCGTCGTCTGCGCGGTCCTGCTCTGCCTGAGCGTCGGGCTGCCCCCGCTGACCCATTCCGCCCTCGCGCTCGGCACCGTACTGCTGTTGTTCGGCGCGGCGTACGGCGGGATCAACGTCGCCTTCAACAGTGCCGCCGTCGACCTGGTGGCCGCGCTGGGGCGGCCCGTCATGCCGAGCTTCCACGCCGCGTTCAGTCTGGGCGGCATGATCGGCGCGGGGCTGGGCGCCCTGGTCGCCGGTTCGCTGTCGCCCGCCCGGCACCTGTGGGGGCTCGCCGCCGTGGGGCTGCTCGTGACGGCCGTCGCGGGACGGGCGCTGATGCGGTGCGAGCCACTGACCCCGGCGGACGCGGGACGGACCGAGCGGGGCGCCCCGCGCCGGCCGGACCGCCGTACCCGCGCCCTGGTGATCGTCTTCGGG
>NZ_NCTE01001081.1:0-455 GCF_002114215.1 Streptomyces sp. 13-12-16 | reverse complement strand
CTGGGGCGCGCTCCACCTGGAGGAGGACCTCGGCGCCTCACCGGGTGCCGCGGCCGTCGGGTACTCCTGTTTCGCGCTGGCCATGACGGTCGGGCGGCTCTCCGGAACGACGCTGCTGGAACGGCTGGGCCGGACCCGCACCGTCCTCGCCGGCGGCTCCACCGCGGCGGCCGGCATGCTGCTCGGCGCCCTCGCGCCGTCCCTGTGGGCGGCCCTGCTCGGTTACGCGGTCACCGGCCTCGGGCTCGCGAACCTGTTCCCCGTGGCCGTCGAGCGGGCGGGCGCGCTCGCGGGCGCCGGCGGGGTCGCCACCGCCTCCACCCTGGGCTACGGCGGCATGCTCCTCGGCCCGCCCGCGATCGGCTTCATGGCGGACTGGTTCAGCCTCCCGGCCGCGCTGACCAGCGTGGCGGTACTGGCGGCGGTGGCCACCGTCATCGGCTTCGCCCCCCCCC
>NZ_NCTE01001080.1 GCF_002114215.1 Streptomyces sp. 13-12-16 | reverse complement strand
CGCGGGCGCGCTCACCGGTGCGGCGGGCGTGCGCCGGGTCGGCGACGAAGTCCCGTACGGCGTCGGTCAGTACGTCGACGCGGTTGGACACCACACCGGCGCCGGGCGGTACGGCCTCGGTGACCTCGGTGGTGGCGAGGGCGACGACGGGCATGCCGAGGTGCATCGCCTCCAGCAGGGACAGGCCGAGGGAGGTCCAGCGCACGGGGTGGACGTAGACCCGGCGGCGGGCCAGCGCCCCGTGCAGCTCCGCCTGCGTCAGTTCGTACGAGCGGCAGCGGTCGGGGGGCAGGCCGAGGTGGCCGGCGAGGCCCTCGGTCCGCATGCCGAAGACGTCGAGGGGCGCGACGCCGGCGAAGGCCGGCAGCAGGTCGGTGCCGGTGGTACGGCCGCGCCGCACCGGTTCGTTGACGACGACGGCGGCGTGCGGGAGTTCGCCGGTCCACAGCGGTCCGGGGTCGACGATGCCGTGTTCGACGACGGTGGCGGGGGTGCCCCGGTCGTCCCACATCAGGCGGTTGAAGTGGGTGACGTGGACGAGGGTGACGCCGGGGATGTCCGCGGCGGGGTGGCGGGTGTCGGGCACGTCGCCGTGCGGGGCGTTGTGCTCGAGGTAGACCAGCGGCGGGCGGCGGCCCAGCCACCGGTCCACCAGGGCGAGTTCGTGGGGCCGTTGCAGGACGACGGCGTCGATGTCCTCCTCGCGCAGGCGCTCCGGGGGGACCTCGACGACCGAGTCGGGCCAGTCGAAGGTGCGGGCGCGGCCGAGTCCGTCGGGTCCGCGGTCCGGGGTGACGGGGACGACGTAGGTGTGCGGGCCCTGCACGAAGGCCGTGGTCCACGACCCGTGCACATGCCACAGCAGGATCCTCATGTCACCTCCACGAGCTTGTCGACCGCCGCGACGACGTCGAGCGCGGTCACGGTGTCCAGGCAGGGATGGCCGGGTACCGGGCAGCGCCGGGCGCGGGTCCCGGCGCACGGCGCGTCCTGGTCGCCGAGCAGCACGTACGGCACCCCGTACGGCCGCCAGCGCTCGGCGGGGACGACCGGTGCGAACAGGGACACCACCGGGGTGTCGACGGCGGCGGCGAGGTGGGCGGGGCCGGTGTTGCCGGTGACCACGCAGGCGGCCCCGGCGAGCACGCCGGCGAGTTCGGCGGCTCCGGTACGGCCGCCGAGGTCGACGGCCCGGTCGCCGGCGACGTACGCGGTCAGGTCCCGTTCCCCCGCGCCGCCGGTGAC
>NZ_NCTE01001079.1:14094-15858 GCF_002114215.1 Streptomyces sp. 13-12-16 | reverse complement strand
TCCACCACCAGGCGGTGCCACGGTCGGGTGCGGCCGCGCTGCCCGCCGACGCGCCCCTGACCGCCTGCGCCCGGGTGACGCCCCTGGGCGCCTCCCCGATGTCGGTCCGCCTGCGCCCGGCCGGCCCGCCGCTGCCCTGGTCCTCGATCGCGCCCCGCTCCCACGTGTTCTCCGGCGCCGATCGGGCCGAGGTGCTGGCCGCTCTGGCCGACGGACGGGAGTCCGACACCGGTCCCGCCCGCCTCGTGGTGGTGGTCGACCAGGTCTCCGAGACGCTGCGCGAACGGCTGGCGGTCGCACGCCACTGGTTGACGTCCGGCGGGCCCCGCCCGGACCGGATCGCCTACCAGGACGCCCCCACGAGCGGGGAGGTGGCTTTCGTCTTCCCCAGCGGCCAGGCGAGCTATCCCGGGTGCGGGGCGGAACTACGACTCGCCCTGCGCGCCCCCCGCACCGAGGAAGCCGCCCGGCCCGGCCCGGTGCCGGAGCCCCGGCACCCCACCGGCACCGACCCGGTCCCGGTCGTGACGCGGATCCGGGACACCACCGAACTCGCCGCCCTGCACGGCGAGATCACCCAGAGCCTGCTGGGGCTGCGGCCGGACGCGGCGATCGGCTTCTCATCCGGGGAGTCCACCGCACTGATCGTGCTCGGGGCGTGGCCCGACGCGGCCGGCCTGTACCAGGCGGTCTCCGACAGCGACGTTTTCCGGTTCGACCTGTCCGGGGAGTTCCGCGCGGCGCACCGGTTCTGGCGCGGACACGGCCAGGAACGGGGGCGTTGGGCCGAGTACCTGGTGCACGCGACCCCAGCCGACGTGCGCGCCGCCCTGGCAGGCGAACCACTGGCACACCTGCTCGCCGTCGACTCGCCCGACACGTGCGTGATCGGCGGACTGGACGCGGCCTGCCGGCGCGTGCTGGACCGGATCGGCCCCGGGCTCCCGATGGCCGACGGGTACCGGATGGTGGCGCACGCCCCCGAGGCGAACCAGGTCGCGGCCGCATTTCGCGCGTTGCACCGTCGGCCGACCAGTCCCACGCCGGGCATCCGCTATTACAGCGCGGCCACCGGCGAGCCGTACCCGGTCGATCCGGACCACGTCGCGGACGCGCTGCTCACCCAGATGACCAGCACGCTCGACTACCCGAAGGTGGTCGAGCGGGCCTGGACGGACGGGGTGCGCGTGCTGATCGAGCACGGCCCGCAGAGCGGGCGTACCCGGTCGATCCGCCGGATCCTGGCGGACCGGGACCACCTGGCGGTGGCTCTCGATGTGCCGGGACGGGGACTGCGGCAGCTGTGCGACGCGGTCGCCGAACTCGTCGCCGCCGGGGTCTGCCCTGATCCCGCACCGCTGTTCGGCCGGCTCACAGCGGCCGCCAGGCTGCCGGCTGATCCGGGGAGGACGATCACCCTGCCGGCGCACCCGCCCGCGATCCGGCTGCCCGGAACAGATCATCCGGAGCAGCGGATGGAACCTGCGCCGGTATCGCCTCCGGCGACGGTACCGACGAAACCGGTCGGCGCGCCGGCCGGTCCCGGTACGGCGGTCCCCTCCGATGCCCAGGGCTCGGCCTCGCCGCGTGCCAGGGCTGTACCCGTCGCACGAGCCGCGTCGATCGGCCCGGTGACCGCCGCGGACCACCCGGTGCCGCCCCTTGCCCCTGCGAACCGCCGGGCGCCGGCCGTGGCCGCTGCCGACGATCCGGTGCCGGCACTTGCCGCCGCCCACCACGCCCGTCTCGCCGTCGCCCAGCGGG
>NZ_NCTE01001079.1:12689-13937 GCF_002114215.1 Streptomyces sp. 13-12-16 | reverse complement strand
CGGTCACCGCCGTGACGGCCGGCGGTGACCGAGCCCTGTCCCCCGCCCCGGATCCCGCGCACCTGCCGCAGGCCATCGAGCCCGCGCCGGTGGCGATCCCGTCCCCGGGCTCTCCGCCCCTGCCGTGGCGACCGGCAGTACCGGAGCGGCCCACGCGGGGACTGTCGCTGCCCCTGGACCGTGCCCTGCTGGAGCACCTGGCGCACGGGCGGATCTCCGACGTCTTCGGTCCCGCCTTCCGCGCGCAGGACCACAAGCGACGGCAGACCCGGTTGCCGCGCCCCCCGATGCTCCTGGTGGACCGGGTCACCCGGCTCGACGCGGAACCCGGCTCGATGTCCACCGGCACGGTTCACACAGAGACCTACGTCGCCCCGGACGCCTGGTACCTGGATCCGGCCGGCCGGATGCCCGCGGGCCTGTTCATCGAGGCCGGCCAGGCCGACCTGCTGCTGATCAGCTGGCTCGGGGTGGACCTGCTCGACCACGGCGACCGGGTCTACCGGCTGCTGGGCTGCGAGGTGACGTACCACGGACCGCGGCCGGCCGTCGGGGAGACGCTGCGGTACGAGATCCACGTCGAGGGCCATGCCGAGCACGACGGCGTGCGGCTGTTCTTCTTCCGCAGCGACTGCTACGTCGGTGAGGAGCTGCGGCTGTCGGTACGCCGGGGCCAGGCCGGTTACTTCACCGACGCGGAACTCGCCGGTTCGCAAGGAGTGCGCTGGAGCCCGGAACCATCACCGGCAGGGGCGGTCGACCCGCCCGCTGTTCCTCCGGCCGCCACCGCTTTCGGTCCCGACGCCGTACGCGCCTTCGCCGAGGGCCGACCGGCGGACTGTTTCGGCCCCGGCTGGGATGTGTCGCGCGCCCATGTGCGTACCCCGACTCCCGGGGAGGGCCGGCTGTGGCTGCTGGACGAGGTGAGCGAACTCGACCCCGCCGGGGGCCCCTGGGGTCGTGGCTACCTGCGTGCGGAGAGCGAGGTCCGGCCTGACGACTGGTTCTTCGACGGCCACTTCCACAACGATCCGTGCATGCCTGGCACGCTCATGTTCGAGGGCTGCGTGCAGGCGATGGCGTTCTATCTGGCCGCGCTGGGCTTCACACTTGACCGGGACGGCTGGCGGTTCGAGCCGGTGTCCGACGAGTCCTACCGGATGCGCTGCCGGGGACAGGTCACCCCCCAGAGCCGTCGGGTCCGCTACGAGGTGTTCGTCAGCGGACTGTCCTCCCACCCCCGGCCCA
>NZ_NCTE01001079.1:5587-12546 GCF_002114215.1 Streptomyces sp. 13-12-16 | reverse complement strand
CCCCGCCTCCGGGGTGGGGCTGGCACTGGTCCCGGACTGGCCCCTGGAGTACTGGCGGTGGCTGGGGCCGCCCGCCGTTCAGGCCAGTGGGGCACCGGTGCCGCTGCCGGTGCTCGGTGGCCTGCGCGGTCTGTGCCCCGACCCGGCGGCGGCCACTCTCGCCGGACGGAGCGCGGACTTCCCGCTGATGCTGGCCGCAGCCTGGGGCCGGCCCAGCGCGTTCGGCACCCGTGGAACCCAGTTCGACGGCGGCAAGCGCTGCGCTCGACTGCCGGGCCCGCCCTACCTGTTCGTCACCCGCATCGTCGACGCCGGCCTCGAACCGGACCGGCCGTGCCCGGGTTCCTGGCTGGTCGCCGAGTACGACGTACCGGAACAGGCCTGGTACTTCGAGGAGAACGGCACCCGGGTGATGCCGTTCGCGGTGCTCAACGAGGTGGTCCTGCAACCGTGCGGGATGGCCGCGAGCCTGCTCGTGCCGCAACCACCGGACGCCCCCGAGCTGCTCTTCCGCAACCTGCAGGGGAACGGCACCGTCCTGCGGGACATCCCGGCCGGGATCCGCACCCTGCGCACCAGGGTCGAGCTGGGGGACCTCTCGCAGTTCGACGGCGTCACCCTCGTCCCGTTCGAGGTCTCCTGCGAGGCGGTCGACGAGACCGGCGCCCTGCTGCCGGTCATGGAACTGTCCACGCAGTTCGGGTACTTCCCGGTGGCCTCGTTCGCCCGGCAGCCCGGATTGCTCCCCACCGCCACCGAACGCGCCCGGCTGGCCGAACCCTGCGACCGGGTGGTGGAGCTGCGGCATCGTCAAGAACGCTACGGCTCCGGCTCCCTGCGGCTGCCCGGACCGATGCTGCTGATGCTGGACCGGGTCACCGGGTACTGGCCCGATGCCGGACGGGCGGGACTTGGCCGGCTGCGCGCCGAGCGCAAGGTCGACGCCGGGGACTGGTACTTCCGCGCCCACTTCTTCACCGACCCGGTGCAACCCGGATCCCTCGGCCTCGAAGGTGTGGTCCAGCTGCTCCAGTGGTACCTCCTCGAACGCGACGCCGGCACCGGGCTGACCGCCCCACGCTTCGAGTCCGTGGCCGTCGGTCACGAGGTGCGCTGGCTCTACCGGGGCCAGGTGGTGCCGAGCGACGGCGTGGTCACGTTCGAGGCCGAGATCACCGAGTACGGGACCGACGCGCGCGGCCGATACGTACGTGCCGAGGCCTGGCTGTGGATCGACGGACGTCGCATCTACCACCTGCCCCGCATCGGGGTCCGGGTGGTCGACGGCCATCCGGCCGTGCGGGAGCTGGAACTGGACCCGGCAGTGGACACCTGGCTGGACGACCACCGGCCCAACTTCGTGGTTCCCGCGGTGCCCCTGATGACCACGGTGGATCAACTCGCCACCGCCGCGGCCAGGCTGACCGGTCAACCGGTCGTCGGCCTGCGCGAGGTTCAGCTGCACCGCTGGCTTCCCCTGCCCGGCCCCGCGCGGATCCGTACCGACGCCGAACCGGCGGCCGGGGAAGGGACCGCGGTTCGTCTCTCCGTCTGGCGGGAGGCCGGTGAACTGTCCCGGTACGAGGTGGTCGGCGAGGCCACCGTACTGACCGGAACCGTGCCGGGGCCTCCCCCGGCCCTGCTTCCTCCGCTCCCCGACGGCCGGCCGCAGCCGGATCCGTACGAGGCCGCGGAGCTGTTCCACGGCCCGGCGCTGCAGTACCTGACCTCACTGACCGTGGGCTCCACCGGCTCCAGCGCGGTGCTCGACGCCGGACGGGGCACCACGCCGTTCGGCCGGCTGGGGCAGGGGCTGCTCGACGGTTTCCTGCACGCCATCCCGTCCCAGTCGCTCTGGCGGTGGATTCCTGGCCTGTCCCAGGACCTGGTCGGCTACCCCCACCGGTTGCCCTGGCTGGACCTGTACGAGCCGCTGCCGACCAGCGGTGAGCTGCGGGTCGAGGCCCGGTTCGCCGGCTTCGACCAGGGGCACCACCTGCTGCCGGTGATCGACGTCCAGGCCCAGATCGGCACCCGGGTCGTGGCGCGCCTGAGGCTGGTGGAGGTCCTGGTGCGCCTGCCGGGGATCGAACGGGTGCCGCTGCGGGACCGCAGGGCCTTCGCGACGGGCCTCCGGTATGTCCCCACCGCCGGTCTGTCCAGCACCCGGGACGGGATCACCACACTCTCCGTCGACACGGTCCGCCGGTTCGACACCCTGCCGGGCACCACCTCACGGATCTACCGGCTTCCGGCCGGTCTTCCGCTACCCGAACGCAGCACGCGCATCGCCGTCAAGGAGCACGTGTCCGGCCTGGCCAGGGCCCATCCCGGACAGATCGAGGTGGCAGCCGACCTGCGCTCGGCCTGGGTGGCCGGCGCCCCCGGCACGGTCTGGCCGGTGCGGGTCGAACACGAAGCGGACGTGGTGGTGGTGCGTTGCCCTCTCCCCGACTGAGATGCCTGGCCCGGGGTCCGGTACGGTGCCGGCTCCCGCCAAGTGGACCGGCCTCAGGTACCTCTGAGGGGCGCTGTCACATTATTGGGTGCGTGGGTCTCTGGCGGGGCGTGGGGAGGGGCCGGGTTCCGGGCCGCCGGGCCGGCAGGGCTGCCGGGCTCGCCGCTTGTGGGCCGCGCCCCGGTCGGCGCGCTCTGCCGCCTTTCACCGTTCTCCGGTGAGGCCGGCACCTCACTCGGCGCAGACGGTGTGTCAGGTGTTCCGCCGTAAGTCACACCGCACCGCCTGCACGCGACCCGGCTCTTGGTCCTGCCACGTGTCTCGCCATCCCTCCCAGCGGTGGTTTATCCCGGATGCAGCTAGGTGTGAAGGTCCTTCCTCATGGCGTCATTCGTGTGCGGCTGACCGGGAGAAACCACCGGGTGAAGGTGGAGGAAAGGCCCATGTTCAAGTCGAAGAGAGCCCGGAGCATGGCGCTGGCCGGCGCCGGTCTCGCCACAGCGGCGACCGTGGTGGCCGGGGTCGCCGTCGCGGCCCCTGATGGCGGCAGCTCCCAGGCCCCGTACCTGCAGGCCGGTGCTCTGGTCGAAGCCGACGGCACGGTGGTGCGTTCCAAGGGCGTGGCGTCGGTGACCGCCTCGTCGCACGTCTACTGCGTCGAGATCGGCGACCCTGATGTCGATCTCTCCCGGGCGATCGTCACCGCCACCCCGCGCAACACCCCGGGCTCCACCCTCCGTGTCATCCCCGGCAACTGCGCGGGCGGCAAGGGCATCACCGTCAGCAGCCACAACCCTGGCAGAGGGCGGCTCCGTCACGCACCGGCGGAGCCGCCCTCTTCGGTGTCTCGGGAGACCGGACAGCCGGTGGTCGCAGTACGACCTCTTCTGCACGCCGCCGGGAAGACCGGGGCAGCCACCTCCTGACGAAAAAATCGAGGTACCGCGTTGCGCCACCCGAAGTGGTGAACACCCCAGGGCCCGTGCAAAGCGTTTACACGTCATGAATCGCACACGTCACGCTGCAACCGCTCTGCTGCTCGCTCTCGCCGGTCTCGCCTGCGCGCCCACCGCACAGGCTGCCGCGACTCCTCCTGCCTGCACCGAGGAGGGCTTCTTCCCCGATCCTGACGACCAGTCCAAGTTCTACCGCTGCGTGGACATGGACGGCGACGGCACGGAACTCACCCGCTTCGACTTCCAGTGCGGCCCCGGCACCCTGTTCCACCCCGAACTAATCGCGTGCGTCCACCCGTGGCAGATGCCCCCCACGGGCGCATCCGAGAACTTCTGAGGCCAGGAAACCGCGGTGGCCGGGAAGGTGGTGCCCTCCACCTTCCGGACGGGCTGCGGAGTGTGGCGCCTGCGTCCCCCTCCACTTGACGAGGCAGCCGTGCGACAGGACGTGCGGCACTGTTCCGCGGTGCCGTAAGCCATCGCGGGCTGCGGAACAACCCTGACACGAAAGCGGTGAACGATGATGCAGCCCGGAAAGTGGGATCTGCTGAGCGACCCCAGAGATCCCGTATGGGACCAGTTCCTCCAGGCCGCGGGGATGAGTGCCGCTCACCGGGAGGCCCAAGCCATGGTCAGGCCGAGTGAGGAACTCGGCCGTGACGGCGACAGGTGGACCTTGACCAGCTTGTCGGAGCTGTGGACCGACCAGATCACCTTCGCCCTCGGCGAGCAGGTCTCCACCCCTTTGTTCGCCAACGGAATCCAGGCGACCTCCGTGTTCACCGAGGAAGCCGGCACGCTGATCCAGTCGTTCGAGAGCCAGGGCAAGAAGGGCACCATCGTGCGCGAACAGACCCCGGACGGCATGACGGCCGTCTACTCGATCCAAGGCGTCACCGCTGTCCGCAAGTACAGGAAAGTGGCATGACACGCACCGATCCACTGCTGGCGCAGGAGCCGGCCCCACTGGTCAGTCCAGGCCGGACCACGACCTACTGATCAGGAAAGCCGCCTCTGGACACACGAACAAAAGCGGCACCCCGTCCTCGGGCGCGGTGATGACGATGTCCGCTTGGGCGCCGCCCCTGCCCAGGTTGGACCAGGGGCCCGTCGCGGGCAGCACCACCTCGGTCGTACAGGAGGCGATGGTGCCCAACCCGTCCGGCGCGTCGAAGGCGGCCTGCCTATGTCGAAGTAACGCCGCAGGTCATTGACGACACGCCCTGCGCTCGGCAGCACGCGCAACCCCTGCCCCAACGGCGACGACGACGTTCCAGTGGAAGAGATCACACGAAGCCGTCCTTCATAAGGGGAGCAGTCCCTGAATCCCCGCCGTCCGTCTCCAGCCGGAGGGGCGTGGAGGCTCCACACCTGGTGCAGGGTGTGGAGCCCGGCTCGCTCAGCGGAAGGGACCGTCGGTCGCGAAGGCGTGGGCTGCAAAGCGCTTGCCCATTCGACGGTGTGCGGCGGCGGTGGGGTGAAGGCCGTCTGCCAGGTCTTCTGCCTCGTCCGGGCCGAGCAGCTCGCGTCCGTCGAGGTAGTGGAGGTGGGGATCGGACGCCTGTCGTGCCGCGGTGATCCGGGCCAGCTCGGCGCGGACCACCGCCAGTGACAACGCCCCGCCGGCCACATCGGCCGGGTCGCCCAGGGCAGCGAGCCTGCCGTCCGGGCCCGTCGTGGTCGCACCGGGAGCCTCCTCCAGGGCCGGACAGCTCACCGGAGAGATCAGCAGCAGCGGGATGTCCGGATGTCCCTCCCGGATCGTGTCCAGGAACCCGTGTGCCGCTGGACCGAATGTCCGCAGTCGGAAGGCGGACAGGCTCACGATGTTGATGCCCACCTTGAGGCTGATCAGGTCGGCGGGCGTGTCGCGGATCGTCCGGGCCACATAGGGGTCCAGCAGCGCGTTGCCCGCCTGGCTGAGGTTGATCGCCTCCGCCCCTCCGAGCGCAGCTGCCACCACCGGCCAGGTTCCGGTCGGGCCGTCGGCCTCGATGCAGTGGCTGATGGAACTGCCGTGGTGCACCCAGCGGCGCCGCCCGTCCGGCAGCGGCGCCGGCACGTCGCCGTCAGCGCGCAGTGCCACCAGTTCCGTCGGGGTCCGCTGTGGCAGCCACAACTCGACGTCCTTCGTGCCGGCCGGCAGCCCGGCGAACCGTACGGTTCCCGGCTCGCCCGGGATAAGCCGCTGTACGGCCCCGGGCCCGCCATCCGCAGCACGTTGCCCGCGGGCGCCTGCTGACGCCCGGCCAGGGCGCCGTCGACCAGCAACTCCAGCATCCCGGTCGGCCGAGGGCGGGGGGCGGAGTCGAGCTGGCCGGTGAAGGTGAGTACCTCGAACTCCACTGCGCGCGCATCGGTGCGGAACACCAGCCGCACCCCCGAGGGCATCACGGTCACCCCGTGGACTGACGGGTCCTGGTACTGCTCCTTGGTCCACGCGGGCAACCGGCGTGGCATCACCCCTGTCTGTGTGGCCTCCAGGTCCAGCGCGCCCCGTAACTCCACCGGCCCGCCCACCAGTGGAACCGCCCGCATCGCCACCGTCACCGCTCCTGTCCCAGGTCGATGTGGTCCGGGGATGACATCGACCCCGTGCCTTCATGGCTCATCGGCGCCCGCCGAACTCCCAGTCGTGAACCTCGATGTCCGCGTACCTGTCCGGATTCAGGACGGCTCGTGCCCTGTCCGGATCCGGGGCCCTGAGCAGCACCGCCGTACCCAGCCAGGTGTCGCCGTCGTCGGACAGCAGCGGCCCGTACGCGACCAGTTCGTCCCGGTCGGACGGCAGGGCAAGGTCTGCGGCAGGGCCCACGCCGAGACCGAGCACCAGGTAGCGGTTGCCACCGCTCGGACCACCGGGGAAATCCCACATGGTGCGCCCCAGCATGTTGCGCCACCGGCGCAGCAGCACGTCACGGTACGCGCCGGCCTGGTAGTTGGGCTCGTCGAAGGCGAACGCGCGGGCGGCGGCGGGATCGGGCAGATCGACGATGTGCACGCTGCCGGTGGGTGTTTCACCGTCATCGGCGAAGGTCGGGCCGCGAGCGATCAGCTCCTTCGCGTACCGGTCCATGTAGGACCAATGCTCCTCCAGCAGCTCCTCGCGCAACGCGAGGGAGCCAGGCCGATCACGGTGGTGGCAGAAGAACTCCATGACCACAGACCCTTTCTTACCGAGGACACCCGTTCAACTGGCTTTTGGCAACGATGAGCCCGCTCTCCGAACGAGGCGGCATCGGCGGGGAAGACAAGTCCGGGCACATCCCGTGCATGCATCTGGACCACCGGGACCACCGCGACCGGCTCCCGCCCTACGGGCGCGTCGAGTGGCTTGCAGTGGTCCGGTTTCGGCGCACATCGACCAGGGCTCATCGGCCGACCACCACAGCAACGGCCCGCCGACGGAACCGCCCCGGGCCCTGCTGCCCGGCCCGGGGACAGAGGAGGGTGACCTCGCGCGCCATACCGATCGACTCCGGAAAGACCGCCTCAGCATCGAGCGGACGCTGAGGCCCTGGACAGGGCCATCGGCCGCTTCCTCC
>NZ_NCTE01001079.1:0-5428 GCF_002114215.1 Streptomyces sp. 13-12-16 | reverse complement strand
CCCCGGAGTGTCCTGAGCGCTTCCCCCGCCGTGGACGGCGCAGTTGTGGAGGCGGCCCCGGCCGTTTCGGCGGCCGGGGCCGGGAAGATCGAGCAGGTGCCAGTACAGGGCTGTCGTTTGGGCCGGGCCACGGAAAGGCGACGGTACCGGTTGGGGTCGTACCCCTCGTCTGCCGCCTGTCCCAGGCAACAGGCTCCAGGACCGGTTCCACGGTGGGGAAGCCGTCGTGCGAAGATCCGGCGTCAGGATCCGGCCGACCGGACCGATCGCGTGGTCCGCGGTGGTCGGCGTATCAAGGAATGAGCACATGCAGACCAGCACGATCAGCGCCGGACGGACAATCGCCGCCGCCGTGGGAGCGATCCTCGTTACCGGATGCGGCACAGACGCCGGGCCCTCCGCCCCGGCCACCGCTTCCGCCCCCGCCTCCCCCTCTGCGGCGGTGCCCTTCGGCCAGGGGGCCGTGCTGAAAGACCTGCGGGCGGCCGTCACGGCCGCCGGACTGGCCGGGAGCAAGGTGGAAGCGGGGTTCGGCGTGTCTCATGAGCCTCCGGTCCGTGCTGCCACCGAGAAGGAACGCAAGGTGGCCGCTCTCGCCGCCCGGCTGGCCCCCTGTGTAGTGGTCTGGACACCCACTGAGAAGAGGTACAGCTCCCCGGACGCCGTCGATCCGGCCGGCACACGGCGGCAGTTGGACGCCGTGTTGTCCGGCCTTGCGGCACGGGGCTGGAAGGAGGCCTCGCCGCCGAAAGAGGCGCCTGTCGAGAACATCGGTGCCTACTTCATGGCTTCGTACAAGAAGGGTGGCTGGTTCATCAATGCCAGGCACATCGAAGCGTCCGCGCTGGACCGGGTGACCGTGATGGCCACCAAGGAGGCCTGTTTCGACCGCCTCACCGACAAGGAGCGGGCTCTGATCGAGGAGTAGGCGTGGTAGCCGCCTGCCTGGTGGAATGTCGGCAGCCGAGTTGGGCAGGCCTCCGGCCCGGCCGTCATAGCCCGAAGCCGGTGCCGGGACCCGGCCGATGCCCCACTGGGGCACTCGGACGAGCAGCCCGTTATCGTCGTGTACATGCAGGCACAGCAGCCGTATCAGGTCCCCGCCCCGCCACCCCCGTCCGTCCCGCCGCCTCGTAGCCGGGGTCCGCTGGTGACTGCCCTGCTGGTCGGACTGCTGGTGGGCGGCGCGGGCGTAGGCGTGGCCTGGGCGCTGACCGGTGGCACGCCGGACACGGACAGCAGCGCCGGGGGCGATGCCCGAGGTGCGTGCGGTGCGCTGGCCGGTCTGGACGAATCGAAGCTCGCCCCGGAGGACAAGGTCAGCGAGCAGGAACGCGAGCAGGCGCTGTACCGCTTCGCGGGTGCCTTCGACCTGGCCACGGCCGCCGCCGCAGGCGACTCCTCGTACGAGCCACTCGCAGAGGCCATCACCCGGGCGCACAATCGCCACCGCCAGGTCTTCGAGGTCGACACCGGGGTGAAGAAGGAGCTGGCCAGGGCCCGCAAAATCTGCGCCGGCCTCTGACCTTCCCCGGCCGGCAGGGACTTGGGCGGTTGCGCAGCATCCGCCGCCCATCGCATTCCCGGCCGCGCGGCACGTCGCTTGCTCATACCGGCGGCGCGCCGCCCCGTCGAGGGGGTGGCGCGCCGTGGTGGTGTGGGTCGGGGGTGTGCCGGTGCCGGGCCCTGGCTGCCGGCACTGCCCGTGGGGTGTCAGCGGCGGCTGCCGCGATGGCGGTCGTGGCCCCAGGACTCGTCGTCGATGAAGCGGCCGCGGTCGTTGCGCAGAGTGGCGGTGTCGGAGTGGTTGTCCCACACGTAGTGGCGGCGGTCCTGGTAGAGGTCGGTGCGGGTGTCGCGGCCCTGGCCGGTGTGAATGCGGACGGTGGCCCGGCCGCGGACCGTGATGAGGGTGCCGTCTCCGATCCACAACCGGTCGGCCGCATCGCCTGGTTGGGAGACGGGCTCCAGTGCGAGCAGCGGACCGAGCCGCCGCATGGTCAGGTTCGTGCGGTAGTACACGGCCACCACCAAGACCCGATCGGCCAGCGGAAGACACCACGGCCGGCCCCGCGGAGTCCCGTTGCCACCGCGGTCACGGACCGCCTTCAGCAGCCGCTCGAACTGCTCCAACCGCAGCCCCGTGAACGTCTCCGCCCACACGCGTTCATTCCTCAACACCCGAGCCACACATCGGAAGTCCCGGCGGACGCGGGCGGGGGTGAGTCTGTCCGGCGGGCTGGGTTTCTCCCAGGGGCGGCGCCGGTCGGCTGCCAGCGGCCGGGCGAGCCGCAGTTGGGTGTAGGCGGCGAGGATCAGCCAGGTCCAGCGGTCGGCCGCTCCGGGGGTGCGAATCTTCGGTGTGGTCCAGCCCAGGGTCTGCTTGAACAGGCGGAAGGTGTGCTCGATGTCGAAGCGTCGCAGGTAGGCCTGCCAGAGGCGGTCGGCGTCGGCTTCGGTGGCGTCGGTGCCCGACCACCACAGCCAGACCGGCTTGGGGGTGGCTCCGCTGGGCAGGTGGTCGATGTCCAGGCGGATCACCGTTCCCTCGATGATGGGGAGGGTGCCGTCGGCCGCGGCCCAGGAGGAGCGGTGGGTCAGCTTGGGATGCAGCCGGTTCCAGGAGCGGGCCAGGGCGGTGCCGTAGAGGCGGGTGTCGGTGACGGTCTCGGTGTCCGGGGTACCCCAGGTGTCGGGCTGGCCGAAGACGAACTCACCACCGTGGCGGGGTGGGCGGCCCATCGTGCCCGGCCGGCGGGCGGAACAGGCCTGCGCAGGACCCGGTCCGAACGCATCCGGGCCAGCACCTGCACAGGCAGATCTCGCAGGAGGAAGGCCAGACGGGGTGCGTCGTAGCCGGCGTCCGCGACGATGAGGATGTCCGGGTCGCCCGCCTGCCACTGACCCGCCCTGATCAGTCGCTCAACCAGCTCGCGCAGTTGGCGGGCGGCGACGGTGGCAGTGTCGTCCCCGGGTGCCAGACGCAGCGCGTCCAGCGGCGCGGTCCATGAACTGCGGCCGGGCTCGAGCGCGCAGACGATGGAGTACGGCCAGCCGGGAACAGGGATGTGCTGGTCCTTGCCGCGTCCGTAGGTGTGGCACAGGATCCGCTGCGGCGAGGTGTGGGCATTGGGCCGCAGCCAGCAGGTGATGTCGACGGCCAGGACCAGCCGGCCATCAGCGGCCCGCGGCAGGGCACCGCGGTCAGGGCCTGCCGCAGCCGGTCCGTATCCACTTGGCCGCGGGCCACTGCCGCATAAAGTCCGCCGTGACCACGACGGTGCTCGCCCACCAACGACAGCTCGGCCAGTGACCTCACCGGCCCGTCGCCGCACAGAACAGCGTCGGCCAACTCGGACAACGCATCCGAACGAGCGCTCAGACAGGAGTGGAACTCGCCCCGGAAGCGTGACAGTTGCGCCAATTCCTCTTGCCGAGCATCGCGTTGCAGCAGACTCATTCCTGCGGCCTTCGTGCTGGACGTGTGTGTTCCTTGGTCGGAGCACGTGTTCAGACGAAGGCCGCTTATCCTGCCAATCTTGTACCGCATCGTCGACTGTGCCCGATTACCCGGCCCGGCGAAGTACCGGTCGACCTCACGAGGAGAAAGCTGCCACGGCACCGTGCCGTAGAACTCACAGACCTCGATCACCGGCTTGATCAGCCCATCCAGCGTCTCCTGCGCCAGGCCCGCAGCATCCCGGGCCCACTGGTGCTCCGGCAGCGCGTCCAGGAAGAAGCTCTCCTCATCCTGCGCCGAGATCCTCGCCCGTCGGCGCCGCTGAAGCGTCACGACGTCCGCGGGCTCCGCCTCGACCGACACCGCGGCCGGGTTCACCGGCCCACCCGGCTCCGGCACGGTGCGTACGAGCGACAGCGTGCGACTTTCGAAATCCGACACAACGCCGCAGATCATGGCGATCACTCGGAAAATCCGCGAGTTACTGCAGAGATCTCACACCATCGGGTGAACGGGCCCAGCGCACCGATCTACCAGCTGAAATGCGATGTTGACACGTCATGCGGCCACGAACGAACCCGTACGTGCTCCACCAATCACGGGAGTGCGCCGCGCGCCCGGGTCTACAAGCTGACGTGGGACGGCAGCAGGCGGGCCGCCTGGTCGTACGGATCGGATGCGGTTCTCGGCCCGGGCCCGCTGCCGATGGCGCAGTTCCAGGGCTGCGATCGCCTCGCCGGCGGTGTTGGTGGCGAAGCAGGTCAACCGCGTGCCGTCGGCGTCGGTGAAACGCAACTGGGCACCGGGGTGCGGCCGCTCCTTCCGCACGATCAGCCGCATCCCTTCCGGCCAGCCGTCCAGCACGTCGCCGGCGAGTTCGGCGACCCAGGCACCGTCACGGACGTCACCACGGGGTTCGACGGCCGGCGTCCAGCCGATGCCGGGACCTTGAGCACGGCCTTGGTGGACGACGTCGGTGATGGTCATGCCGACCGAGTACGACAGCCACCGTCCACGCTGGGCGAGCCAGGCGACGAAGGCGTGGGTGCCGCCGGAGTCGGTGCGAATCAGCGTCTGCCGTCCCCGCCGGTACCGTTTTGGCAGCTGGGCCGGCGCCAGCCGGGTGGCCTCGATGTGGTCCACGGCGGTGTTGGAGCCCGCGTTGCCGGGCCGCAGCAGGCCCGCGACCGGCTCGCCGGACCCGCCGTGACCGTGGTCGACGAAGCCCATCAGCGGATGGTGCCCGAACGTCTTCTTCCAGGTCGCCGCCGCATCCTGCTTTTCGGAATGGGCGAGGACGAGGACGCCGTCCAGGTCCACGACCACCTGGCCGTCGGCATCCGGCGCCGTGTCACCGGCCAGCGTCCAGACCTGTTCACGCACGTCGGCCCGGGCGGCGCGAATGGCGGTCAGGGCCCGCTGTCCGCCGGCGGCGAGGGTGTCGATGAGCCGGGAGACGGTGGGGTCGGAGGCGACCGGCCCGAACACGGCCGGCTCGGCCCGCAGCATGCCCACATCGGCCAGGCAGTCCCCGCCCAGCGTCACCACGAGCGCCACATCCAGCACGTCGCCTTTCAGGTGGCCTGCTGCCGAGCCGGGGGCGGTTCGGGTTCACGGTCTGGGGGTGATTAGGGTCGGCTTTCGGCCGTAGCGAGGTCGGAGGAGCAAGGTCTCGGTCCAGGAGGGGCATCTGTGAGCGTCGGTGTGCAACGCGGTGCGATCGCCGCCGTGCAGGTACTCGGCCTCGCCGTGTGGTTCTCCATGTCGGCGGTGGTCCCCGGCCTGCGGAACGACTGGGGGCTCACGGCCGGCGGCGCGGTGTGGCTGACGGCCTCCGTGCAGTTCGGCTTCGTCGCCGGAGCCGTGGCCTCGACCGCCCTGAACCTGGCGGATCGCGTCCCGCCCCAGCGCCTGCTCGCCGCCGGTGCCGCGGCGGCCGCCGCCTGCACCGCGGCGCTGGCCCTGGTC
>NZ_NCTE01001078.1 GCF_002114215.1 Streptomyces sp. 13-12-16 | reverse complement strand
CGGCCGCAGAGGCCGCCTTCGCACCGGTCGGCGGGCCCGCCGAGCCCGAGGCGGACACGGCCCCGGGCGGTGTCCTCGCCCGCGTCCGTGCCCTGTCCGGCGCACGGCGGGGGAGGATCACCCTCGCACTGCTGCTCGGCACCCTCGCCCTGGGGAGCGCCGTCGGGCTCATGGCGACCTCCGGGTGGCTCATCTCCCGGGCCTCCCAGCAGCCGCCCGTGCTGTATCTGATGATGGCCGTGACGGCGACCCGCGCCTTCGGCATCGGCCGGGCCGTGTTCCGCTACGCCGAGCGGCTCGTGTCGCACGACGCCGTGCTGCGCATGCTGGCCGACGCCCGGGTCGCGGTGTACCGGCGCCTCGAGCGGCTGGCGCCCGCCGGACTGCGCGGCGCCCACCGGGGCGACCTGCTCTCCCGGCTGGTCTCCGACGTGGACGCGCTCCAGGACTACTGGCTGCGCTGGCTGCTGCCGGCCGGCGCGGCCGTCGCCGTCTCCGCCCTGTCCGTCGGCTTCACCGCCTGGCTGCTGCCCGGGGCCGGGGCCGTGCTCGCGGCCGGGCTGCT
>NZ_NCTE01001077.1 GCF_002114215.1 Streptomyces sp. 13-12-16 | reverse complement strand
CGGCTGTCGGGGACCGGGACCGGGGCGCCGTCCGTCAACACCGGGGCGCCGGAGAAGAAGGACAACGATTCGGCCGACCGGTCCGGAAACGGCTCCTCGGGCAACGCGAGCGACAACGCCACGCGCGGCGCGGGCAACGGCTCGGGCACCGCGGGCAACGGCTCGGGCGGCAGTGCGGGCAACAGCACGGGGAAGTCCGGGAACTCGGACGCCAAGCGTCCGTAACGCACCTCATGCGACCGCTGTGACCAGGGGAAACGGAGCATCCGCGCGCTTCGGCGCGCTCGCGCCGCTGCCGCCGGGGCGACGGCCGGAGCCGCCACCCCCCACAGGAGAGGCCCCGGCCGTCGCGCGGCACGGGCCGCGCGGCGACCCGTACTTCCTACAGCGCCATGAGTGCGTTTTCTGTCACACCCCCGTGTCACGGGTTAGTTGCATCTTGGACGGACATGGACGGGCAGAGGATTCAGGCCGTAACGTGCCTTTCGCGCCAGGTCGCGACGGACACATGACCACGAACCGCCCGCGGCCGGAAACCGCAACCACTGATTGAGCAACCACGACGGCGAGCAACCCGGTCCGCGAGAGCGGCGCCGGTTCAGGCGCAGAAGGGCGCGCGCGTGTGCTGGGGGACGACGCGGAGCTGACCGCCGCGGTGCGTGCGGCACAGGACGGGGACGAGACCGCGTTCCGGACTGTGTACCGCGTCGTGCACCCGCGGCTGCTGGGATACGTACGGACATTGGTCGGCGAGCCCGACGCCGAGGACGTGACGTCCGAGGCGTGGCTGCAGATCGCCCGTGACCTGGAGCGCTTCACCGGTGACGCGGACCGGTTCCGCGGCTGGGCCGCCCGTATCGCCCGCAACCGCGCGCTGGACCACATACGCATGCGCGGACGCCGCCCCGCGATCGGCGGCGACGAGACCGAGCTCACCGGGCGGGCCGCCGAGTCCGACACCGCCGGCGAGGCCATCGAGGCGCTCGCCACCGACGGCGCGTTCTCCCTCATATCCCGGCTGCCGCAGGACCAGGCCGAGGCCGTCGTGCTGCGCGTGGTCGTGGGCCTCGACGCCAAGTCCGCCGCCGAGACGCTGGGCAAACGACCGGGTGCCGTACGGACGGCCGCGCACCGGGGTCTGAGACGTCTGGCCGAGCTGCTCGGCGGCGATCCGGAGGCCCGACCGGAATCCGCCGGAGTGCTCGACGCCCTTCCTCCCCAGAGAGAACCACGCCGTCGTACGGTGACGTCCGCGAGTGTGACGCAGATGCGAGCGCGGACACAGAAGGACATGTGATGGCCGATGAGCAGCACAGGTGGCTGGACCGCAAGGCCGCGGAGCGCTTACTGAGCGGAGAGCCCCTGAAAACTGCCGATCCCGTCGCCCGGGACCAGGCCGGACGGCTCGCCGGAGCACTGCGCGCGCTCTCCGCACCGCCTCCTTCGGACGGTGGGGAACTCCCCGGCGAGGCGGCCGCCCTGGCCGCCTTCCGCAAGGTGCGCGAGGAACGGGAGGGGCGGTCCGAGGCGGCCCACGGTGAGGGCCGGCCCGCCGGAACGCGCCCCTCCGACATCGGAGCGATCCGTATCGGCGTCCCGCACGGTGATCGTTCCGGAACCGCGGACGGACCCCGGCGGGGGCGTCCCCTGGGCCTCGGGCTGGCCGCCGCGCTGATCGCCGGCATGGCCGGGGGCGTCGCGGTCCTGGCCGGAACCGGAGTCCTCTCCCCGCCCGACGGCTCCCGGTCCGACCCGGCCGCCTCCGTCACGGCCACCGGCACGCACCCCGAACGCCCCCTGGTGTCCCCTCCGCCGGAGGGCGCCGCACCGGGCGGAGTCACGCCCGGGGGCCGGCATCCCGGGGGTGCCGCCGGCCCGGCGGAGGACGGTGCGGGTGCCGCC
>NZ_NCTE01000110.1:5858-6498 GCF_002114215.1 Streptomyces sp. 13-12-16 | reverse complement strand
CTGGACACGGCGGTGCAGCGGACGCTCGCGCTGCTGGCCGCACGGCCGGGGCACCAGCCGGTGTCGGACGCGCTCCAGCACGCGCTGGGCGCCGTGCGGCAGGGGATGCCCACCCCGCAGCGGGTCACGGAGCTGGTCGGGAACGCCACCGCCGAGGGGCTGCTGGCCGCCGCCGTGTACTGCGCGCTGGTGGGGGAGGACGTACGACAGGGGCTGTGCCTGGCCGTGAACCACGACGGGCCCAGCGCCGCCGCCGGGGCGCTGACCGGCGGGCTGCTCGGGGCGCTGCACGGCGAGACGGCCCTCCCGCCGGCCTGGCTGGCCGAGCTGGAGGGCCGTCCCACGATCCTGGAGCTCGCCGACGACTTCGCGATGGAGATGACCCAGGGCCCCGCACTGCACGGGCCGGCGGGGTCTTCGGTGGCGTGGCTGGCGCGGTATCCGCGGGGCGCCTGAGCCGAGGGTTTTCCGCCCCCGCCGCCCCTTCCCGTCCCGTCTTTCAGGGGCGCTGCCCCTTCGACCCCGAACGCGCGGGTGGACGGGGGTTTCTCGCGCAGTTCCCCGCGCCCCTTCAAGGGCGCGGGGAACTGCGCGAATGGGGGTCTGGGGGCGAAGCCCCCAGGGACGGGACGGGAAGGGG
>NZ_NCTE01000110.1:0-5848 GCF_002114215.1 Streptomyces sp. 13-12-16 | reverse complement strand
CGGCCCTCCCGCCGGCCTGGCTGGCCGAGCTGGAGGGCCGTCCCACGATCCTGGAGCTCGCCGACGACTTCGCGATGGAGATGACCCAGGGCCCCGCACTGCACGGGCCGGCGGGGGCGAGAAACTACGCCTCTTCCCGCACCGGCGCGGGGGACGGCACCGCTGCCGACGCACCCGAGTCGTCGTCCGTGTTGACGCGCTCGATGATGGCCATCCGCTCCGGGGTGTCCTCCGGCTTCACGTAGCCGATCAGGACGTACAGGACCAGCGAGACCGCCAGCGGGATGGAGACCTGGTACTCCAGCGGCACCCCGCCGTCGACGGCCCAGTGGATCGGGTAGTTCACCAGCCAGAAGGCCAGCAGGCCCAGGGCCCAGCTGGTGAGCGCCGCCGTCGGACCGGAGCGGCGGAACGGCCGCAGCAGGCCCAGCATCATCGGGATGGCGATCGGGCCCATCAGTCCGGCCACCCACTTGATGACGACCGTGATGATGTCCTTGAAGGTCGGCGAGTTGACCTGCGTCGCGACCGCCATGGACAGGCCGAGGAAGACCACCGTCGTCACGCGGGCCGCGATCAGGCCCGACCGGTCGCCCCACAGCCGCGCCCGCTCCGACAGCACCGGCGCCACGTCGCGGGTGAAGACGGCCGCGATGGCGTTGGCGTCCGAGGAGCACATGGCCATCGTGTGGGAGAAGAAGCCGACGATGACCAGGCCCAGCAGGCCGTGCGGCAGCAGCTGCTCGGTCATCAGGGCGTAGGAGTCGGAGCCGTCCGCCTTCTGGGACTCCACCAGCAGCGGCGACATCCACATCGGGAAGAACAGGATCACCGGCCAGACCAGCCACAGCACCGCCGACAGCCGCGCCGAGCGCTCCGCCTCGCGGGCGTTGGGGGTGGCCATGTAGCGCTGGGCCTGGTTGAGCATGCCGCCGTTGTACTCGAACAGCTTGATGAACAGGAACGCCAGCAGGAAGATCGTGCCGTACGGTCCGACCAGCGGCTCCCCGTGTCCCTGGAGCTCCGGCTCGTCCCACGCCCCGAAGAAGCCTCCGTGGTCGCCGAGCTCGGCCACCACCGCGACGAACATCGCGATGCCGGCGAGGAGCTGGATGATGAACTGGCCGAGTTCGGTCAGCGCGTCCGCCCACAGGCCGCCGATGGTGCAGTAGATCGCCGTGACGACGCCGGTGATGAGGATGCCCTGGTTGAGCGAGACGCCGGTGAACACCGACAGCAGGGTGGCGATGGCCGCCCACTTCGCGCCCACGTCCACGATCTTCAGCAGCATGCCGGACCAGGCCAGCGCCTGCTGCGTCTTCAGGTCGTAGCGGTTCTTCAGGTACTCCAGCGGTGAGGCCACGTGGAGCCGGGAGCGCAGCCGGTTGATCCGCGGGGCGAACAGCTTCGAACCGATGGCGATGCCGAAGGCGATGGGGAACGACCAGGTGACGAAGGACGTGACGCCGTAGGTGTAGGCGATGCCGGCGTAGCCGGTGAACATCACCGCGCTGTACCCCGACATGTGGTGGGAGATGCCGGAGAGCCACCAGGGCATCTTGCCACCGGCCGTGAAGAAGTCGCTGACGTTGTCCACGCGCTTGTGGGACCAGATGCCGATGCCGACCATCACGGCGAAGTAGCCGATGAGCACCGCCCAGTCGAGACTGTTCATGTCCCCCCTTCCAGGGTCCGCCTTGTGAACTCCACTCAGCTGGTTGGCACTTCGCCTGAGCGGGGTAGGGACGAGGAAGGCCGCGAAGTGCCCGCTCATCGTGGGCGGGGTGGCAAGGGCACGACAAGAAACCGTCAGGTCAAGAGCGGGTAAAAATGTTCGACTAGCTGACCTCTGTTCACAAGCATGAACGAAGTCGAGGGGGCGGGGACTGAGGCCGGAAGGGCGGGAACTCCGGGATCAGCGCAGCTCGTCCGGGCAGGGCGTGCCCCGCTCCCCCCACTTGTACGGAGCCCCCAGACGGTACGTCCCCGGCTGGGGTGCGAGCAGCGTCGTCCACGTGTCGCCGTTCTCGTCCTCCTCCGTCTCCATCAGGCAGCCGTGGACGTTCTCGTACGTCCTCGGCTCGCCCTCCGGGCGGTCCTCGGACTCCTCCGTCTCCTGGGGAGGGTCCAGCGCCTTGCCCTCGGAGTCGACGAGGCCCAGCCACGGCGAGTACGGGACCCGGATCAGGATCCGGCCCGCCTTCTCCACCCGCAGCGTCCACTCGCCCTGCTCGGCCCGCTCCACGACCGTGTTCGGCTCCGCCAGCGGCGTCGGCTCGTCCACCGCGAAGAGCTGCCAGTTCGCGTCGCCCCAGATCTGCTTCAGGTACGGCAGCCCGCGCTGCACCAGCTCCCGCTCCCGCTGGCCGCCGTCACCGTCCGGCTCGTCCTTCGGCAGCACCACGAAGCGCACGCCCCAGCGCTTCAGCCACTCGCGGTAGTTCGCCGAGTTGAGGGTGTCGTCGTAGAAGAGCGGGTTGCGCTCCATGTCTGCCTGCCGGTTCCAGCCCCGGGCCAGATTGACGTACGGGGCGAGGGCGGACGCCTCGCGGTGCGAGCGGGCCGGGACGACCTCCACCCGGCCCCGCCAGGCACCGACCTCCTGGAGCTCGTTCACCAGCGGCGCCAGCTCGCGCGCCCAGGACGCCCGCGGCGTGGTGTGCACGACGTCGTCGACCGACTTGAAGCCGATCCAGCCGGTGAAGCCGACGAAGGCGACGACGATCGCGTACCACTTGAGGGACTTCGGCACCGCGAACGGCAGCGCCGCCACCAGCGCCACCCCGCCGAACAGCATCGCCAGCCGGGTCATGTTCGACCCGATCTGCGAACTGATCAGCCAGACCAGCACGATCCCCAGCCCGTACACCGCGGCCGTGATCCGTACGGTCTTCCACTCCGCGGGGACCAGGACGTACACCAGGACCGAGTACAGCAGCGGCAGGACCACCGAGCCGATGCCCATCGGCTGGGTCCCCGAGAACGGGAACAGCCAGGCCGACACCGCCACCACCGCGGTGGGCGCGAGACCCAGCGCCCACGCCCCCGGCCGGCGCTTCTGCAGGAACAGCGCCACCGCCACCAGGCCCACGAACAGTCCCGCGACCGGCGAGGCCATCGTCGCCAGCGCCGCCAGCGGGGCCGCGCACAGGGCCTTCGCCCAGCGCTTGTAGCGCCACCGGTGGGGCCAGCAGAAGACGACGGCGACCGCGCCGAGCGCGAACATCGTGCCGAGCCCGAACGTCACCCGCCCCGAGGCCGCGTTGCACAGCAGCGCGAACACGCCCGCGAGCGCGGCCCACAGGGGGTTGCGCACCGCCCGGCCGCGCATCAGCACCAGTGTCAGCAGCCCCGCCGACACGGTGCCCGCGATCATCATCGTGGTCCGCACCCCGAGGACCGACATCAGGTACGGCGACACCACGCTGTACGACACCGGGTGCATACCGCCGTACCAGGCGAGGTTGTACGCGGAGTCCGGGTGCCGGCCGACGAACTCGGCCCACGCGTCCTGCGCGGCGAGATCGCCGCCGCTGTTCGCGGAGGTGAAGAACCAGACGACGTGCAGCAGTCCGGCGAGCGCGGTGACGAACAGCACCGGATGCCGCAGCATGCGGGCGCGCACGGCGAGGACGGCGGACATGAACGCGTCGGGAGTACCGGGAGCGCCGGAGGCGCCGGGGGTGTCGTCAGTGCCCCCGGGTGTCCGTTGTGCCCCGGTCGGCGGTATTCGCGGGCCGGATTCCGGGTCCGGATCGGCGTCGTCGGCGCGTGTCGGCTCCGCTGTGGCCACCTGAAGGCACTCCCCGTGTCCCGTTCCTTGCCCGTTCCCTGCCCGTTTCGTGACGCTAGCACGCAGCCAGGCGGCCGTCGCCCGGGTGGGCGACGGCCGCCTGCCTCGTACGTCCCCGGGTCAGGAGAGACGCGTCACCTTGCTCGTGAAGCCGGGCTCCACGAGGTCTTCCTGCAGGGCGACCGGCACCTTGACGGTGCCGCCCGATCCGTCGCCGACGGTGAGCTCGCCCACCTTCGTGCCGGCCTTCGCCGTGTGCGGCAGCTCCTTCGCGACGAACGTCAGCTTCACCGACAGGCCCGCCCAGCCGACCGCCTTGACGTCCTCGGTGACGGCGACGGACGTACGGCCGCCGAGACCGTCGTCCACGTACCCGACGACGTCGCCCTTCTTCAGGATCTTCGTCGAGGTCAGCGCCTCCTGGGCGGCGCGCAGCGCGGGCTTGCTGACCTCGTTGACCGTCCCCAGGATCGACGGGCCCTTGTGCTGGCCGAGGATCGCGCCGACGACGATGACCGGCTGACCGTCCACCTCCTTGCGGGCGGCGAAGAGCAGGTTGCCGCCGGCCTTGGTGGTGGAGCCGGTCTTGATGCCGATCGCGCCCATGGTGTAGGGCAGCTCGTTGTAGTTGCTCCAGTACTTCCCGGTCGGGTCCGTCCAGCTGGCCGCGCTGGTGATGGCCACCATGGCCGGGATCCTCATGGCCGCGATGCCGAGCTTCGTCTGGTCCTCGGCGGTGGAGACGGTGGTCTCCTTGAGTCCCGAGGGGTCGGTGTACGTCGTGTTGGTCATCCCGAGCTCCTTGGCGGTGTCGTTCATCTTCTTGATGAACGCCTCCTCGGAGCCCGCGTCCCAGCGGGCCAGCAGACGCGCGATGTTGTTCGCGGAGGGGATCATGACGGCCGACAGCGCCTGCTTCTCGGTGAGGAAGTCGCCGGCCTTGACGGTGTGGAGCGTGGACTCGCCGTCCTTGTAGTAGCCGCCCTCCTCCTCCGCCTTCGCGTCGACCTCGATCTTCGGGCCTTCCTCACCGGGCTTCAGCGGGTGCTCGCGCAGGATGATGTACGCCGTCATGGTCTTGGCGACCGAGCCGATGGCGACCGGCTCCTGCCCACCGAAGTGGTCCATCGTGCCGATGCCGTCGCCGCTCATCCAGCCCTGGCCCTCGTCCGGCCAGGGCAGCTTCACCTGGCCACCGTCGAAGGTGTGGGTCTCCTCCGCGGTGAGCACGAGGGTGGGAGCCGGCAGCGGGCGAACGGCCTGCACGATCGCAAAGACGATCACGAGGAGTGCGACCAGCGGCGCCCAGATCTTGACCCGCCGCACGGCCGTCCGCAGCGGGGTCTGCGGCGGCGGCGGGGTGTTGGTCAGCTCGGCCAGCAGGTCCAGCGGCGGCTTGGGCGGCAGCGGCTGCTGAGTGGTCCGCTCGGGGCCGACCTGCGGGAGGGCGGAGGTGGCTCCGGCAGAGGCGGCGGGAGCGGCGGGCGGCTTGTGTCCGCCGAGGTCCTCGTCCCGCTTGAGCGCGACGAACTTGCTGGTCCGCTCGGCCTCGGTGTCGGCCTGGCGGGGCACGTCGCCCAGCTTGAGCATGGTGGTGGGCTGGTCGACGGCGGGCGCGGAGGGCCGTCCGGTCCGGAACACGGCGGTGGGCTGATCGACGGGCCCCTTGGCCTTCGGCCGCCCGTCCTCGTCCGCGGCACCGGTCCCGGCGGCGTCAGCCACCGCCGGCCCGTCCCCGGACCCGCCCTCACCCCGCCGGTCGTCCTCGCCGTCCCGGGACTCGTCCTCGTCGTCCTGGGACTCGTCCTCGCCGTCCTCGGACCCGGCCTCACCGTGCCGGTCGTCCTCGCCGTCCCCGGACCCGGCCTCACCGTGCCGGTCGTCCTCGCCGTCCCCGGGCTCGTCCTCGCCGTCCTCGGCGGAGGCGTCGTCGACCGCACCCGGGGCTCCCGCGACCGGCTTCCCGGCACCATCCGCGGACGAACCCGCCTCGGGGTCCCCCTCGTCCGAGTCCGCGAGGGCGGTGGTCTTCGCCGCACCGGCACCCGGCACGTC
>NZ_NCTE01001076.1 GCF_002114215.1 Streptomyces sp. 13-12-16 | reverse complement strand
GGCGGGCGGCGCGGGATGGAGCCGCCCACGCCGACCGGGGACGCCCAGGACGTCCAGGACGCGCTGCTGGTCGGCGCCGACCCCGAGGGCGTACGGCTGCTCGACCGGTCGCTGCGCGGGCTCGCCGCGTCCCTCGCCGCCGAGTCCCGTCCGCTGCCCACCGTCTACGCGGCCTGGCTCAGCAGCGGCGACCTGCACCTCCAGCTCGCCCAGCCGTCCGGGAAGCCGCCGGCGCCCTGGCAGCCCGGGCAGGACGAGACGTTCTGGACGCTCGCCAAGGACGACGCCGTACGGTACGAGGACGTCGACACCGCCGCTCCCTACCCCGGCCTCGTCAGCCTCGGCACCATGGACGACTCGCGGCTGCTGCTCAACCTGGAGTCCGTCCCCGGCATCGTCTCGCTGAGCGGCGGTGAGGCCGACCGGGCCGCCGTGTTCGCCTCCGTCGCCGCCGAGCTGGCCACCAACGGCTGGTCGGACCGGATGACCATCACCCTCGTCGGATTCGGCGAGGAGCTGACCCCGCTCGCGCCCAGCCGGCTGCGCCACCTCGACGGCATCGAGGCGCTGATCGAGACCATGGAGGCCGAGACGCGGCAGCGGCGGGGGGCGCTGGGCGCGGCCGGACACGATTCCGTGCTCACCGGACGCACCGGCCCGGCCCGGCACACCCGTTGGGCCCCGCACCTCGTGCTGCTCGCCGCCGAGCCGTCCGCCGAGGACGCCGTCACGCTCGCCGAACTGGCCGCCGACGCGAGCCGCCTCGGCATCGGCTACCTCGTCGGCACCGGCAGCGGTGATCTGCCGGGCGCCGCCTGGGAGATGGAGATCACCGGCGAGGGCAAGCTGCTCGCCCCCCTCCTCGGTCTCGAACTCGACGCCCAGCTCCTGCCCGCCGCCCAACGGCGCGCGGTCGTCGAGCTGTTCACCGACGCCGACCCCGGGCGCGGACCCGACGGACCCGGTGACACCCCGCCGTTCCTCGTCGACATCAGCGAGCAGGGGCGGCCCGCCGTCTACGCGCGCCTGGTCGGACCGTACGAGATCATCGGCCTGGAGACCCCGGACGGCGAGCGCAGCGCCCTGCTCCACGAGGCGCTCGCGCTGCTGCTCCTGCACCGCGAGGGTGTGCACCCGCGCGTGCTGTCCTCCGCGCTGTGGCCGCGCGGCGTCACCGACGACGTGCGCGAGGCGCTGATCGAGCGGCTGCGCGCCTGGCTCGGCACCGACCCCGACGGCACCCCCCGCCTCGGCACGGACTCCACCGGACGGCTCACCCTCGCCAAGTCCGTCGTCTCCGACCTGGACGTGCTGCGGTCGCTGTACCACGAGGCCACCCAGGGCAGGGGCGTCGACAGCCGGGCCGTACGCGGGCGGCTGCTCACCGACGCGCTGGTGCTGGTGCGCGGGCCGCTGCTCGCCGACCGGCCCGAGGGCCGCTACCGCTGGCTCACCCACGAGATCGTCGACGCCCAGCTCCCGCTGCTCGTCGCGGACACCGGACTCGCGCTCTGCGAGTTCCACCTGGAGAAGAACCGCGCGGAGAAGGCCATCGAGGCGCTGAACGCCGCGCTGCGCACCGCCCCGGCCGACGAGCGGCTGTGGAACGAACTGCTGCGCGCCACCCACGCCCTCGACGACCCCGAGCGGCTCACCGCCCTCGCCGCCGACCTCGTCGGCCGGGCCGGCGCCCGCGGGCTGCCGCCGCGCACCGAGGCGCTGCTCGACGAACTGCTGCCCACCTGGCGCGACACGGTCG
>NZ_NCTE01001075.1 GCF_002114215.1 Streptomyces sp. 13-12-16 | reverse complement strand
CACGCACGCGCGCGTGGAGCGCGTCGAACCCGGCGCCGCGGTCCTGGACGACGGCACGCGGCTGCCCGCGGGCGCCGTGGTCGTCGGCATCGGGGCCCGGCCCGCCACCGCCTGGCTGGCGGGCTCCGGGATCGAGCTCGGGGCGCACGGGGAGGTCGTCGCCGACCGCCGTCTGGCGACCTCCCTGCCGGACGTGTACGCGGTCGGCGACTGCGCGTCCTTCCCGTCCGGGCGCTACGGCGAGCGGCTGCTGGTCCACCACTGGGACAACGCCCTCCAGGGGCCGCGCACGGTCGCCGTGAACGTCCTCGGCGCGGCCACCGGCCGGGAGCCGGTGGTCTACGACCCGGTGCCGTACTTCTGGTCCGAGCAGTTCGGGCGCTTCGTGCAGTACGCGGGACACCACGCGGACGCCGACCGGACGGTGTGGCGCGGGGACCCCGCCGAGGCGGCGTGGAGCGTCTGCTGGCTGCGGGGGTCCCGCCTGGTCGCGCTGCTCGCGGTGGGACGGCCCCGGGACCTGGCGCAGGGACGCAGGCTGATCGAGGCGGGCACGGAGATGGACGCGGAGGCGCTGGCGGACCCGGCGCGGCCCCTGAAGTCGGCGACGGCGTGACGCTCCCGGACCGGCACGTCCGCCCGGGCGGGCGGGGCTGACTTCCGACTGTCAGTGGCAGATGGCACGCTTGTCCCGTGACCGAGATTGACGCAAAGATCGATGCTCTCGTCCCCGCCTGGCTCACCCTGCCCGACATCGCCGAGATGTTCGGTGTCGAGGTGACGCGCGTCCGGCAGCTGGTCAAGGAGGGCCAGCTCATCGCCGTACGCCGAGGTGAGAACCGCGCGCTGCACGTGCCCGCCGCCTTCATCGACGGGGACAAGATCGTCAAGGGCCTGACCGGGACCCTGACGCTCCTGCGGGACGACGGCTTCACGGACGAAGAGATGCTGGAATGGCTCTTCACCCCCGACCCCTCCCTGCCGGGCACGCCCGCCCAGGCACTCGGCGAGAACCGCGGCACGGAGGTGAAGCGCCGCGCCCAGGCGCTCGCGGTCTGACCCGGACCTGACCGTCCGCCGACCGGAACACCCCCGGCCGGGGGAAGCCGTGCCGGTGCGGCGTGCGGTGCGGCCGCGTGACGTGGAGACGGGCTCGCGTCCGTGCGGGGGCGGGGCGCCGGGCCCAGGCGCTCGTGGTCCGGCCGCACCCGGCTGACCGGGACCGGGC
>NZ_NCTE01001074.1 GCF_002114215.1 Streptomyces sp. 13-12-16 | reverse complement strand
CCGGTGACCCGCACCGTGACGGGACGCACGGACCATGTCGTCGTGGTGGGGGCCGGGCTGGCCGGACTGTCGGCGGCGCTGCACCTGCTGGGCGCGGGCCGGCGGGTCACCGTCGTCGAGCGGGAGGCGCTGCCCGGCGGACGGGCCGGGCGGACGGTGCTCGACGGGTACCGGATCGACACCGGTCCCACCGTGCTGACCATGCCCGATCTGGCCGACGAGCCGTTCGCCGCGGTCGGCGACAGTCTGCGCAAGCGCGTGGAGCTGGTCCCGCTGCACCCGGCGTACCGAGCCCGCTTCGCCGACGGCAGCAGCCTCGACGTGCACACCGGGGCCGAGGCGATGGCCGCGGAGGTCGAGCGGTTCGCCGGTGCCCGTGAGGCCGCGGGCTATCTGCGGCTGCGCGACTGGCTGGAGCGGCTGCACCGTGTCCAGACGCACCGATTCATCGACACCAACTTCGACTCGCCGCTCGGCCTGCTGGGCGCCGACCTCGTACGGCTGGCGGCACTGGGCGGTTTCGGTCGGCTGGACGCGCGGATCGGGCGGTTCCTGCGGGACGAGCGGCTGCGCCGGGTCTTCTCCTTCCAGGCCCTGTACGCGGGCGTCCCGCCGGCCCGGGCGCTGGCCGCGTACGCGGTCATCGCCTACATGGACACCGTCGCCGGCGTGTACTTCCCGCGCGGCGGGATGCACGCGCTGCCGCGCGCCATGGCGGACGCCGCCGCCGACGCGGGCGCCGACCTGCGGTTCGGCCACCGGGTGACCCGGCTGGAACGCTCCGGCGGGCGGATCACCGCCGTCGTCACCGACCAGGGCCGCGTCCCCTGCGACGCGGTCGTCCTCACCCCCGACCTGCCCGTCGCCTACGGGCTCCTCGGCCGCGCGCCACGGCGCCCCGTACGGCTGCGGCACTCCCCCTCCGCGGTCGTGCTGCACCTCGGCACCGACCGGACCTGGCCACAGCTGGCGCACCACACCCTCTCCTTCGGCGCCGCCTGGCGCACCACCTTCGACGAGCTCACCCGCACCGGCCGGGTGATGAGCGACCCGTCGCTGCTCATCACCCGGCCCACCGCGACCGATCCGTCCCTCGCCCC
>NZ_NCTE01001073.1 GCF_002114215.1 Streptomyces sp. 13-12-16 | reverse complement strand
CGCAACGCGGTGGCGGCCCTGCGCCCCGACGGCGTCCTCAGCCTGCTCGCCGCGGGCCTCGGCGGCGCCGTGCTCGCCCGCGCCCTCGCCGGTCACTTCACGGAGGCCAAGCAGGCGCTCGACGACCCGGACGGCCGATGGGGCACCGGCGACCCCGTGCCGCGACGCTTCACCGCCGACCGGCTCACCGCGCTCGTGGAGGGCGCGGGCCTGACGGTCGGCGCCGTGCACGGCGTGCGGGTCTTCGCCGACCTCGTTCCCGGCGTGCTCGTCGACACCGAGCCCGGAGCCCTGGACGCGCTGCTGAAGCTGGAGGCCGCGGCGGCCGAGCTCGCCGCCTTCCACTCCGTGGCCACGCAACTTCATGTGCTCGGTGAGACGCGGGGGACCCCGGAGGTCTGAGCGGCTGCCGGGACGCGCCGCTGATCAGCGACGCGTCCGGTGGCCCCGCCGCGCATGGAGTGCGCCACAGGCCCCCCGAATGGCGGCTTGGCGCCGTATGATCGAGGGAGACCGCCCGGCATGACGGGCCGGCCGCCGGGGAATGAGAAGCCTCAGTGGGCCGGGACGTGATGGCTGGTACCGGTTGGCCAATTGGCGCAGAGGGGCGGGTTTCACGGGGGCGATTCCCTGCCTATCCTGAAGGGACCCCCCGGGTCGCCCCGGCGACTGCACGATGAGGAGGACTCCGTGCCGCTCTCGGAGCACGAGCAGCGCATGCTCGAGCAAATGGAGCGAGCGCTGTACGCCGAAGATCCCAAGTTCGCGACGGCGCTCGAGGGAAGCGGGCTGCGTACGTACACCCGGCGACGGGTCTACCAGGCGGTCGCGGGCTTCCTCGTGGGTATTGCGCTCCTCATGGCCGGTATGGTCGCCCAGCAGGTCTGGCTCAGTGTGGTGGGATTCCTCGTGATGCTGGGCTGCGCGGTTCTCGCGGTGACCGGCTGGCGCAAGGCACCCAAGCCGGGAGAGCAGGCCGTCGGCGCGACGGGCGCGCCACAGGCGGGCCGCCAGGCCAGACAACGCCGCTCGATGATGGACCGCATCGAGGAACGCTGGCAACGCCGCCGCGACGAACAGGGCGGCCACTAGCCCGACTGAAACTCCCCGAAGGGGGCGACCACCACAAGGTGGCCGCCCCCTTCGACGTCCCCCGCC
>NZ_NCTE01001072.1 GCF_002114215.1 Streptomyces sp. 13-12-16 | reverse complement strand
CGCGGCGAGCAGGCTGAGGACGCCGTCGGGGCGCAGGGCCGCCACCGCGTTGCGGACGCCTTCGGCGGGGTCGTCGACGTACTCCAGGACGCCGTGGCACAGCACGACGTCGTAGCCGCCGCGCTCGGCCACGTCGAAGAGGCCCCGGGCGTCGCCCTGGACGCCCCGCACCCGGTCGGCGACGCCGGCCTCGGCGGCGCGGCGCTCCAGGGCGAACAGCGCGTTGGGGCTGGGGTCGACGACGGTCACCCGGTGGCCGAGCCGGGCGAGGGGCACCGCGAAGTTGCCGCTGCCGCCGCCGGTGTCGAGGACGTCCAGCGCCTGCCGTCCGGTCGCCTTGACCCGGCGTTCCAGGGCGTCCTGGAGGACCTCCCAGACCACGGCGGTACGGAGGGCGGCACGGGGCCGCATCGGGTCCGACACGGTAGTTGACTCCTCGGCGGGGCGCCGCCTGGTCTTCGGCGGAGCGATCGGGTTTCAGGCGTTCTCCACCCTATGGCCTGCGCCGTGGTTTCCGGCCACCTGGCCGGGCTAGGGGACCGCGCGAGGTGTTTCGCCCCCTCCGCCCCTCCCCTTCCCGCCCCCGGGGGCCTCGCCCCCGGAGCCCCGTTCGCGCGGTTCCCCGCGCCCCTGGACGCGTCCCTGAAGGGGCAGGACCGGTTGGAGGACCAGCATCTGTTCGACCAGGCGGAGGAACATCGCGACGTCGCGCATCAGGTCGTCGGCGTCGCGGACGGTGGCCGCACCCTGGATGCCGGCCTCGGCGCGGGCGCGGCGCCGGGCCCCGGAGGCGAACAGCGCGCTCCATTCGGTGAGCTCGGGCGCGATCTCGGGGAGCACTTCCCAGGCGCTCCGTATCCGGGCCCGGGCCCGGGGCGAGGTCTCGGGCCGGCCGCGGGCGGCGAGCACGGCGGCGGCGGTGCGCAGGGCGGCGAGGTGGGCCGTCGCGTAGCGCTCGTTGGGTGTCTCCAGGACGGCG
>NZ_NCTE01001071.1:4631-14563 GCF_002114215.1 Streptomyces sp. 13-12-16 | reverse complement strand
CGATGACGGTTACCCGGCACGGGTGGGCCGAGGAAGGGAGCGAGCCGTGCGATTCCGAAGCCGGGCGCATGCCGGACAGGAGCTGGCCGTCAGGATGCTGGAGTGGGCGAGCAGCGGTGATCTCGCGAACGTGACCGTGCTGGCGCTGCCGCGCGGTGGCGTTCCGGTCGGGGCGGAGATCGCCCGGGCCATGCAGGTGCCCCTGGACGTCCTGGTGGTCCGCAAGATCGGGGTCCCCGGGTCCCCCGGGGTGAGTGTCGGGGCGATCGCCGGGGACGATCCCCCGGTCTTCGACCGTACGGGGCTGAGGGCCATGGACCTCTCGGAGGACAGGCTCGGTGCCGAGGTGGCCGGGGCGCGGGTCGAGCTGCACCGGCGGGAGGGTGTCTACCGGGGCGGGCGTCCGGCCCCGGACGTCAGCGGTCACAGCATCGTGGTCGTGGACGACGGGCTGGTCACGGGGGTCACCGCCCGCGCGGCGCTGCGGCACCTTCGGCGCGGCGGTCCGCTGCGGCTGACGCTGGCGGTGCCGGTGTGCGGTCACGGGACCGCCGCGGCGCTGCGGGACGAGGCCGACGACGTGGTCTGCCTGTACCAGCCGCAGCGGCTGCGGTCGGTCGGCGAGTGGTACGAGGACTTCCACCAGGTCACCGACCAGGAGGTGCTGGACGCCCTGCGGGAACTGCACCCGGCCTAGGCGTCTCCCGGCCGACGGTGGTCAGCAGGTTCGCGACCAGCGGGTTCGGGTCGTTCCTCCGCCAGGCGACGGCGACATGGGTGCGGGCGGTGCCGGGGGCGACGGCACGGAAGGCGACGCCCTTGAGGCGGATGCGCCGGATGCTCGCCGGGGCCAGGGAGACACCGAGACCGGTCTCCACCAGGGCGCACACGGTCTGCCACTCCACCGCGTGCTGGACGATCCGGGGTGTGAAGCCCGCCTCGGCGCACAGACCGGTGATCCGGTCGTGGAGCCGCGGGCCGGCTTCGCGGGGCAGGAGCACGAACGGCGAGTCCGCCAACCGGTCCAGACGCACGGTGCGTCGGGCGGCGAGCGGGTGGGCCGTCGGCAGGACGGCGACGAACGGCTCGGTCAGGATGGTCCGGAAGCCGATCTCCGTCTCCCCGGTGGGGGGTTCGCGCAGCAGGCCGATGTCGATGGTCCCCTCGCGCAGGGCGGTGATCTGGGGCGCGGTGGTCATCTCGTGGATGTCCAGGTGCACGTCGGGGAACCGCTGCCGGAAGGTGCGCAGCAGGCCGGGCAGGACGGTCAGGGCGAGGGAGGCGGCGAAGCCGATCCGCAGGCGGCCCGCCCGGCCGCTTCCGGCGGCACGGGCGGCGGACAGACCGTCCGTGAGGTCGGCCAGGGCCCGTCGTACGGCGGGGAGCAGTTCGCGGCCGGCCGGGGTGAGGGTGACGCGCCCCGGTTCCCGGTGGAACAGCGGATGTCCGACCTTCTCCTCCAGACGGCGGATCTGCTGGCTCAGCGGTGGCTGGGCGATGCCCAGCCGGGTGGCCGCGCGGCCGAAGTGCAGTTCCTCGGCGAGTACGACGAAGGCGTGCAGTTGCGGCAGCGGGAGCTCGGGGCGAAGCTCGGGACGCGTCATACGCCCAGAGATATCAGGTCGTGCCTCTCGCGGTATTAGACGTATCGACGCCGGTCACATAGCGTCCCGCGCATGACAGAGCGACGTGCGATCCTCAGCGGCTCGACGTTCGAGGAGCAGATCGGCTACGCCCGCGCCGTGGTCCACGGCGACTGGGTGCATGTGTCCGGGACGACCGGCTTCGACTACACCACCATGACGATCTCCGACGACGTGGTGGAACAGGCCGAGCAGTGCCTGCGCAACATCGGGGCCGCGCTGGCCGAGGCGGGGTGCGCCTTCGCCGACGTGGTGCGGGTGCGCTACATCCTGCCCGACCGGGACGACTTCGAGCCCTGCTGGCCGGTCCTGCGCCGCTGTTTCGGCGACGTCAGGCCGGCCGCCACCATGCTCGTGTGCGGTCTGGCCGATCCGCGTATGAAGATCGAGATCGAGGTGTACGCGCAGCGGCCGGCCCGGTGACGGCCGGCCCGGCGTCCCCGGCGTTCAGCTCTCGGCCGGGGTGAGCACGACGAAGTCCGCGTCGAAGGGGTCGAGGCAGACGGCCAGGCGGCCGACGCCCACCGCGTCCTCCGGGCCCATCTGCACCCTTCCGCCGTTCCCGGTGACCTCGGCCACCGCGGCGTCGCAGTCGGTGACGTGGAAGACCGGGTGCCAGTACGGCCGCCCGCCCGCCAGGGCGAGGTCCTCCTTGCGGACCTCCATGAGGCCGCCGTGCATCCGCTCCTCGGGCAGTCCGGCCGGGGTGATCAGGGTGTAGGTGCCCTCGCCGCCCGGCATCTCCGTGTCGCTGAACCGCCAGCCGAGGACACCGCCGTAGAACTCCTTCGCGGCTGCCGCGTCGCTGGTGTACAGCTCGGTCCAGGACAGTGAGCCCGGCTGGTCCACCAGGTCGACGCCCTTGCTCTCCCCCGGCTGCCAGACGGCGAACTGGCCGCCCAACGGGTCGCTGTACTGTGCCATCCGCCCCCATTGTTCGAGGTCCATCGGCGGCACCCGCACGGTGCCGCCGGCGCGCTCCACCGCCTGGGTCGTGGCGTCCGCGTCGGCGACGGTGTAGTAGATCATCCAGGCCGGGCGGGCGCCCTCCTCGGTGAGCTTGCCGAGCCCGGCGACCATCTTGCCGTCCTTGCGGAACATCCCGCCTTCCATGTCCTCCCCGTCCCCCATGGGCTCGTAGTCCCAGCCGAGGACCGCGCCGTAGAAGGCCGCGGCGGCCCGGACGTCGGGGGACCCGAGGTCGAGCATGCAGGGGGAGCCGGGGGCGAAGTCAGTGGTGATCACCGCGATGTCCTTTCGCTGAATCCCTTTGACCTCAGCGTGCCACCGGGCACTGACACTCGCCCTTCGGCTGCTCCTTCTCCGCCGACCCCCGCTTCGTGAACGGCAGCACGAGCCGGGAGGGGTGCGCGGCGTCCCGGTAGATCTCGTGGGTGACGGGGCGGCCGACCGGCAGGTGGAAGGCGTCCGGCGGCAGCAGCGCGTTGTGCGCGTCGGCCGGTGCCGTACCCGGGGCGCGCGGATCATGGGCTCCACTCCCCTGGCGACGACGTCCGCGTCGCCGGACTCCTGGGTGCGTGAGGCGATGGCCGCCGCGTCCGGACCGAAGCCGCACAGCCGGTCCACGGTGGTGGCGGGCATGCTCACCGGCGGTACGGCCATCCGGCCGACGTTGCGGTCGTCCTCGCCGACGCCGTTCGGCCTGAAGGCCGGGGTGTCCACGGAGGAGTCCCGACGCTCGGGATCCGCGCCCGTCACTCCGCACAGGACGAGACGTCCGGTGTCCTGCCGTCCGCGCCGGACGGCAGGACACCGGAGCCGGCCGCCGCGCTCTAACTCAGCGGCTCGATACGGATGTTGCGGTAACGGACCTTGTTGCCGTGGTCCTGCAGCCGGATGGCCCCGGCTGCGGGACCCTCGGCGATCCCGCCTCCCGTCGGGCTGTCGACGGTCACGTCGTCGTGGATCTTCTTGCCGTTCCACACCACGGTGATCCGCGCGTCCGACGTCTTGTTCCCTTCGGCGTCGTAGCGCGCCGCGTGGAAGACGATGTCGTACGACTGCCAGGTCCCGGGCGCTCGGGCGGCGTTCACATCGGGGGCCTTCTTCAGGTAGATCGCTCCCGCTTCGTTGGTGTCGAGCGTGGTGTCGCCGTAGGAGTCCAGGATCTGGAGCTCATAGCGGTCCTGGAGGTAGACGCCGCTGTTGGCGCGGTCCTGGCCCGTCACGTCCGGGGGGAGTTCGGGCAGCCAGTACTCCACGTGCAGCTTGAAGTCGTCGTAGCTGTTCTTGGTACGGATGTCCCCGCAGCAGACCTCCATCGCCCCGCCGTCGACCGGCCATTCGACCGGGCGCCCGTCGGTGTGCTGCCACCGGTCGAGGCCGTCACCGTCGAACAGGCCGACCGGCGCGCCGTGCCGGTCGACGCTGAGGAGGTCGAGGTTGACGTGGCCGGTGTCGCCCTCGTCGTACCGGTAGGCGATGCTGTTGTGCCCGGCGCGCAGTCTCAGGGCCTCGGTCTGCGTGGACCAGGTGTCCCAGTCACCGGTGCTGCGGAACCCGGTCTGCTTCACCTTCTTGCCGTTGACGTACAGGGAGAGGGATTTGGTGCCCTGGAAGGGGTTCGGTCCGTTGGAGTAGCGCAGCCCCACGTCGTACGTCCCGCTCCTGCCCACCTCGACGTCGAAGGTCGTGGTGGCGCCCTGGGTGCCGTACCGGTCGACGAAGCCGCTGCCGGAGTAGCCCCGGTGGTCGGTGTTGATGCCGGCCGCGCCGGTGAGGGCCGCCTCCTCGGCCTCGTACAGCGGGCCCTGTGCGGGCTGCGCGCCCGGCATGGCGTTGAGCGTGTACCAGGCTTCCGTGCTCCACAGGGTCTCGCCCGACGCCGAGCCGAACGGGCGCGGGGAGCGGACGTGCACGACGCGGCCCGGCTTGAGTCCCTCGATGGCCAGGGTCACCTTCCTGCGGTCGCGCGACAGCTCGGCCGACGTCACCTCCAGGGTCTCCTCGGCGATCTTGGGACCGCCGTAGTCGCGCGTCGGGGTGTAGCGCCACTGCTCGGCCTCGTAGTGGCTGACAAGGTTGTCAGCGGTCTCCTGGGACAGCGGCTGGGTGTACTCCAGCTCGAAGCCGCCCTTCTTCACCCGCATGGCCTGGATGTCGAAGGTGTTGCCGCCGTTCGGCGTCAGCTTCTGCAGGCCGTACCTGAGCTTGCCCTCCTGGCCCCAGTTGCCGTCCGCGCCCAGACCGCCCGCGTAGATCGCCCCGTCGGGGCCCATGGTGATGCGGTTGACGCCGGCTTCGAGGCCCTGGGTGAAGCGGAAGACGGCACCCTGGTACTGGCCCTTGACCTTCTCCAGGTAGGCCCGCTGGAGACCGCCGTAGGTGACGTCGCCGAACAGCATCTGCCCCTTGAACCTGCCCTTGGTCAGCTGGAGCGGGGTGCTGGGCGAGTTGGCGATCTCGTTCTGCGGGAGCCAGAGCACCGGCTGGGTCACCGGCTCGGAGTCGAAGGGGCCCGCGGGGTTGGTGTAGTGGTTGAAGAAGCGGTCCTGCTCGATGTGGACCAGCTTCGACGAGGGGAGCCAGCCGCCCTGGTTGTCGGTGGCGAAGAGGTCACCGCCGGGCCCCCAGCCGATGCCGTTCGGGGTGCGCAGGCCGCCGGCGAGGTAACTGACCTTGCCGGTCTTCCTGTTGACCTTGATGGTCGCACCCCGGCCGGGTGCGGGCTGCGGGTCCGTGGTGGCGCCGCCGTAGTTGATGGCGACGGACAGGTTCAGATAGAAGTGGCCCTTGCGGTACAGCAGTCCGAAGGCGAACTCGTGGAAGTTGCCGCCGTAGGGCCAGGTGGCGATCGTCTTGAACTCGTCCATGACGCCGTCGCCGTCGCTGTCGCCCAGCTCCGTCAGCTCGTGCTTCTGGGAGACGAAGATGGTCCCGTCGACGACCTTGAGGCCCATCGGCTCCTTGAGGCCCTCGGCGATCTTCGTGGCCTTCACCTTGTCCGGGCCGGTGGTGCCGGTGACCTCGTCCATGACGTAGACCTCGCCGGCGGTGTTGTCGGTGCCGCCCCAGGTGCTCACCACCAGACGGCCGTCGGGCAGCCAGTCCATGCCGGTGACCTGCGGTTCGAAGCCCTCGGGGCGCAGGTCGGTGAGGGTGTGGTCGGGGCGCACCGAGTTGAGCGGAAGGCCGTCGCCCGGCGAGTCCCTGACGCCCTCGCACTCCTTGCGGCCCGGCGCGGTGACGCGGACCACGCCGGCGTCGGTGCTCAGGGCCGTGTTCGGCACGGTCGCGAAGTCGCTCGCGCCCGGCGGCCGCCAGGCGAGGCTGAGCACCTGGTCGCCGCCGCGCTCGAAGTGGTCGATGCGCAACGCGTGCATGCCCTCGGTGAGCTGGACGGTGCCGTCCTTGGGCTCGGCACCGTGCAACCCGTCGTGGTCGATGACCAGTTGGTCGTCGATCAGCAGCCGTGAGCCGTCGTCACTGGAGAGCCGGAAGGTGTACGAACCGTCGGCCGGCACGTGGATGTTGCCGGTGACCTGGGTGACGAAGTTGTCGCTGAACCCGCCGAAGTCACCGGTCGTGCTCCAGTCGACGATCGGCATCAGCTTGTCGACGTTGGGGGTCTGTCCGGGCTTGAGCGTGCAGATCTTCTCGAGCGGGACCTGGACGTCGAAGACGCGCAGGGTGACTCCGGGCTCCTGGGGCGGCACGTCGGCCCGGGACGCGGAGTCCGGCCGGGCCGATGCCAGGGGGGCTCCCCAGAGCCCGCCCGCGACGAACGCGCCGACGAGCAGTCCTGTCAGGGATCTTCGGGCGCGCCGGTACAGCCGTGCGTCCATGCTTCCTCCTGCTGAGTCGACCGGAGGGCCGGATAACTCCGGTGCCGAATGGGCGAAACGCCAACGGTGGCGGCCGACACGCTAGGAGACTTCTGCTCAACCCGTCCATACTTTGTACTCGATGAGTTCAAAGTCCTTCCGGTGGGCAGTATTCATCGATGTAATGGACCGGCGTCGGAACGGCGGCGCCGCTACGGCGAGTCCGGGAGGCGGTAGACGGAGACGTGGGAGCGCGACTCGGCGGTGAACTCGGCGCCGTCCCAGTCCGCGTGCCTGGATTCCAGTTCGAAACCGGCCAGTTGGGCCATGAGGTCGAGTTCGGCCGGCCAGATGTAGCGGTGCGGGGTGCGGAAGAGCTCGGCCCGGTGGGTGCCGTCGAAGTGGAAGTGATGTGAGACGACGTGCTGGTGGAGGGTGTCGTAGGTGTCCAGGAGGATGTACCCGGGCTCGGACAGGCAGACGACGCCCGGCCGGCCCGGTGGCAGCTTGCGCAGCTCGGGCACCCACAGTTCGATCACGAACCGCCCGCCGGGGCCGAGGTGGCGGGCGGCGTTGCGGAAGCACTCGACCTGCTCGGCCTGGGTGAGCAGATTGGAGATGGTGTTGAAGACGAGGTAGACCAGGGTGTACTCACCGGGGGCGGCCGTGGTCGCCATGTCACCGATGATCACGGGGATCGTCGCCTCGTCGGCCTTGGTGCGCAGTTGCTCCACCATCGGCGGGGACAGCTCGATGCCGGTGACGGGCACTCCGCGCCCGGCCAGCGGGACGGCCACCCGGCCCGTGCCGATGGCGAACTCGAGTGCCGCCCCCTCCCCCGCGAGCCGGGCGAGGCGGTCCACCGCCGGATCCAGAACCTCGGGCGCGAACATGCCGGTGCCGGGCGTGTCATAGCGCCGGGCGGTGTCCGCGTCCCAGATCTCCCTCTGCTCCATTGCACCAACGCTCGCCCTCGGCGCGGGAGTTGTCCAGCGAATTAAGGTCAGGGCTTGCGGGCGAGACCGCCGTGCTCGCCGATGGGTTCCGGGGCGGGGGTGTCGCCGTCCGGGCGCCAGAGCGGGACCGAGACGACGCCGGGCTCGACGAGTTCCAGGCCCTCGAAGTACGCCGCGATCTGATCGATGGTGCGCAGGTTGTAGGGGACGGCGCCGCTCTCGTTGTAGGCGTCCTGGGCCTGCTCGAAGACGGGGTCGATGCCGCGCGAGCCGTCGTTGACGGAGAGGTAGCTGCCGGAGGGCAGGGCGTCCATCAGCCGGATGACGATGGAACGCGCCCGGTCGTAGTCGGCGATGTGGCCCAGGATGTTGCTGAGGATGAGGGCCGTGGGCCGCTTGAGGTCCAGCGTCTCGGCGGCGACCTCCAGGATGCGGTCCGGAGCCAGGATGTCGGCGTCCACGTACGCGGTCGCCCCCTCCGGGGTGGAGTAGAGCAGGGCGCGGGCGTGGGCCAGGACCATCGGGTCGTTGTCGACGTACACGATCCGGGACTCGGGGGCGATCCGCTGGGCGACCTGGTGGGTGTTGTCGGCCGTCGGCAGTCCGGTCCCGATGTCCAGGAACTGCCGGATGCCCACCTCGCCGGCCAGGTAGGTGATGTTGCGGCGCAGGAAGGCGCGGCTGCTGCGGGCGATGGTGACGATCCCGGGGAAGACGGCGGTGTAGGCGTCGCCGGCCTCCTCGTCGACGGGGTAGTTGTCCTTCCCGCCCAGCCAGTAGTTCCAGATCCGGGCCGAGTGCGGCACCGAGGTGTCGATCTTCTGCTGCGCTGATCCGGGCGCTGCGGCAGGGTCGGTCATGAGTACCGTCCGTAGTCGTTCGGGAGCTGTTTCGGCCAACGCACAATCTACGGTCCCACAGCTCGCCGGCGCAGGCCTGTCCGCGGGGAGACAGGGCCGTTTCCCGCCCGGCTCAGCCGGAAGACGCGGGCCCCGTGACGAAACGGGTGAGGTGCTCCGCCGCTCCGCGCGGCAGTTCCGCGACGGCCTCCGCGGGCAGCGTCGCGATCACGTCGCGCAGCCGCACGGCCAGGTCCGGGAAGAGGGCCCAGGCCGACGCCGGGGCCTCGACGGCCGTGAGCAGCAGATCCCCCTCGTAGAAGGTCGCGTCCAGCAGCGGCTCCTCCAGCAGCAGAGACACCGCGAACGGCAGCACGTACGGCAGGGCGACACGCTGCCCGACGAGCATGCGCAGATCTCCCGGTCGGAGTTCACGCAGCGGGACGCGCCGCAACCCGTGCACCGTGCGGATCAGGTGGGTCGCGTCGGCGGCCGGATCCTCCCAGCGGGGCGGATCCAGCTCGTCGAGCGTACGGTCGAGGTGCAGCAGACGGTCCACGGCGACATTCTCGCCGACCGGGCCGGCTTCCGGCTCCCGGCTTCCGGCTCCCGGCTTCCGGCTTCCGGCTTCCGGCTTCCGGCTCAGCCGATTTCCACGATGAGGTCGCCGCCCTCCACCTGCTGAACGCGGTTGATCGCCAGCCTGGTGACCGTACCGGCCCTCGGGGCGGTGATCGTGGCCTCCATCTTCATCGCCTCGATCGTGGCCACCGTGGCGCCGGCCGCCACCTCGTCGCCCTCGGCGACCACGAGGGTCACCACACCGGCGAACGGGGCCGCGACATGGCCGGAGTTGGCGCGGTCGGCCTTCTCGGTGACCGGGACGTCGGAGGCCGCCGCCCGGTCGCGGACCTGGATCGGCCGCAACTGGCCGTTCAGGGTGGACATCACGGTGCGCATGCCCCGCTCGTCGGCGTCGCCCACCGCCTGCAGCTCGATGAGCAGCCGCACACCGGGATCGAGGTCGACGCTGTACTCCGTGCCGGGGCGCAGCCCGTAGAAGAAGTCCTTGCTGTCCAGGACGCTGGTGTCGCCGAAGGACCGGCGATGCGTCTCGAACTCCCGGGTGGGTCCGGGGAAGAGGAGCCGGTTGAGGGTCGGCCGGCGGTTCTTCGCCAGGCCGGCGCGGTCGTCGGCGGTCAGTTCCCGGACCGGCTTGGGTTCGGCGCGGCCCCGCAGGGCCTTGCTGCGGAACGGCTCGGGCCAGCCGCCGGGCGGGGTGCCCAGCTCGCCGCGCAGGAAGCCGATGACGGAGTCCGGGATGTCGAACCGGTCGGGCTCCTCCTCGAAGTCGCCCGGGGAGACGCCCGCGCCCACCAGGTGCAGGGCCAGGTCGCCGACCACCTTCGACGAGGGGGTGACCTTCACCAGGCGGCCGAGCATCCGGTCGGCGGCGGCGTACATCGCCTCGATGTCCTCGAAGCGGTCGCCGAGTCCCAGCGCGATCGCCTGGGTGCGCAGATTGGAGAGCTGCCCGCCGGGGATCTCGTGGTGGTAGACGCGGCCGGTCGGCGAGGCCAGGCCGGCCTCGAAGGGGGCGTAGACCTTGCGGACGCCCTCCCAGTAGGGCTCCAGGTCGCCGACGGCCGTCAGGTCCAGGCCGGTGGGGCGCTCGGAGTGGTCGGTCGCGGCGACGATCGCCGACAGGGA
>NZ_NCTE01001071.1:0-4382 GCF_002114215.1 Streptomyces sp. 13-12-16 | reverse complement strand
GGGGGGGGCCCGCAGCAGTCCGGCCATGTCCTTGACGGCCAGGACGTGCGCGCCCGCCTCGACGATCTGCTCGGCCAGGCGCAGGTAGTAGTCGAGGGTGTAGAGCCGCTCGGACGGGTCGGACAGGTCGGCGGTGTAGCACAGGGCCACCTCGGCGACGGCCGTGCCGGTCTCGCGTACGGCGTCGATGGCGGGCCGCATCTGGGAGACGTCGTTCAGCGCGTCGAAGATGCGGAAGATGTCGATGCCGGTCGCCGCCGCCTCCTGTACGAAGGCGTCGGTCACCTCGGTCGGGTACGGGGTGTAGCCGACGGTGTTGCGGCCGCGCAGCAGCATCTGGAGGCAGATGTTGGGTACGGCCTCCCGCAGCGCGGCCAGCCGCTCCCAGGGGTCCTCGGCGAGGAAGCGCAGGGCGACGTCGTACGTGGCGCCGCCCCAGCACTCCAGGGAGAGCAGCTCGGGCAGGGTGCGCGCCACCACGGGGGCTACGGCGAGCAGGTCCTTGGTGCGGACGCGGGTGGCGAGCAGCGACTGGTGGGCGTCGCGGAAGGTGGTGTCGGTGACGCCGGTGGTCGGCGAGTCGCGCAGCCGGCGGGCGAAGCCGTCGGGGCCGAGTTCGGCGAGCCGCTGCCGGGAACCGGCCGGCGGTTCGCCGGCGGGCAGCGGCGGCAGCTTGGTGAGCGGGTCGATGAGCTGGGGCCGCTCGCCGTGCGGCTTGTTCACCGTGACGTCGGCGAGGTAGGTGAGCAGCTTGGTGCCGCGGTCCGCGGAGTGGCGGGCGGTGAGCAGCTCCGGGCGCTGCTCGATGAACGACGTGGTGACGTGTCCGGCCTGGAAGTCCGGATCGTCCAGGACCGCCTGCAGGAAGGGGATGTTGGTGGCGACGCCGCGGATGCGGAACTCGGCCACCGCACGCCGGGCCCGGCCCACCGCGGCGCCGAAGTCCCTTCCCCGGCAGGTGAGTTTCACCAGCATCGAGTCGAAGTGTGCGCTGATCTCCGTACCGGCGTGGGTGGTTCCGCCGTCCAGGCGGATGCCGGAGCCGCCGGGTGAGCGGTAGGCGCTGATCCGGCCGGTGTCCGGGCGGAAGCCGTTGGCGGGGTCCTCGGTGGTGATACGGCACTGCAGCGCGGCGCCGCGCAGGGTGACGGTCTCCTGGGACAGGCCGAGGTCGGCGAGCGTCTCGCCGGCGGCGATGCGCAGCTGCGCCTGCACCAGGTCGACGTCGGTGACCTCCTCGGTGACCGTGTGCTCGACCTGGATGCGCGGGTTCATCTCGATGAAGACGTGGTTGCCGTCCCGGTCGAGGAGGAACTCCACCGTGCCGGCGTTGCGGTAGCCGATCTGCCGGGCGAAGTTCACCGCGTCGGCGCAGATGCGGTCGCGCAGCTCCGGGTCGAGGTTCGGCGCGGGCGCGAGTTCGATCACCTTCTGGTGGCGGCGCTGCACCGAGCAGTCCCGCTCGAACAGGTGGATGACGTCGCCCTGTCCGTCGGCGAGGATCTGCACCTCGATGTGGCGGGGTTCGACGACGGCCTTCTCCAGGAACACCGTGGGGTCGCCGAACGCGGACGCCGCCTCCCGGGAGGCCGCCTCGATGGCCTCCCTCAGCTGGGCGGGGTCCTCGACGCGGCGCATGCCGCGCCCGCCGCCGCCGGCGACCGCCTTGACGAAGACCGGGAAGCCGATGCCGTCGGCGGCGCGGACGAGTTCACCGACGTCGGTGGAGGGCGCCGAGGAGCCGAGCACGGGCACCCCGGCCTCGCGGGCGGCGGCCACCGCGCGGGCCTTGTTCCCGGTCAGTTCCAGGATCCGGGCGCTGGGCCCGACGAAGGTGATGCCGGCCTCTTCGCAGGCCTTGGCCAGTTCGGGGTTCTCGGACAGGAATCCGTAGCCCGGGTAGACGGCGTCGGCGTCCGCGCGGCGCGCGGCGCGGACGATCTCCTCGACGGAGAGGTAGGCCCGCACCGGATGTCCCGGCTCGCCGATCTCGTACGCCTCGTCCGCCTTCAGGCGGTGCAGCGAGTTGCGGTCCTCGTGCGGGAAGACGGCGACGGTTCGGGCGCCCAGTTCGTAGCCCGCGCGGAACGCCCGAATCGCGATCTCGCCGCGGTTGGCGACCAGCACCTTGCGGAACATTCTCGATCCCTTCAGCCTGCCGGTGACAAGGACCATCGTGTCGGCGGCAGGTCCGGTACGCCATGTGAGCCGGGCCACTCACACCCGGCCCGCCGGCGGTGTGAGGGACCACGGAGGGAACGTTTCACCTTCAGGACCCTCCGTCACTCTCCGCGCCCCCTCACCGCACCGGCGTCCGGCGCCCGCCGGTTCTACCGGAACAGCGCGGCGTGGCGTCGTGCCCAGTCGGCGAAGGTGCGCGGCGGGCGGCCGGTGACGTCCTCGACGGCGAGGCCGGTCCGGAGTTCCTCGGGGGTGGGGGCGCCCAGGATGTCGAGCGTGGTGTCGACCACCTCCTCGGGCATGAACTGCCGCATCTGCGCGCGGGCTTCGTCCCGGGTCTGTTCCACGAAGCGCACCGGTTCGCCGACCGCCTCGCCGATCGCCTCGGCCCGCTGCCGGGGCGTGATGAGGGCGGGGCCGGTCAACACGTAGGAGCGGCCGTGGTGTTCCGTCCCGCGCAAGGTCACCGCGGCGACGTCGGCGATGTCGGCCGGGTCGATCGTGGGCAGGCCCACGTCGCCGAACGGCGCGGCGACGGTCCGCCGGGTGCGCACCGCTTCGGACCAGGCGAGGGCGTTGGAGTGGAAGCCGCCGGGGCGCAGGACCGTCCAGTCCAGGCCCGACTGCCGTACGGCGTCCTCGATGGCCCGCGCCACCCGGCCGTGCGATGCCGACCTCGGCCGGGTGACGACTCCCTGCGAGGACAGCAGGACGACGCGTCCGATGCCGGCGGTCTTGGCGGCGTCGAGGATGCCGTGCGGGTTCAGCAGATGCGCACTGGCTCCCCCGTTCTGCAGGAACAGCGCGTCGGCTCCGGCGAAGACCTCGCGCAGGCTGTCGGCGTCGGTGAGGTCCGCGCGCAGGTGTCGTACGCCCCCCGGCACATCGGCGGACGAGACCGCCCTGGAGGTGGCGGTCACCCGCTCGCCGTCCGCCGCGAGGGTGCGGACGAGTTCCCGGCCCACGTTTCCGGTTGCCCCGGTCACCACGAACATGAACAACTCCCCTGTCGTCTCGGTGTGGTGAGGACGCTAGCAGCGTCGATATAGTAGGTACCTAGAAGATAGTGACTATCCCGGAGGAGTGCGCATGGCGGGGAACGCGACACGGACGGCGGCCGCCGGGACCGAGCCGGAACTCGCCTGCCCCGTCAGCCCGGTCGTGGACATCGTGTTCAGCCGGTGGACCACCCCGGTCCTGTGGACGCTGCACACGTACGGCCGGCAGCGCTTCGTCGAGCTGCAACGGCGGATCGGCGGGGTCACCCCGAAGGTGCTGACGCAGCGGCTGCGGCAGTTGGAGCGCGACGGCCTGGTCGTGCGTACGTACCACCCGGAGGTTCCGCCCCGGGTCGAGTACGAGATCAGCGCGTTGGGGCTCAGCCTCGCGCCGCTCTTCGCGCACCTCGCCCAGTGGGCCACGGACAACCTGGGCGAGGTCGAGCGGGCCCGGCGGGCCTACGACGAGGACCCCGCCCGGTAGCCCCGGGCGGTCAGGCCTGACCGGTCTCGAAGCGGGAGATGCGGCCGTCGTCGTCGACGGTGAAGGACCACCGGGTGCGCATCTCGCCCCAGGTGTCGTTGCTGTAGCGGGCGAGGAGGCGGCGGCCGCCGCCGGACTCGTTGTCGACCTCCAGGTGCCCGTGGGAGGAGAAGATCTCCCGGTCGATCCACTCGGTGAGGTCGCGCTCGGAACCGTCGTCCGCCATGGTCGCGCCGGGCGCCAGCAGGGACAGGAAACCGTCCCGGTCGTGGTTGTTGACGGCCGTGACGAAGGCGCGGACGACGGGGTCGCTGAGACGGGTGCTCTGAATCGTCATGTCCGCCAGCGTCGTACCGGCCGCCGGAGCCCGCCACCCGCGTCACCCGAACGGCAACCGGTGGCGCGCCGGGCCGGCGGTGGGGATGCGACGGTGGTCGGGCCAAGCCACTGCTCCGGGAGACGACGTGACCTGTTACGACCGACGTGATCTGGGCCTGCTGCTGCTCCGGCTGGGAACGGGCGGGGTGCTCGCGGCGCACGGCGCGCAGAAGCTGTTCGGCTGGTTCGGCGGCGGCGGCATCGAGGGCACCGGCCAGTTCATGGAGTCCATCGGCTATGTGCCCGGCAGGGCGAGCGCCACGGCGGCGGGCCTCGCCGAGGCCGGCGGGGGTGTGCTGCTCGCGCTCGGTCTGGCCACCCCGGCGGCGGGCGCCGCGGCG
>NZ_NCTE01001070.1 GCF_002114215.1 Streptomyces sp. 13-12-16 | reverse complement strand
GCCTTCCTCCCGGGCGACCAGATGCTGCTCTACACCGACGGCGTGACGGAGACCCGCGACCGGGCCGGCGAGTTCTTCCCGCTGGCGGACTGGACGCGACGGCACAACCAGGCGACGCCCCGTGAACTGCTGGACCGGCTCCACGCGGACCTGTTCCACTACGCGGGCGGAAGGCTCGACGACGACATCGCGGCCCTCGCCGTGCGCTACCGGCACAGCGGTGTTCCGGAGCGGTAGCCCAGCGACCGCAGGCGGTCGTACCCCGCCGGCCCGCGATCGTCGACGGCACTCCGGTCGGATGCCCCGGAGCACCGGAGCAGGGGTGTGCCCCGAGCGGACCTGCCCGCCGGCGGGGCTGTCGCGCTCGGGACGGAGCGGGCGACGTACCCGCTGGACCTCCCCTCAGAGCCGTTCGGCGCGACCGGGCCGGGCGCTGGACGAGTACGTCAGCGGCGCCGTCGGCTGACCACCCACGGGAAGGAACGGGCCGCGGCTCGTTCCCGTACCGGTCAGGGCTGCTCGCGCGCCTGGTCCGCCGCCTGTCCCGCGGCGCCGGTCTCCGTGGTGGCGCCGCGGGTGCTGAGCCTGCCGCCGCTGGACTCCAGGTGGGCGCGTACGAACCACTGGAACAGCTCCAGACCCCGCAGTTGCTCGATGAGCATGTCCTGGGTGACCGGGTCGGACGTCTCGGTGGCCTGCATGGCCTCACGATGGTCCTTGATCACACCCGTGTAGACGAGGTCCAGGGCACCGAGGTGCTCGATGGCTTCGGCCCGCCCGATCGAGTAGTCGTTCCAGGTGCGCTCGTCGACCAGGGCACCGGGGGTTCCCTTGGGCTCACCGCCGAGGGTGGAGATCCGCTCGGCGAGGTCGTCGGTCATGGACCGGACCTCGTCCACCTGAGGGTCGAGCATCTCGTGGACCGCGATGAAGTGCGGACCGACCACGTTCCAGTGGATGTGCTTCAACGTCAGGTGCAGATCGTTCAGCGCGTGCAGGCGCAGCTGCAGCATCGCCACGATCCGGCTGCTGTCCTGCGTGCTCATACCCGGCACGGTGTACGAAAGGTCGGAACCCTGAGAGGGCACGGCACTACTCCTCTGTTCGTCCTGTGCGGCGATGAACACAAGAGCAGGCCCGGGGCGGCCCGTCGCGTGGCCGCGCACGACAGCCCGCGACTGTCACCGGAGCGGAGCACCCCGTCGGGCTGCGGGCCCTCCTCGGGCTCGGGCGGTCGCATCGTATGTGGTGTTTTATGGTGACGTCAGGAGCATGTCCCTACCGGAGGTGCAATGATGCGCGCCGCGGCAGCGATCGTCTCCGGGGCTGTCAGTGTGGTGCTCATCGTCGTGACGTCGGCGTGCGACCAGGGCGGGTCGGAGCCGTCGAACGTCCGTTACGGTGACTGTCCGATCTCAGGACAACACGGGGAGTTCGACCTGTCGCCCGAGACGGCGGGCGCCCTCACGGTCAAGACGACCCTGCCCGCGCCCGGGTGGTGGAACGGCGACACGCCGGACTCCGTGACGAGCGGGTACGAGTACTGCATGGCGGCCAACATCGCCCACCGGGCCGGTCTCGACCGGGTGGCGGTGAAGAACGCCCCCTTCCCGGAGGTCGTGTCCGGCCGGACCAAGGACTTCGACCTGGCCCTGGCACAGATCACGATCACCCCGGAGCGGAGCAAGGTCGCCGCGTTCTCCCCGCCCTACCTCTCCTCGACCCTGGGACTGCTCATCAGGGACGGCGAGCAGATCGACGAGGACAACATCCGCGATGTCCGCATCGGGGTGGCCGAGGGCACCACGGGTGAGAAGTTCGTCGCGAGCCGCCTCAAGCCGACCAAGCCCGTGACCGCGTTCGCCAACGACCCGGAGCTGGTAACGGCGCTGGAGGAGGGGCGGATCGACGCGGTCGTCCACGACACGACGATCCTGCTGGCGTATCCCCAGAAGAGGGAGGACAGGGTGCGCCTCGTGGGCCAGTACAGGACCGGGCAGAGCTACGGCGCCCTGTACCCGAGGGGGGCACCCGACAAGGAGGAGCTGGACCGGATCATCAAGCAGCTGATCGACGACGGGACGCTCGCCAAACTGTCGGCCGTCTATCTCGGGGCCGCCTTCGGCCAGGATCCGGTCAAGATCCCGTACCTCACCGTCGACGACGGCTCCTGAACACCGCCGGGCGGGCGCACCCGTGAGGGGAGCACCGGTCCCGTGTCCCCGCCCCCTCACAGGTCGGCCATCAGGAGACCGCCCAGGCCCCCGGTGGCACCGGCGTCCAGCGACTGCTCAGCCCAGATGATCTTCCCCCTGTCGGTGTAGCGGGTGCCCCAGCGGCGCGACAGCTGGGCCACGAGGAACAGGCCACGGCCCCCTTCGTCGGTGATGGCCGCGCGGCGCAAGTGCGGGGAGGTGCTGGTGCCGTCGCCGACCTCGCAGATCAGACTGTCGCCGTCGCGCAGCAGTCGCAGGCTGATGGGGCTCGCTCCGTAACGGATGGCGTTCGTGACCAGTTCGCTGAGGATCAGCTCGGTCGTGAAGGCGGTCTCGCCGAGCCCCCAGGACTCCAGCCTGCCGGTCGCCTCGGTCCGGATCCGGGAGACGGCGGCGGGGTCGTCGGGCACCTCCCACTCCGCGACCCGGTCCGGGTCCAGCAGCCGGGTCCGTGCGACGAGCAGGGCGATGTCGTCACTCGACCCGTCGCGCAGCATCGCGTCGAGCACCACGCGACAGGTGCCGTCCGGGGTGGCTCCGTCCGTACGGAGCAGTGCCTCCCTCAGCATGCCGAGCCCGATGTCGATGTCGCGCCCTCGGGCCTCGACCAGCCCGTCGGTGTACAGGACCAGTCGGCTGTCGGCGGCCAGCCGGAGTTCGGCCGTCTCGACCGGCAGCCCCCCGCCCACGCCGAGCGGCGGGGCGACGGGGATGTCGGGGAAGGTCACGGAGCCGTCGGGCGACACCAGCGCCGGACCGGGATGGCCGGCCCGGGCCAGGACACACCGTCCGGAGACCGGATCGTAGACGGCGTAGAGGCAGGTGGCCCCGGTGACGGCCTCGGTGTTCCCTTCGGCCGCCGCGTCCTGGTCGATCTGGGTGATCACATCGTCCAGGTGCGCGAGAAGCTCGTCCGGAGACAGGTCCAGCGAGGCGAAGTTGTGCACCGCGGTTCTCAGGCGGCCCATCGTCGCGGCGGCGTGCAGTCCGTGGCCGACGACGTCACCGACCACCAGGGCGACCCGGGCCCCCGGCAGCGGGATGACGTCGTACCAGTCGCCGCCCACGCCCGCCTGGGCGGGGAGGTACCGGTGCCCGACCTCCAGGGCGGACAGCTCGGGGAACGTCCTGGGCAGCAGGCTGCGCTGGAGGGTGACAGCCGTGGTGTGCTCGCGGGTGTAGCGGCGCGCGTTGTCGATGCACACGGCCGCCCGCGTGGCGAGCTCCTCGGCGGGAAAGAGGTCGTCCGACTCGAAGGGCTCCTGCTCGGAACGCCAGAACTCCACGACACCCAGCAACTGCCCCCGGGCCTGGAGCGGCACGGAGATCATGGAATGGATCCCGTACTCGATGACCTTCCGGGTCCGCTCCGGGTCCTGGGCACGCCATCCGTCGGCCATGGCGAGGTTCGGCACCAGGACCGGACGGCCGGTGGTCATGCCTACGGACACGGGGTTGTCGGACACGTAGCGCAGGGACGTCCCGACCGGGTTGAGCGGTGCCTCCTCCCGGATGCCCGCGGCTGCGATCCGGCGCATCTCCGTACGCGCCCCCGTCGGCTCGTCACCGAGCAGCACGGGCTCGACCAGCTCCACGGTGGCGAAGTCGGCGAAGCGCGGGACCGCCACCTCGGTCAGCTCCTCGGCGGTGCGCTTCATGTCGAGGGTCGTCCCGATCCGTGTGCTGGCCTCGTACAGCAGCTGCAGGCGCCCGCCCGCCACCTCCGCCCGGCCCGCGAGGGCGCGCAGCTCCGTGGTGTCCCGCAGGGTGGCGACGACACCCCCCTTCGGGCCCACCGGCCGCAGGCTGACCGCGAGCAGGAGGTCCCCGGCGAGGAAGACCTTGTCCGTGACCGCCCGGGCCGATTCCAGCAGCCCGGCCAGGGCCGGACTCAGCCCGAGCGCCGTGACCGGCTTGCCCTCGGCCTTCGGCGGCAGGGCGAGCAGTCGGCGTGCCTCGTCGTTGACCAGCAGCAGCTTCCCATCGCCGTCCGTGATGATCACGCCTTCGCGCACCGCGTGCAGCACCGCGTCGTGGTGCTCGTACATGCGGGTCATCTCCACCGGCAACAGACCTCGGGTCTGGCGCCTCAATCGCCCGCTGACCAACGCCGACCCGCCCGCGGCAAGGAGCAGCGCGACACCGCCGGCCGCGAAGAGCACCGGGAGCTGGTGCTGCACCACACTGGTCACCTTGTCCACCGTGACCCCCACGGTGACGAGGCCGACCGCGGTCCCCTCCTCGTCGAAGACGGCCACCGTCGAGTCGACCGCCTTTCCCAGACTGCTGTCGAACGTGGTCTGGTGGGGCTCGCCTCCGAGCGCCTCGTCGTAGGAGCCGGAGACGTGCTCCCCGATCTTGTCCGGGTCCGGGTGGGTCCAGCGGAAGCCGTAGGGGCTCAGCGCCACGACGTAGTCGACGCCGGTCTTCTCGCGCACCGCCTCGGCATGGGGCTGAAGCGCGGCGGTCGGGTCATCGCTCTGCATCGCCTCCGCCGTGCCCGGCGCCTTCGCGAACGACTCGGCCGCCACCAGCGAGCGATCACCGGCCTCCTGGATGGCGCTGTTGCGGTCCTGGATCACGAGCGCCACCACGGCCGTGACGATGAGCAACAGCACGACCACCAGTTGCAGCAGGAAGACCTGACCGGCGACGCTGCGCGGATTCAGCAGGGACAGGACGCGCCGGCCGGCCGAGCCGCGCCGGCCTTCCGGGCCGGCTTCCGACGGCACCCGG
>NZ_NCTE01001069.1 GCF_002114215.1 Streptomyces sp. 13-12-16 | reverse complement strand
CCGGCAGCGGTGAGTGCGGCGACGGCGGCGAACGCGGCGGTCAGCACGGACTGGGGCAGGCGGGCTGCGGCGGCGGGCAGCAGTCCGGCCGCGGCGAAGAGGGCGCCGGCTCTCCAGCGGACGTTGCCGGTGCGGGCGTGGGCGTACAGGGCGGTGAGCGAGGTGGCGGTGACGATGACAAGGCCGGCGGTGGCCGCGGCCGGGGTGAAGCCGAGCAGGTAGGTCAGTGCGGGCACCGCCAGGACGCTGCCGCCCCCGCCGAGCGCGCCGAGCGCGAGTCCGACGACGGCCCCGGCGAGCAGAGCCAGGATCAGCGCACTCACGCCATGACACCGCAGATGTCACCCCGGCCACCGGTGACCGGCAGGCCCGCACGCACCCACCGGCCTGCCCGCCCTGGAGGTTCCCGCTCCGGACCGGCCCGCCGACGACAGCGAGGTGGCGCGGGCCGGGACGGATGAGGCGGACGGCTTCGACGGGCCGGTGCTCGGGCCGCAGTGGTCCACACTGCGGCGCCCCGCGAGTTCCGACTGGGTTTCCCTCACGGCCCGTCCGTCTCATCTGCGGCTGCGCGGCGGCCGTTCCCCGCAGAGCCTGACCGGCTCCAGTCCGGTGGGCCGCCGGGTGACGTCCGCGGACGGTGCCTTCGAGGCGACGGTGGAGTACCGGCCGCGGTCCTTCCAGCACCTGGCCGGGATCACCGCGTACTACAACACGCGCAACTGGTACTTCCTGCACGTCACGGCGGACGACGAGGGGCGGACGGTCCTGCGGGTGGCGGGCTGCGACCGCGGTGTGCTGAGCGTGGACGAAGCCGGCGGGGTGTCCCTCGGTGAGGTCCGCCGCCTGCGCCTCGGCCTCGGCCTGCGGGGGGGGGCCTTCCTGCGTTTCCGTTACGCCACCGGCGACGACTGGCGGCCCCTCGGACCGCCGCTCGACGCCACCGTCCTGTCCGACGAGCACGCGGAGGAATTCGAGGACGGGCGGATCCGGGCTCTCGGCTTCACCGGCGCATTCGTCGGCATGTGGGCCTGGGACCTCACCGGGGGCGGCCTGCCCGCCGACTTCGACGAGGCGACTTGGCGCGCACTTCGTTAGCACCGCGAGGCGCCGTCGTCGCTTCCAGGGGGAGCGGCCGTCGGGGGAGGACTGTCCGGGGCCTCCCCCCAGGGCCGGTCCTGCCCGCGACCGCAGGTCCCGGCCGGGTGCGTCGCCGGAGACCGGCGGTGCGGATTCCGTCGGGTTGCCCCGACGGTGCCGGCCGCCGCCCGGTGAGGCGGTGTGCCGGCGTCGTAGGGCGGGTGCCGCGCGACGAAGAGGGCGCGGACGACGGGGCGGGGCCGAAGAGATGGCGCGGTCCTTTCCGCGCAGCCGGCGTTCCGCCCCGTCGGGTCACCGCTGCCCCGGAACGTGTGTCACCAGCCGCAGTCGCTGCTCGCACCTGCCCACCCGTACGGTCTGTCCCCACGTCAGCTCCAGGGCGTCGCCCTCCACGCCGTCCCCGAAGGCGACGAGGCGTTCGGACTCGACGGTGAGGCGCAGCCGGCCGGCGGTGGCGAGTTCACCGGCCACCAGGGACGTCCCGGTGGCCGGCGACGGCCAGGCCTCGCGGACGAACCAGAGCAGGCGGTCCTCCGTGGGGTGTGGCAGGCGCAGGGCGCTGCCCCGCTCCTGCCACACCGACCGCAGCCAGCCGGTCGCGCCGGTGCCCGTGCCCACCAGCACTCCGGAGGAGGCCTGGGCCTCGACGACACCCCCGTCGCCCTCCAGGCCCAGGCGGTACCTGGCCGTCTGGTGTCCGACGGCGCCGAGGTAGATCTCGTTGAGCGCGACCAGCCGCTGGGTGTCGTCGGCGACGGCCTCGACCATGGTGAGTTCATCCGCCCGGGCCGTGAACGCGCCGCGCAGCAGCGCCGCCGCGTCGGCCGCCCGGTGCCGCACCAGTACGCCGGGGTTGCGCCCCGGTTCGGGATCGACACCGATCACCGGCTGCCCGGCGAGGTACTTGGCCACGTTGGCCACCAGCCCGTCCTGTCCCACCACGACCACGATGTCCTCCGGCGCGAACAGGAAACGGTCCAGGTCGCTCCGCTCCACCCGGGCCTGCCGCCAGGTCAACGGGACCGCGGCCGCCACCTCGGCCAGCGCCCGGTGCGCACGGCGGTGGCGTTCGGAGACCTCCCCGAGGTCCCGGCCCCGGGAGGAGAGGAAGAAGGCGGCCTGCCCGTGGGTACCGTGCCGGGCCACCAGTTCCTCGTACTCCGTGGTGCGGTGGACCAGGACGGCCCGCGGGGCGAGACTCATCCCCGGGCCCCGCCGCCGAGCCGGGCCAGCAGCCCGGTCAGCACGTCCGGCGAGACGGTCACACTGTCGATGTGCGGCAGGTTCTCCGCCAGCCGTGTCCCGGTGAGCGCGTGCAGCGTCGCCACGTCGACATCGCCGTGGACGCGCAGCCAGGCCGCCTGGGCCTCGGCCCGGGCCTCGCCGACCTCGCGCGCCGCCTCGGCCTCCGCGCGGGCGAGCGCCACCGAACGGGCGGCCTCGGCCTCGGCGAG
>NZ_NCTE01001068.1:20781-25322 GCF_002114215.1 Streptomyces sp. 13-12-16 | reverse complement strand
CGTCAGCGCCGCACCCGGCGTGCCCGCCGTGCACCACGGGCTCCTTGCCCGCTGCCGGCCGCCCGACGGCGACCAAGGCACCCAAGGCACCCGGCGGTCCCGGCCCGGCGCGAGGCCCGGCGTGGGTACGGGAACCGGGTCGGCACGCCCGCGCCGGCCCGACCATGACCGCTCTCGGCGCCGACGGCCGTACCGATGTTCCAAGCACCGCCCATCGCATCGGATGCGAACTCGCGACGGTCTGCGACGCGGCGTCGGAGGACGCCCGAATCCCCCTGCGCGACCAGGGCGGTCGAGGCCCTGGCCCCTCCCCGGCTGCGGGCCCGCGCCGAGCGGAGCCACATCACATGACGGGGTCGTTCCGGAACACGCCGGAGACCTGCCTTCTGCCGTCAGCAGAGCACCGGCCCGACCGGGCTCGACGATCACTACAGTCCAGGCTCATGACGACGGTGACCACGCGCACGATCGCATACGCGGCCGACGGCCTGACGATGACCGGGCACCTCGCGCTCCCGGCCGGTGCCGACCGCCGGCCCGCGGTCCTGGTCGGGCCCGAGGGGGTGGGGCTCGGCGACGTCGAGCGCCGCCGGGCCGACGCGCTCGCCGAGCTGGGATACGTGGCCCTGGCCTTCGACCTCCACGGCGGGCGCTATCTGGGCGACCCCGAGGAGATGCTGGCCCGTTGCATGCCGCTGCTCGCCGACCCCGACCGGATGCGGGGCATCGGCCACGCGGCGCTCGACGTGCTCCGCGCCGAGCCGCGGACCGACCCGGACCGGATCGCCGCCGTCGGCTACGGCACCGGGGGAGCGATCGCGCTGGAACTCGGGCGCGACGGCGTCGACCTGCGCGCGATCGCGACGGTCAACGGACTGATCACGGGCCGGCCGGGCGAGACGGCGCGCATTCACTGCCCGGTGTGGGCCGGGGTCGGGTCGGAGGACCCGATCATGCCGCCCGCGCAACGGGACGCGTTCGCCGCCGAGATGCAGGCTGCGGGCGTCGACTGGCGCCTCGTGGTCTACGGCGGCGCCTTGCACGCCTTCCATCACCCACCGGTCGACCACACCGTGCTTCCCGGGGTCGGTTTTCACCCCCGGCACGCGCGGCGAGCCTGGCGGGACGTCGTCGACCTGCTCGCCGAGTGCCTACCTGTAACGGAGTGATCCGGCCGGCGACCGCGACGCTGTCAACACCTCACGCCGGACCCGTCTCCTGACAGGTACGGGTCCCACACCCAGCCGTACACCGTGTTCTTGGTGCGCAGATACGTCCATGTACCGTCTTCGCCGTCGGTGTAGCAGTGATAGTCGACGAGGTTGTTCCGCCCAGCGGTGTTCACGATGTCGCACCCCCAGTACGGGCCAGTGCGGATGTTGGTGTCGCCCTGGAACGCATAGAAATAAGAACTTTGATCCTTATCCGATGGTGTCGGCGTGGTGGGGCAGACTGCCGCTGCCGAGGCAGAAGCTGCCGACTGCCCCACCATCGTAAGACCAGTGCCTAAGCAAAACGCGATTAACAGCTGCGTGTACCTGCCTGCGCGCATTTGGACCTTCCCATCGTGTCAGCAAAATCCGTTTCAGCCTCGAAGTTTCGTGACGGGCCTCCTGCTCTGCCGGAGGCCCGTCACGAAACTTCGAGGCTGATTCCTCGGCCCATTACTGCTGGGGCAGCAGGCGCGTTCTGTGTCCTGCGCCGACGGCCTAGCCGCTTGGGCGAGGACGTCGTGGCTGAGGGCCGTTCGGCATTCAGGATGCCGAGGGTGATGGCACCTGGCCTTGTCATTCCGCGCAGGGGCGTTGCCGATTCGCGCACGCCTTGGGCGGCAGGTTTCGGTAGTCCCGCGGCGGTATCCCGTAGGTGGCCCGGAACAGGCGGCTGAAGTGCGTCGGGTTGGTGAAGCCCAAGCGTTCGGCGATGGCCTGGATGGGGCTGGCCTTCAGGCGAGGGTTGGCAAGGTCGAGGCGGCAGCGTTCCAGGCGGCGGTGGCGTATCCAGGCTGCCGGCGAGGTGTCGTCCTTCGAACCGAGGGCGCTAGTCGATCCGTCGCTGCCCGAGCCGGGGCCGAAGCCGGTGGCGGCCTGACCGGCGATGATCCAGGATGGTGCCGGTAAGCGCCCCCTGCATCCGCTCACGGAGCACCTTGAGGTCAACAGGGCGAGCGTCCCTCCTGCGAAGGATGCTGCGCAGTACAACGTCCTTCGCGTGGGGGAGCGTTTCGGCCCGTAGGGGTGATCCCTGGTTTCTGTCTGCTTCACGAGGATGAAGCCATGAAGCTGGAGATCTTTCATATGCCTCCGCCTGTCAGTGACACCGAGCGGCCCGTTCCCCGTTGGGCCATGCGCCTGGCCTACGCGCTTCCGCTGCTTCTGCTGCCGTCGTGCCTGTGGCGGCTGCCTTTCGCCCTGCACTTCGAGATGGGGCAGGTTCAGGATCTCGGCATGCCGCCCTACTGGGTGAGCATCCCGTACGTCCTCGGGCTCAGCGTGTTATCGGAAGCGATCGCGGTCTTGACCATCGGGCTGGTCCGGGGCTGGGGAGAGGTGGCACCCACCTGGATCCCGGTCATCGGCGGCAGACCTGTCCGACCGATGGCTGCCGTCGTCCCCGCCATCCTCGGCGGCCTGATTCTCACCCTGCTGTTCACCGACGTCCCGATCGGCGACGGTCGCAGGCTCACCCCGTACGGCATCGTCGACACCGTCGGATACACCAACGACGCCTGGCAGGCGCTCGCGACGGTGTGCCTCGCCCCCATCGCCGCATGGGGACCTGTCACCATCGCTCTCGGGATCGCCTACTACCGCCGTCGAACCGCGACGTCGCCGAGTCAGAGGTCCTGACAAAGGCGTTGGACGTGTCGGTGGGGGATGGGACAGGTCGGCGAGGCCGAGGAAGGCTTCGTGGATGTCGTCGCGTCGCTCCCGGCGGATCCACAGGCGGCGGAAGCCGTGCGGCCAGGAGACGGTCCGCTCGACGACCCGGCGGAAGGTGCCCGGGCCGGTGCCGTGCGGCCGGCCGCGTTCGGCGATCACCGGCCGGATGCCGCATGCCGCAGGAGTCGGCGGTACTTGTCCTGGTCGTGGCCGCGGTTGGCGAAGAGCATGTCGGGGCGACTGCGCGGCCGGCCCACGACTCCCGCCATTGCCGGGATCCTGTCCGACAACGGCAGGAGTTGGGTGACGTCGCCTGCGGTTTCCGCCGGCCGGCGACACTGCGAGCGGGATGCCCTGGCCGTCGGTGACGATTCCGACACGCTCTACGACCGCGACTGACGCTTCCCCATGCCCCCATCAACGAACGATCAAGTCGACGATCACATGATCAAACCGCTTTTGTCGGAGCCGGTAAGGAGGAGGCACGGATCGTGCGTCCGCTCGGCTGCGGGGACCGCCTGATGCCCCTGGGGCAGGGGTGGGGGGCCTTCGTACCGGCATGACGGAGTCACGTCCTCCGACCGCGCGGGGCCGAGGCGCGCGGGTGGTGGGTCGTGCGGCCCCCTCTTCCTTCTTCAGCACAGGGGGCCGCACGCGGTGCGGCGTCGAGTGGCGCCTTGCGAGCATCCATGATGAGGGATCGCGTGCAATTGCAGAGCAGAAGCGCTGTTTTTCTCCTCAAAGGGATGAACCCCCGCGCCATGAGGCCCGCGAGGCGGGTGGCGAGGCGTAGCGGGAGGTGGCGGATCTTCTTATTGTTCCGTAATCCCATGATCACATAGCGTCGGACGGCCGTGTGCGGCCATCCTGGCGGTCCCTTCCTGACGGCGCTTCAGCACCGCCTGACGGAGGGCCCGTTGGTGCCGTTCGATCACAGGAACAGAGTGCGATGTCGAGTAAGAAGGTGGTGGCCGCCGTCGTCCTGGCGGCGGCCCTCACATGGAGCACGGTGATGACCGTGCTGGGGCACGCGGCCGCCGCGGCGGTCCTGCTGCCCTCCCTGGGCCTGCTCGTGCAGCAGGTCGTCCAGGCGTTCACGGCGTCCGACGGACGCCCCCGTCCCGCGGACGCCGCACTGCCCTCCGCAGGCGACCCGACCGGGCTGCGGCGGGGCGGTCAGGAGGCGCCGCGGTGATGCCGTCGTCCGATGCCGCCCAGCCCCCACCACACAGCGCCAGACGGGGCCGCCCGCCGGCCCCCATCTCCCCGGAGGCGGGCCCGCTGCACCGCGCCTGGCTCGAACCCGTCCGCAGCGTGCACCGCACCAGCGGCCTGACCCTGGACGACCTCGTCGACCGGTCCGGCTACTCCAAGACCCGGATCAGCGAACTCCTGCGCGGAAACGGCTACTACCCCGCCTGGGAGATCACCTTCAGCGTGATCCGCGTCCTGGGCATACCCACGGAACCCATGCGCCGGCTGTGGACGGCCGCCGCCCGCGAAGCCCACAAGGGCCCGGAGTGGATCCGCCAGTGCATCGAGCAGGTCGCCCACGAGGCCGAAGGACCCCCACTGCCCTACCAGGCGTTCACCGACACCATGTACCACCCCTACCTGGAGTACGCCCGCGCCTTCCTCCTGACCGACCGGCGGGCCCGG
>NZ_NCTE01001068.1:10029-20595 GCF_002114215.1 Streptomyces sp. 13-12-16 | reverse complement strand
TGCGCCCCCGGGTCATGCTCCGCCCCCCCCGCCACGAAGGCCACCCCGACCTGCGCGCCGCCGTCTTCTCCACCCGGGAGATCCGCACCCCCCAGGACCCCGGACACATGATCGCCCTGTCCGAACTGGTCGACCTCTTCGACGCCATCAGCCGCCTGCCCGACGACCAGATGGACGTCGCCGTCCTGCACTACCTGTGCGGCATCCCCGACCAGCGCATCCCCCACGTCCTCGGCCTGAGCCCCGCCATCGCCCACGCCGTCGACCACCACGCCCGTGCCACCGTCGAGGCCCTCCTCGACGCCCCCGACACCCGGGAGTGACCCCGCCCGTCATGTCTGCCATCGACCAGCTCCTCGCCCGAGCCCGCCTGCACCACCACCCCGACGTCCCCGACGACACCGTCCCCCACGACGACGGCACCCGCCCCGACGACCTCCCGGCCGCCCCCCTGACCGCCGACCCCTGCCACACCGGTCACACCGGTCACGCCGACCCGGCCGTGGCCCGGCAGCTCCACACGCTGTGCGAGACCGCCGTCACCGCCCTCACCCCCGACGTCCTGGCCTTCCTCACCGACCAGGTCCCCGACCACCACAGCGCCTGGCTCCTGGGCTGCGCCCTCCACCTCGCGGGCATCGAGGACGGCGCCCGCTTCTGGTGGCAGTACGCCGCCGGCGACGGCCACCCCCCGGCCTGCTACACCCTCTCCCTGCACCACCGCGTCCGCGGCGAACAGCACGCCGCCGCCTTCTACGCCCAGCAGACCGGCCTCGACCTCACCCCCGAGGCCGGGGTGTCGGAACCCCTCACCGTCGCCGGCGCGTGCCCGCCCACGGACATCCGCTTCGACGCCGGACTCCCCACCGTGCTCCGCATCCTCAGCGAACTCGCGGCCCCGGGCCGCCGCCGCCGGCCCCACCGCATCGACGCCCTGACCAACTACGTCGCCGACGCCGTCACCCCCCACTACGACCGCCACCCGAACATCGAACTGCCCGTCCCCGAACCCCGGTTCGCCGACCGGATCGACTTCCTCCTCACCGCCGCCCCACCGTGCAGGGCCCGCACCCGCACCCCCCGCGCCACCGCGCCCGCCCTGCCCGTCCGCACGGACCACGACCGGAACGAGGACCCCCGGGCACGGCCGTCCTGCGCACACCGGGGCGCGGCCACGCCCTGACCCGGAGCCGTCCCACCGTCGAGCCGGCACACGTCGAGCCGGGTTCCGTCCGGAACAGGAGGTTCGGGTCGGGGGGTGCGGAAACACCGGGGTCCCCTTCCCGCCGTGGCGGGAAGGGGACCCCGGTGTTTCCGATGGGCGGCGTCCCGCTGCACCGGCGGTGTCCGCGTCATGCTGACGGACGCCGCCGGTGCGCGACACGCGTGCCTGTCACGAAGGGGTGACCTCAGCGGCTGTTCTTCGACACGAACCGGAACAGGTTCGCGTTCTGGACCGAGTAGGTCAGACCCACATAGGCGGATGTTCCGCGAGTGGTGAGGAAGACGAACTCGTTGAACCGCCGGTGCTGGCTCAGGGCTGTCGCTTCCGTGCGGGGATCCGTCCCCGAACAGAGCAGGTAGCCGTCGGAGTCCGGGTGGTACGCGTTGAGCGTGAGGGTGTTCCCCTCTGCCGGGCTGTCCACCGAGCCGTTCGTCGAATTGAGATACCTCCCGTCCCGGTTGACCGCGTAGAAGCAGTCCTCACCGTTCCTGGCATCCGCTTCGATCATGGTGAACTCTTCGCTGGGGTCGTTGCTGTCGAGGACCGTCTCCAGCGGGGCGCCCTCCTCGGAGGAGCCGTTCAGCGGGCGGAGGACCTGACCGGGTGACTCGGTCGTGTCGGCGATCTCGTAGGCCTCCAGCGCCTGGTCGGCGTCCTGGAGGAACCAGCGCTGGCTCGAGTCCTCGACGTCCCAGTCACGGCCGAACAGCCGTTCCTGACCCGACACCACGACGGACGTGAGTGCCTGGCCGGTGTGGTGATTGACCAGCATCCACGTGTGATCGTCGCCCTCGACCAGAGCCCAGAGCGATTCGGTTCCGTACCAGTGCGTCTTCGTGTAGACCTCCGAGTCGGCCGTGTCGATCTGGCCGAGATAGGCACCGGAGTACACGTGGCGCACACGGTGGTATCCGGGGTACTCGGGATCCGCCTCGATCTCGAAGTTCTGCAGGGGCAGATGATTCGGATCGACCGGTACCGCGACCACCCGGCTGCCGTCACCGCTCTGCCCGGAGGGCAGGGCCGACTTCCCGGTCTTCGGGTGTGAGTAGTTGAGGTACAGGAAATCCCGGTGAGATTGATCTTGCTTGGGTTCGCCTACCTGGGGTTCAGCCAAGGTGAGGCCAAAAGCCACAATGCCGCGATGAGCGCGGTCCTGAGGGCATGAACATCGAGGTCTTGGTCGTGCCGGACTGCCCGAGCGAGGAGCCCGCGGCCGACCTGCTGCGGCGAGCGCTGGACGATATTGGTCTGCGCGACATCGGGTTCGCCACCCGCGTGGTCACGGGGCAGGAAGAGGCCGAGCGGATCGGCTTCACCAGCTCGCCGACCATCCTGGTCGACGGACGCGACCCGTTCGCAGAACCGGAGGGTCAGCCGAGATACGGCCGGAATGGATAGCAGCGCGATCTTGAGTGTGTGATCGGTGCCCCTGCGGACCGATGTGACACAGAACGTTGCCGAGTCGCCCCAACCGCCGGAGTGGATCTCCGCAGGTCGCCCGGGGCGGCTCGGGCTCTGTGTCACACGGCCGGTGCCCGTCCGGGGACGGGATTCAGCAGCAGCCGGGCGGCGTGTCGCCGGTGAGGAGCGCCTCGGTGAGGGGTCGGCCGAGCCGGTACGCCTCGAACACGGGCAGGACGGTGGCGCCAGGGTGCTGATCGAGCCGGTCCTTGCCCGCGTCGGGGGTGGCGAAGAAGTGGACCTGGTTGCAGAAGGCGGTGCGGATGGAGGCCGGGGCGTCGGGGGTGACGATCGAGACGACGGCGGTGGTCGGCTCCACGCTGGTGACCTGGTCCGGTTCGACGGTGAGGCGGACGGGGGTGCCGGTGGCGTGGCAGGGGGAGGTGACGCGGGCGGGGCGGCCGAGGACGGCGGGGAAGATGAGGGTGTCCAGCGCGCACCAGGTGTAGAGCTTGCGCCCGTCGACCTCGAAGTGGTGCGGGGTGGGGTTCTGGGTGAGGCCGCTGCCGGTGATCCGGCCGCTCTCGTCGTATTCGGTGTCGGGGTTGGCGGCGAGGGCCCCGCGGACCTGGTCGGGGGTGCGGCCGGTGGCCTGGGCGATCTGCTCGACGGTCACGGGTCGGCCCTGGGCGAGAAGTTGGAGGAGCGGGCGCCACAGCCAGGGGCGGGCGCTGGCGGCTCCGCCGCCGTTGAACGCGGCGGTCAGCCGGGTGGCGAGCTGCTGGGCCTGGGAGTCCATGGGCGCGGGTCCTTTCCGGTGGTGGGTGGGGTGGGTCAGCCGGCGCAGCAGGAGAGCTTGGCGACGTCGGAGGTGAAGGTCTGGGCGGCGAGCTTCAACGCTTCGGCCATGGTCAGGTAGGGGTGCCAGGTGTGGGCGAGCTGGTCGACGGTCATCCCGGCGGTGATGGCGTAGGTGGCGGCGGTGATGATGTCGCCGGCGCTGTCGGCCAGGACGTGGGCGGCCAGCAGCTTCCCGCTGCCGCGTTCGGCGATGAGCTTGACCAGCCCGCGGGTGTCCCGGTTGACCAAGGCTCGGGGGACGTTCTCCAGCGGCAGGGTGCGGGTCTGGTGGGCGATACCGGCCTCGGTCAGCTGGGCCTCGGTCATCCCGACCGAGGCGATGGCGGGGCTGGTGAAGGTGACCTTCGGCAGCGCGGTGTAGTCCAGGGTGCGCTCGACGCCGTCCAGGGCGTTGTCGGCGACCAGGGTTCCGTGCGCGGCGGCGACGTACACGAAGTCCGGGTGGCCGGTGACGTCTCCGGCCGCCCAGATGCGCGGGTTGCCGGTGCGCAAGTACTCGTCCACCACGACCTCGCCGCTCTCGCCGGTCTTCACCCCGACCCGCTCCAGGCCGAGTCCGTCGGTGACGGGCCGTCGTCCGGTGGCGATCAGCAGGCGACTGGCGCGCACCTGCTGCTCACCGTCGGGGCCGGTGAGGGTGGCGAGGATTCCGTCGCCGTCGCGGCGGACCGCACGGAGCTGGGTGCGGGTGTGGACGGTGATGCCCTCCTCGCGGAAGATGTCCTCGATTCCGGCGGAGATCTCCGGCTCTTCCCAAGAGGCCAGACGGGAGCGGACGGCCAGGGTGACCCGGCTGCCGAGGCGGGCGAAGAGCTGGGCCTGCTCCAGGCCGACGTAGCCGCCGCCGAGGACCAGCAGGTGCTCGGGGAGTTGCTGGAGTTCCATGGCGGTGGTGGAGGTCAGGTGGTCCACCTGGTCCAGGCCGTCGATGGGCGGCGCGGTGGGGGCGGAGCCGGTGGCGATCAGGTAGTGGGCGGCCTCGATGGTGGTGGTGCCGCCGTCGTTCAGCGCGACCTGCAGGACGGGGCCGTCGGCGAAGGTGGCGGTGCCGTGCACGATCCGCCAGCCGTACTCGGCGGCCAGGTCGGTGTACTTCTCCGCCCGCAGCTGTCCCACCAGCGTGTCCTTGCCGCCGATCAGCGCGGGGAAGTCCAGCGCGGGCTCGGTGGCCTGTATGCCGGGGAACCGGCTCGCCGCCTGGGCGCCGTGACGGGCCTCGGCGGCGGCCAGCAGCGCCTTGGACGGCACGCAGCCGACGTTCACGCAGGTGCCGCCGGTGATGCCGCGCTCGACCATCACCACGCTCCTGCCCTTGTTGCGGGCCGCGATGGCCGCGGCGAACGCGCCGGCGCCCGAGCCGATGATCGCCAGGTCGTAACCGGTGTGTGCCTGGAGCACAGCACTACCTCCCTCAGTGGGGTCCAGCGCCGCACGCCGGACCCATTCCTATGCGCCTTGCCGTATTGCAGATGGCCACCTTACTATGCGGGTAAGCAAATAGCTGCTGGTGGAAAGGCCCTGCCCATGAATACCCCTGTCCTTGCCGGATCCCCGGCCACGGCCGAGGTGCCGTGCACACACCTGGACACCACGGCCCGGTTCTTCCGCGCGCTCGCGGACCCCACCCGGCTGAAGCTGCTGGAGTTCATCCAGCGCGGCGAGCGCACCAGCGCGGAGTGCGTCGAGCACGCCGGGATCTCCCAGCCCCGGGTGTCGGTCCACCTGTCCTGTCTCGTGGACTGCGGTTACGTCAGCGCCCGCCGGGACGGCAAGAAACTGCGCTACTCCGTCGGCGACCCCCGCGTCGCTGATCTGGTCATGCTGGCCCGGTCGCTGGCCGCCGACAACGCCGCCGCCCTGGACTGCTGCACCCGCATCCCCGGAGAGGGAGAGCAGCGATGACGCCTCCGCCCACCCAGCCCGGTGACCGCCGCGGCGGCCTGCTCGGCACCCTCGCCGTGGTCGGCGTCGCCCTGCTGCCGATCATCTGCTGCGCCGGGCCGGTACTGCTGGCCAGCGGCGCCCTGGCCGGACTCGGCGGGGTGCTGGTCAGCCCCTGGCTGCTGGCCCCGGCCGCGGTCCTGATGGCCGGCGCTCTCGCCTGGTGGCTGCGCCGCCGCACCGGCAACGGCGATGCCTGCTGCCCCCCGGCCACCCGCACCGACCCGCACGAGGGCGACCTGCTCCGCAAGCACTGACCCGGTCGGCACAGGCTCCCCGCCTCCCGTTCTGCCGGCCACCGCCGCGCTCCCCCATCCGCTCCCTGCCGACCGGGACCACCCGTCCAGTCCCGGCCTTTCGAGGAAGGCCCGCACCACCCATGACCTCACCGCCCCCCACCGCCCGCCGCACCCGCCTGCGCCGCCGTACCACCCTGGCTCTGGCTGCGGCTGCCACCGCTGCGCTCACCCTGTCCGCCTGCGGTACCGACACCAAGGCGAACACCTCCGGTACGAGCGCCAGCAGTGGCAATGCCTCTGCCAAGGCGGACACCGTCACCCTCCTCGACGACACCACGCTGGCGGTGCCCGCGAACAAGCCCTCCGCCCTGTTCTTCTTCTCGGTGGGCTGCGGCGAGTGCGCCGGCGGCGCCAAGAACCTGGACAAGGCCGCCCAGGCGTTCGACAAGGCCGGGAAGAAAGCCAACTTCCTCGCGGTGGACATGGACCCGAGCGAGTCGAAGCAGACGATCAGGCAGTTCCTCGACTACATCAAGGCCCCGACTCTGCCCGCCACCATCGACAAGGGCGCCACCTTCTCGCTCCGCTACCAGGTGAGCGCACTGTCCACACTGATCGTCGTCGACCCGCAGGGCAAGGTCACCTACCGGGCCACCGACCCCTCCGCCGACCAGATCCAGGACGCCCTGAAGAAGGCAGGCGCGTGATGAACGGCCTGCTCGCCCTCGCCTTCGCCGCCGGGATGCTCGCCCCGGTCAACCCCTGCGGCTTCGCCCTGCTGCCCGCCTGGATCACCGCCGCCCTCGGCGAGAACGACACCTCCCCGGTGCCGGTACGCCTCGCCCGCGCTCTGCGCTCCGGCGCCGCCCTCACCCTCGGCTTCGCCGGCACCCTCGCAGCCGCCGGACTCATCGTCAGCGCCGGAGCCCGCGCCCTGATCCAAGCCGCCCCCTGGCTGGGCCTGGCCACCGGCATCCTCCTGCTGCTCCTCGGCGCCGTCATGCTCACCGGCCGCACACCCAGCCTGCGGCTGCACCTGACCACCGGCACCCGCCAGTCGGCGGGCCCGCCGACCGCCCGGCGCATGGCGGCCTTCGGCGTCGGCTACGCCGCCGCGTCCCTGTCCTGCACCTTCGGCGTGCTGCTCGCCGTCATCGCCCAGGCCCAGGCCACCGCCAGCTACGGCGGACTCCTCGCGGTCTTCGCCGCCTACGCCGCCGGATCGGCCGCCGTCCTGCTGCTCGTCGCAGTCACCACCGCCGCCGCGGGCGCCGCCCTCACCCGCAAGATCACCACGCTGGCCCGGCACGGCACCCGCATCACCGCCGCCATCCTCGTCCTCACCGGCGCCTACCTGGCCTGGTACTGGTACCCCGCTGCCACCGGCGGCCCCACCACCGCCGCCCCCGGCGGCGGCCTCGCCACCTTCTCCGCCACCGCCACCGCCTGGATCCAGGGCCACACCACCGCCATCGCCGTGACCGCCCTGGTGGTCGTCCTCGCCGTGGCGGCCGCCGCCATCCGCCACCGCACACGGCAGCCGGCCCCCCACTCCACTCCCTCCGGGACAGCCCCCTCCGCCGCTGCAGCGGACGACTGCTGCGCGCCCCAGCCCGTCCTCACACCGGCCGCCACCGACCGCGACAGCGACGGCCACTGCTGCTGACCCGCGCCCACGCCCAGACCCGCCGCGGCCGGGAACAGACCAAGCCCACGGCCGCGGGCGACTGCCGGAACGGAACCACCCATGACCACGACAGCAGCCCGCGACACGGCCTTTCCGGCCGAGCGGAGAAGCCCGCACGCCACGATCGGCGCCGACCGGTTCCTCGCGCTCCTGCTGATCCTGGGCGGCTTGCTCGGCCTGCTCGCCTCGGCCGTGCTCACCCACGACAAGATGAAGCTGCTCGCCAACCCGAACTACGTCTCGGCATGCAGCATCAACCCCGTCTTGTCCTGCAACAACATCATGAAGAGCTGGCAGGCATCCACCTTCGGCTTCCCCAACCCCTTCATCGGCTGGGTCGCCTTCCCCGCCGTCATCGCCATCGGCGCCGGACTGCTGGCCGGCGCCCGCTACCGGCGATGGCACTGGTGGGGCCTGCAGGCCGGCACCGTCTTCGGTATCGGCTTCATCACCTGGCTGCAGTACTCCTCGCTGTACGCCATCGGCGCGCTGTGCCTGTGGTGCACCCTCGTATGGGCCGTGACGATCCTCATCTTCTGGTACACCACCGTGCACAACATCCAACACGGGCTCATCCCCGCCCCCGACCAGGTGCGCCGCGCCGTGGCCGAGTTCCACTGGACGGTGCCCGTGCTGTGGATCGGCACCATCGCGGTGCTCATCCTCACCAAGTGGGGCAGCGCCCTGTGGGCCTGACCCCTCCTCCCCAGAACCCCGGCCCCGCCCCCCCGTCGGGCCGGGAGGGTGGCCGGCTGCCGCACCCCCCGGGCAGCAGCCGGCCACACCCTCACCCCGTCCGCCCAGCCCTGGAGCCCGGTCGATGCGCACGGCGCCCCCCAATGCCCTCATCCGGCTCCGCCGGATGCTCGGCCACCTGCTGACGGCCGCCCTCGCCGCGCTCGGGGCCCTCGGCACGGCCCTGGGCACCGGGCTGGCGATGATCGGCCTGTGCTGCGGCACCCCGGTCCTGACCGCTGCCGGTGCGGGAGCCGCCGCCGGAACCGCCGGGGCCGTCACCCACGGTCCCGCCGTGTGGCCGTTCTTCACCGCCGCGGCCGTACTCTTCACCGCCGCATGGCTCCTGCACCGCCGCACCACCCGCCGCGGCTGCCGCACATCACCCGAACAGACCCCCGCCTCACGCCCGCACACCCCAGACCACACAAGCTAAGCCCCGAATCCATTCGGCCAGGCGGAAAGCACGAAAGGAGCCTTCTGATGGTTCAGCGGTACGACACTCTGGTGATCGGCGGCGGCATGGCCGGACTCCCCATGGCGCTGCGCGCCGCACGGCACGGCCGGGTCGCCTTCGTGGAGAAGGAGAAACTCGGCGGCACCTGCCTCAACCGCGGCTGCATCCCCACCAAGACGATGATCGCCTCCGCCGCGGTGGCCCACCAGGTGCGCCGCGCCGCCGAGTTCGGCGTGACGACCACCGCCCCCACCGTCGATCTCGCCGCCGTCGTGGCCCGCAAGAACGCCATCGTCGAGACGATCCGCTCCGGCTCCTACAAGACGGTCGGCCGCGCCGAGCAACTCGACTTCTATCCCGCCGAGGGGCGCTTCGTGGCACCGAGGCGGCTGCGCGTGGACCACACCGACATCGAGGCCGACAAGATCTTCCTGGTCACCGGTCTGCGCACCGCCATCCCCCCGATCGACGGCCTGGAGACCACCCCGTACTACACCTCGCGCACCGTGCTGGACCTCACCGAGCTACCCGAGCACCTGATCGTCGTGGGCGGCGGCTACGTCGGCTGCGAGTTCGCCCAGATGTTCGCCCGCTTCGGCTCCCGCGTGACCCTCATCCAGCGCGCCGAGCGGCTGCTGCCCGCCGAGGACCCCGACATCTCCGCCGCCGTCACCGACGGCTTCACCGCCGACAACATCACCGTCCTGACCAGCACCACCTGCACTGCCGTCGAGGGCCGTCCCGGACACATCCGGGCCGGCTGCCAGGGCGGCGAGACCGGCGAGATCACCGGCAGCCACCTGCTCATCGCCACCGGCCGCACCCCCAACACCGACACCCTCGGCCTGGAACACCTCGGCCTCGAGCCCGACAAGCAGGGGTTCCTGCCCGTCGACGACCTGCTGCGCACCCAGGCCGCGGACGTCTGGGCACTCGGCGACATCCGCGGCGGGCCGATGTTCACCCACACCGCCCGCGACGACGCCGACATCGCCTACCGCACCACCTACCGCGGCCAGGACCGCACCACCGCCAAACGCGTCGTGCCGCACGCGGTGTTCACCGACCCCGAGGTCGGCTCCGTCGGCCTGACCGAACCCGCCGCCCGCGCCGCCGGATACGAGGTCCTCATCGGCCGCCAGGACTTCACCGGAGTCGTCAAGGCCCGCGCCATCGGCAACACCCGCGGCCTGATCAAATTCGTCGTCGACGCCGCCACCGACCGCATCCTGGGCTGCCACATCGCCGGCCCCGACGGCGGGAACCTCGTCCACGAAGCCGTCATCGCCATGACCTGCGGCGCCACCTACACCGACATCGCCCGAGCGATCCACATCCACCCCACCCTCGCCGAAGGCGTCAACACCGCCGCCGGCGGCGTCCACCGAGAGATCGGCACCTGACCCGCGCGCGTCAACACGGGGTGCCGCCCAGGGCTTCGAGTTCGCCCGAGACGGCGAGCTGCTGCAGTGCCGCCCGCAGCCGGGCCAGCTCCTCGATGCGCTCCTCGGCCCGGCGCAGATGCTCGTTCAGCATGACAGCGGCCTGCCCGCGCCGGGCTGCGCTGCCGTCCACGACGGCCAGGACCTCACTGATCTCGGCGAGCGACAGCCCGGCACTCTGCGCGGCCCGCACGAACGCCAGCCGAGTCACAGCCTGCCGCGGATAGTCCCGGTAACCGGACGAGGTGCGCGGCGGCGCGGGCAGCAGCCCGACGTGCTCATAGAACCGGACCGTCTACGTACTCACCCCGGCGGACGGCACCTACCTCTGCACCACAGGGCGTACCTCGCCCCCCGCCACCGACACGCTCAAGAAGCCCTACTATCCCTTTCGGCCGAATCTCTCTGACCCTCAGGAAGAGGCCGAGCGGATCGGCTTCACCGGCTCGCCGACCATCCTGGTCGACGGGCGCGACCGTTCGCAGAGCAGGGGCGCGTCCCGGGACTGATCTGCCGGGTGTACCGCACTCCGGACGGCCTTGCAGGTGTGCCGGGGGCGGAGCAGTTGCGGCAGG
>NZ_NCTE01001068.1:6204-9907 GCF_002114215.1 Streptomyces sp. 13-12-16 | reverse complement strand
TGGCTGACATCCCCCGCCGGTGATCGGGCTCGGTCAGGCGGGGCCGGTGCTGCCTTCCAGTTGACGCGGGACGCGGGAGGTGCGGAGTTCGCGCAGGTCGGGGATGTGGTTGTAGAGGGTGCCGGCGGAGACGCCCAGCAGCTTGGCGATGGACTCGATGCTGTTCTCCGGGTTGGGCAGCATGTCGCGGGCCGCGCGGATGAGCTCGGGTGTGATGACGGTGGGGCGTCCGCCGGTGCGGCCGCGGGCGCGGGCGGCGGCCAGGCCCTCGTTGGTGCCGGCGACGATGAGTTCGCGGATGAACTCCGCCAGGGCGGCGAAGACGTGGAAGATCAGGCGCCCGCCCGGGGTGGTGGTGTCGAGGTTCTCGTGCAGCGAGGTGAAGCCGACCCCTTGCTCGCGCAGCTCAGCGACCATCGTCACGAGGTCTTTGAGGGAGCGGCCGTAGCGGTCGAGGGAGGGGACGACGAGGGTGTCCCCGCTCGCGAGGAAGGCGTGGCACGCCTTGAGCTCGGGGCGCAGGTCGTTCTTGCCGGACTTTTTGTCCGCGAAGATCCGGCGGCAGCCGGCCGCGTTGAGCGCGTCGAGCTGGCGGTCGAGTTTCTGCCCGCCGGTGGAGACCCGGGCGTAACCGATCTTGATGTCGGTGCGTACGGCGGGTTCGGCGAGAAGGAGTTCGGAGGGTTTCAGGGGCGCGCTCACCCCCGGATCTTCTCAAGAAACGGTGATCGGAGGTTGTTGAAGCACCGAGGTTTTTGAAGGAGTTTTTGAAGGCGATCCGGGGTCCGTGCGGATTGGTTTCATGATCGTCAATAAACGAAGGTTTTTTGAAGATCGGCACCGTCGAAACGATCCAAGGTTTCCTGAATTCAGGATGAGATGTACTGTCGTGGTGTGCTGACTGTTGCTTCCGACATCGAGGTGCTGGCCCGGTTCGGCCGCGCGCTCGCCGACCCGATCCGCTGCCGCATCCTGCTCGCCCTGCGCGACGCCCCTGCCTACCCCGCCGACCTCGCCGACGCCCTCGGCGTCTCCCGCACCCGGCTGTCCAACCACCTCGCGTGCCTGCGCGACTGCGGCCTGGCCGTCACCGTCCCCGACGGCCGCCGCACCCGCTACGAACTGGCCGACGAACGCCTCGGCCACGCACTCGACGACCTGCGCACCGCCGTGGTGGCCGTCGAGACCGACCGGACGTGCGTCGACGCCGACGAGAAGGGCTGCTGCTGAGATGGCCGCCGAGATATCGATATCCCTCGGGCCCTCCCCGGCCCGCCGCGACGTCCTCGCCCGGCGGATACGCCTGCTGGTCGCGGCCACGATCACCTACAACGTCATCGAGGCGGTCGTCGCCATCACAGCGGGCACCCTCGCCTCCTCCACCGCGCTGATCGGCTTCGGCCTCGACTCGGTCATCGAGGTCTCCTCGGCCGCCGCGGTCGCCTGGCAGTTCTCCGCCCGCGACCACGCCGTACGCGAGGCCCGCGAGCAGCGCACCCTGCGGATCATCGCTGTCTCCTTCTTTGCGCTCGCCGCGTACGTCTCCGTCGACGCCGTCCGCGCGCTCACCGGCACCGGGGAGGCAGAGCGGTCGATCCCCGGCATCGTCATCGCCGCCCTGTCGCTGGCGATCATGCCGTTCCTGTCCGCCGCCCAGCGCCGCGCCGGGCGGGAACTCGGCTCCGCCTCCGCGGTCGCGGACTCCAAGCAGACGCTCCTGTGTACCTACCTGTCGGCCGTGCTGCTGCTCGGCCTGGTCCTGAACGCCACCCTCGGCTGGTCCTGGGCCGACCCGATCGCCGCCTTGGTCATCGCCGCCATCGCCTTCAAGGAAGGCCGCGACGCCTGGCAGGGCAAGGGATGCTGCGCACCCACCGGCGCTGCGGTGGTGCCGTCCGCCGGCGCCAAGGAGGACGCGTGCGGCTGCCAGCCGGGCTGCGACTGCTGCAACTGACCTGACTGCCCGCACTCACACAGGGCCCCGGCGTCGACCGACGCCGGGGCCCTCAGCTTTCCTCGTCCTCGCCGTCTTCGGCGGCGTCGGGGTCGCGGAAGGGGCGCAGTCCGCGGCCGGGGCCGCTGGCCTTGATGTTGAACAGGTAGCGGCCCAGGAAGTTGATGTGCCGGTCCTTGAGCGGGGAGAGCCGGGCGACGTCCTCATCCTTGATGTCGTGGCCCTCCGCGCGGAGCTGTGCGACGGCGGCGTCCAGGTAGCGGGTGTTCCACAGGACCACGGCGTTGAGGACCAGGCCGAGAGCGGCGAGTTGGTCCTCCTGGCCCTCGCGGTACGCCTGGCGGATCTGGCCCCGGCCGCCGTGGCAGATCGCGCGGGCGAGCCGGTGGCGGGACTCCTGCACGGTGAGCTGCCGGTTCATCAGCCGCCGGTAGGTGTCGTCAACGGGATCGACCAAGGCGAGCAGGTGCATGGTCTTGTCGATCCGCCCGTACTCGGCGAACGCGGCACCGAGCGGGGTGGGGTGGCCCTCACGGCCGAACATCCGCAGCAGGTCGTAGGCCCGGACCTGGTTGGTGATGAGCGACCCGGCCACCCGGAGCATGTCCGGCCAGTGCGTGGCGATCCGCTTGAGGTTGACCTTGTTGCAGGCCACGGCCTCCAGCGGCCCGTACCCGGCGGCCGGCCCCTCGCCGTCGGGTAGGTCGGCCCGCCAGAACCGCTGGTCCGAGAGGTCACGGAAGCGCGGGGCGAAGCGGAAGCCGAGCATCTTGTACAGGCCGAAGGCCATGTCGCTGTACGAGGCGTTGTCGGTCGCCACCATCTCCGGCTTCACCCCGCCGTCCAGGTTCAGCAGGGTGTCCAGGGTGTAGAGGCTGTCGCGCGGGGTGCCGCGCACGACCATCGCACCGATCCCCGCAACCTGGTCGTTGACAGCGTTGAGCCAGGTCACGCCGCGTTTGTAGCCGTAGTACTTCGGCGAGGGGCCGGTGTTGATGCTCTTGACGGGGACGACGAAGCGCAGGCCGTCGACGGAGGCGAGCAGCCCGCCGCCCCACATCTGGGCCAGCTCGATCGCGGACTGGGCGGTGATGAGCGCGGCGTTCGCCGCGGCGATGGTGTCGGCTCGCAGATAGTTCTGATCGACGTGGGACAGGCGCGAGCGGGTCAGCGCCTTGCTCTGCGGATCGATGACCGGGGTCAGGCCGATGTTGCAGCTCTGCGAGACCAGCAGGGCGACCAGGGAGACAAGCAGGCCCTCCATGCGGGTGCGCCGGTCGGAGACGTGCCTGAAGGAGTCAAGGAACCCGGTCCAGGAGTGGACCTCGAACAACAGGTCCGGCAGATCGATCCTGGGGAGCATCGCCTCCGTGGTGGCCTTCAGCCAGGTCAGGGACTCCGGTTCGCCCACCGCGCCGAGCTTGTCCACCGACAGGCGGGCACGTCCCCCGCCCTCGGGGACGACGATCTCCACCTTCGCGTCGTCGCCGGCCTCGGCCAGCCGGTCGGCCATCTGCCGCCACGCCGCATCCAGCCCCCGGGTGAGCTGGGCCAGGTGTTCGCCCGCGTCCTCGGTCAGGGACAGGCCCGCCAGCACGTCCCCGCGCATTGCCTCCCACCGCGGACCGTCCAACAGCCTCGCGCGCGGGTCGGCCCACCGGTTCGACGGGGCGGCGAACACGTCGCGCCGGTTCAGCGCGCGGTGCAGCTGCTCCAGCACGCACACCACGTACGCGTCCCGGTCGACCG
>NZ_NCTE01001068.1:0-6026 GCF_002114215.1 Streptomyces sp. 13-12-16 | reverse complement strand
CCAGCTCGGCGTCGACCTCGCGGGGCAGCAGCGGCCGGTCCTTGACCCGCCGGCGCGAGAGCGCGGGCAGGCGGCGCACCGCCTTCAGCAGGCGCCGCCCGGCCGGGGCCGCGTCCAGCGCGTCCGACTCGCCCAGCAGCGCCAGGAAGGGGCGCACAGTGTTGTAGCGCAGAGCCAGCTTCTCCCGCATCGCCGCCTCAGCCGACCCGTCGTCCTCCGGTACCAGGGCCTCGACGGTCGCGACCGCCCCGGCCACCGCCGTACGCGGCACCGCCTCCTCCACCGCCGCCCACAGCGCGGCCACGTCCAGGTCCGCGTCGTGCTCGGCGACCAGGTCCAGCTCCTGGGTGAGGATCTTCGACGCCTTCGCCAGGATGCGGGCCGCCTTCTCCAACTGCGGCAGCATCGCCAACCGCTCCCGCTCCGAGGCCCGCCGCGCGGGGCTGATCAGCCGGTTCGCCATCAGCACCGCGAACAGGTCCAGCGCGTCATCGACCGCCTGCGCCTCCAGCTGACGCACCACCGCCGTGAGCAGTGCGGTCCGCCGCGGCTCCGGCGCCCGCTCAATCGTCTGCGCCTTGCTCAGCTGCCCGTACCGGGCCAGCGTGGACAGCCGGTTCACCGGCACCCGCGACAGGTTCACCCGGCCCAGCGCGAACGCCGAGATCTCCCCCACCCGCTCCATGGCCCGCACCATCGCGGTTCCCGTCGACTTCACCGGCGGCGTCCGCAGCCGCTCCAGCTCCGAGACCCGCTTGCCCTCCGGCACCACCAGCAGCCCGGCCAGCGTCGGAGAGAGCGCGGGATCGGCCCGGTGCGCGGCCCGCGTCACCGCCTCGTACAGGCGCCGCTCGGCCACCGTGCGGGCCTCCGACACCTGCCGGGCCAGCACCGAGGCGCCCGGCAGCAGCACCCGGTTCTTGCGCAGCCACGTCACCGCGTGGTTGAAGAGGGCCACCGGCCCCTCGGCGTGCGTCCACGCCCGCCCGTACAGGAAACCGCGGAACTCCCGGCCCCACCGCCGGTCGGTGAAGTCCCGGTACTGGAACCGCTCCTGGATCTCCGCCGCGTGCTCGTAGACCGTCGACCGGCGCTCCCGGTACCGCTTCACGCACGAGGCGTCCGCGATGCCGAGCTGCCCGGCGAGGTACTCCACGGCCTCCCACGGCACTGCGAGCGGGTCCTCGCCCAGGAACCGGCCGACGTAGCGGACCGTGCAGATCTGCACCGCCATCCCAAGCCGGTGCGCGTCCGTACGACGCAGCGCGATCAGATCACGGTCGTCATCGTCGAGGAAGAAGAACCGCTCCAGCTCCGGGCGCGTGGGCACCTCAGTGAACGTCCCGTACGCCTCGGCCTGCTCATCAGTTAAGAACTCCACCGGCACGGCTGGACCGTAGCCAGCACCGACGCCCGTCCAACGATCTTTCCGGGAACCCCCGCGGAGCCTCCAGCCGGTGTGCTAGCCGACCATGATCGTTCTCACCGGGATTTCCTGTACCTCAGCTACTCACACCCGGTCTTGGCGCCGCGAAGGACGATCCTCTTCTTCGTCGGCCTCGGGGGCGGGCTGTCGTGCCCGTCACCGGGCGGTGTCTGGCCGGGCTCGTCCTCGACCCGGGCGGCGTTCACGTAGAACGTCGAAAGGTGGTGATCCGAGAAAGACACCTCGTGGACCTGTCGCGCCGCGACCGTGACGGCGTTGGGCATGTCTCTGCCCGCCGTGACCGCGTAGTCGTACTGGTAGTCCCTGTTGGGTCCCTGGTAGGTGGGGCCGGCCGGTCGGTGGACGGTGAAGTCGCTCGCGAAGACGGAGCCTTCCAGGTTCGCCGGGGTGCGGTTGAAATCTCCCATGACGACATAGCGCATCGCGGCTCCGTTCGGGCCCGCGGCGCTCATCTGCCGGTTGATGTTGCGCAGGATCTGAGGGACGTCCGAGCCGTTGGTCTGCGATTCTCCGTGCAAGGTCCAGTACACGGTGTCGCCGAGGCGGACTCCCAGCGCGGGGCGCCCCGTCGAGACCCCGTTGCTGTCCACGGGCCCGGCGGCGACCCATATATGGGTCCGCCCGTCGTCCAGGGGCAGTCGTGAATAGGTGACGATGCCGATGTTGTTCCGGCCCGTCGTGCTGATGTCGTTGTGTGTGTGCAGCCAGTACACGTACCCCCGAGGCCGGGCCGGTGTTCCCAACGGCACCTCGAGGACGCTCTCGGACACGCGTTCGGTGCCGGCCGCGTTCCACCGCACGTACTGGTTCTGCGGGATCCTGCGCACATGCGGGTTGAACCCGCCGGGGGTGTACCGGGGCGGCCGGCCGGCCTCCTGTACGGCGACCAGGCTGAGATTGAACGATTCCAGCTCCATGAGCTGGCTGATGCGTTCGTACAAGTCGTAGTTCTCGCCCGCGATCCTGCTGGTCGCACCGCGCATGTTCCAGGTGCCGACGGTGCGCCGGGTTTCGTTCGGACGGGGTTCGAGTTCGCCGCCGGTGTCGTCGAGGAACAGGGAGTGCCGGTTGCCGACGTCGAGGGCCGCCACTCCCTTCCCCAGGAAGTCCTGGGTCTCCCGGCCGGTCCAGTCCGCGATGACCCGCCCGTCCTGGCTCAGGTGCAGGAACCGGTTCGCGTCGTTCGTGTCCGAGCCGAACTGGAAGGCGGTACCGGAACGGGTGCCGTACGGCGTGTACGGCTCGAACGGCCCGCCCTCGGTGGCCTGTTTGACCAGCGTGTTGTTGTAGAAGACGTTCCGCGGCCCGGAGGAACCGGCCCACTTGGCCGCCTTGGGGCCGGCCGCCCACCAGATCGGGTACCAGGTGCCCTCGTCGATCTGACCGCCTTCACCGCCGCAGTTGGCGCTGCAGCTGGCCGAGCGGTGCTCGTAGGGAACGCGCACGGTGTTCTGCTCGAACAGGTTGCCGTGTTCCCAGCCGCCGTGCAGGTTGAGGTCGGAATCGAGGTCGTTGCGGAAGGCGACGTTGCCGCTGGCCGACCACTGGAAGGTGAAGTGGCGCAGGTTGCGGCTGGTGTTGAGCGCCCACAGCGAGTTCCAGACGCGGCTGCCGCGCAGGTAGCCGTTACCGCCCTTGCCCTTGTTCCAGGCACCGTCGAAGCTGTTGCGTTCGATCTGGAGGTTGCGCGCGACCTCGGTGACGATCGGGTGCGAGCCGGTCATCTCGGCCTTCAGGCCGCGCGCCCAGCTGTTGGCGGCCCACTTGAAGACGATGCCGTGCATCGCGTACTCGGGCGCCAGGTTGCCGTAGTTGTGCTTCGCCTGCTCGGGGGTGAGCGAGTACGTGCCGCCGCCCAGCTTCGGCAGCCCGTTCATGTCCTGGGTGAAGGAGAAGTCCTCGAAGCCGACCCCTTCGACGACGGTCAGCGGAGTGACCTTGCTGGCGTAGGGGGTGGATCCCAGCGGGGCGGAGCCGTCCGAGACGGAGTCGACCGGCAGGTCCCACTCCAGCGGGCGGTCCAGCGTGATCGTCTTGGCGACCGCGTCCTTTCCGACGAGCCGGAACATCTGCTGACGCATGTGGAGGGACTCCATCAAGCTCGTGTCAGTGATGCCCTGTTGCTCGTAGAACTTCGTGCTGTTGGCCGCGCCGACCCAGACGTAGCCGTTCAGGACGAACTTGTCCATGTTCGCTTTCGCGTCCAGCTGCACCACGGAATGGCCCCGCCGGGCCGCGTATCCGGGGTCGTCGCTCTGGGCGCCCAGCTTGAGCCCGGAGGCCCAGTGCTGGTTGATGCTGCCTTCGAAGAGGTCCTTGCGGTTGGCCGGGGCCGCCGCCCAGTCGTCCTTGTACCGCTCGGCCATGTCCCGGGTCTGCACCCGGAACAGACCGCGCCCCGGCCATGTCCAGCCGCCCTTGCCCACGTCGCTGCCGCTGCCGGCCGACATGGCGTCCTGGTCCCAGCGGCCGTTGACCAGCGTGTCGTACCGGGTGTTCACGTCGGGGCGGAACACCAGGCGGGTGCCGTCCTCGCCGGAGCCCTTCCCCCTGACGGTCAGGAAGCTGGCGTCGACGTAGATCTGCCGGGACACGTCGAGCCGGCCGGCCGGCAGCTCGATGCGCGAGAGCCGGCCGGGGTTCGCCTGCGGGGAGCAGTCGCTCTTGACGTGGTCGATCGCCCTCTGCAGTCCGGTGGTGTCATCGACTCCGTCGTCGGCGATCACCTTGTACGTGGACGCGAGCTCTCCCGCCGAGATGATGCAGGAGGTCTGCGTCGTCGCACCCGAGTCACCGCTGGGCAGATCCAGGCCACCCCGGTATCCCACGCGCGACCAGTCCGGCAGCCCGGAGGGCGGGCTCGTGCGGTTCTCGTGACTCAGATCCGGCCCGGACGCCCCCGGGCCGGTGGACGGTGGGTCCGCCGCCGCCGCGGCGGCCGGGGCGGCCACGGAGGTCATGGGAGTGAGCGCCGATGCCGGGGCGATCCCCGACAGGAGGAGGGAAAGCAGCAGGCCGGACGCGAGGCCCGCCGCTGGTCTACCTGGTTTCACGGGAACTCGATTTCTGCGTGCTCGTTCCGTACCTGCACGCGAGGTGGGGGTGAGGAGGGCTCGGACGGTGCCCGCCGGGCGGATGCCGGAACCCGGCCCCTGTCCGGGGTGGTCGGGTCCGGGCGGGCTCGGCGTACCAGAGGAAGGGGTGGTGGATCGCGGCGGCAGGGATGCCGTCCGGACACGCCGCGATCCTGGAACCGAAAGGCCACCGGGCCCCGTGTCCGGGCCCTGCCGCCGTGGTTCTCGTACGGGGCTACCGTCGGCCTACCACTGCGGCGCCGACGGCGTGGGCATGGCCGCGAAGTCGTAGACGCGCTTCCACAGGACCCCGCTCCGGCCGCCGGCCGAACCGTTGATGACGTAGTACAAGGTGGTGCCGTCGATCACGGCCAGCGGGGTCCTGTCGACGGTGCTCGCGAAGGTGTTCTCCTCGTAGAACCCGCTCCACCCGCCGTCACGGGAGATGATGTAGCTGCCGATCGTGTTGTCGCGGTCCTCGGAGATGGTGATGACGCCGTAGCCGTTGCGGGAGAGCGCGACCGACGGGCCCTGCCTCGAGAAGCCGTAGGAGTTCGCGGCGAAGATCTGACGCGGGTTGGTCCAGGAGGAACTCCCGTACCGCTGGCGCGACTGGTACACGTAGTTGTTGGTGCCCGTGAAGGCGAGAACGACCTGGTTCCAGGGGGCCGGGTCGTCGTTGTCGGTGTCGACCTGGGCGGCGAGGGCCGGCGCGTCCTTGCTCAGCGCGTCCGGAACCACGCTGGGACTGCTGTAGGCAGCGGTCTGGCCGTTGTAGTACATCGTCCAGATCCGGTCGTCGGACTGGCTGTTCCAGGCGAGCATGTACGAGTTGTCGGGGAGCGCGGCGACTCCCACGGGCAGGGTGTCGGTGGTGCGGGTGTCGTTGGGGACCCTCGTCCAGTTGGGCAGGGTGGCGGGCAGCTGGTAGCTCGTGGTCAGCTGGATGCGGTGCTGGTAGACGTGGCTCTCGGTGCCGGTGTGGAAGATCCGGAAGTTGCCGCGACCACCGTCGTCGGTCCAGATCACCCGCGGGGACGTGTACGTCTGCGCGTCGGGCAACTGGTACGCGGGTCCGCTGTTCAGCGAGATGTAGATGTTGTCGTTGCCCCCGCCGCGCCAGGCGTGGACGATGTTGTTGCGGTTGTCGCGTGCCTCGCTCGTGGTGGACCTGCTGGTGATCTGGCCACCCGCGTAGTTCACCGGGTTCCAGTCGCTTCCCTCGCCGGGAAAGCCCCAGACGGCGGATGCCGGCGTCGACAGACCGAGGACGGCGGCGGAGGCGGCGAGGAACACCACCGCCACCGGCCGGAATCGCTTCAGTCTCTTCAGTCTCTTGAGCACTTCGTCCTCCTGGTGTTGTGGCTGGCGGAAACCGCGGACCCTGCCCACGCGCGCATGCCGGGGCCCGGGGCCGCGCCCGGGCGCGGCCCGAACCGTGACGTGCGGTCGGTGGCCGCGGTCCGCGGCGGGCCCCGCGAGGTGCTGGTCGATCACTTCGTGTG
>NZ_NCTE01000109.1 GCF_002114215.1 Streptomyces sp. 13-12-16 | reverse complement strand
CCGCCGTACGGACCCGGCACCGCTCCCGCCGTCGTCACCGCCCTCGTCTGCGCCGCCCTCGCCGCCGCCACCGGGACCCGGCCCGAGCTGTTCGTCTGGCTGCTGCTCGCGCCCGTCGGCGTGCTGCTGGCGGTGGTCGACTTCCGGGTGCAGCGGCTGCCCGACCCGCTCACCCTCCCCTTCGCCGGGGCCGCCCTCGCCCTGCTCGGCCTCGCCGCCCTGGCCCCCGAGCACGCGGGGGAGTGGACCACCGCCCTGCTGGGCGCGCTCGCGCTGGGCGCCGGCTACTTCGTGCTGTTCCTCGTCAACCCGGCCGGCATGGGCTTCGGCGACGTCAAGCTCGCCCTCGGCGCGGGCGCCGTCCTCGGCTGGTACGGCTGGCCGGCCGTGATGCTCGGCACCCTCGCCGGGTTCGTGTCCGGGGCGCTGTACGGGGGTGCCCTCGTCGTCGCCCGGAAGGCGGGGCGCAGGACGGCGATCCCGTTCGGCCCCTTCCTGATCAGCGGGGCCTTCGCAGGGCTGCTGATCGGCGCGTACGCGGCCTGACGTCGGCCCCGGGAACCCCCTGGCGTACGCTGGATCGGTCCGTCCACAACCCCTCCGAAAGGGACGCCGGTGACCGAGAAGGCCGACCTTCAGACCGTCCTCGACCGTGCCGCCGCCGGTGGGCGGATCACCCCCGAGGAGGCCCTCGACCTCTACCGCGACGCCCCGCTGCACGCGCTGGGCGCCGCCGCCGACGCCGTGCGCAGGCGCCGGTACGCCGGTACGGAGCACATCGCGACGTACATCATCGAGCGGAACATCAACTACACGAACGTGTGCGTCACGGCGTGCAGGTTCTGCGCCTTCTACGCGGCCCCCAAGGACACCGCCAGGGGCTGGACCCGCGACCTCGACGACATCCTGCGGCGCTGCGCCGAGACCGTCGAGCTCGGCGGCACCCAGATCATGTTCCAGGGCGGGCACCACCCGGACTACGGCGTCGAGTACTACGAGAGGCACTTCGCCGCCATCAAGAAGGAGTTCCCGCAGCTCGTCATCCACAGCCTGGGGGCGAGCGAGGTCGAGCACATGGCACGGATCAGCGAGGTGGGCGTCGAGGAGGCGATCACCCGCATCCACGCGGCCGGACTCGACTCCTTCGCCGGCGCGGGCGCCGAGCTGCTGCCCGCCCGTCCCCGCAAGGCCATCGC
>NZ_NCTE01001067.1 GCF_002114215.1 Streptomyces sp. 13-12-16 | reverse complement strand
CTGCACGGCCACGGCGTGCCCGTCGACTGGGCCGCGTTCTTCGCCGGCCGGGGCGCCCGCCGGGTCGCCCTGCCCACGTACGCCTTCCAGCGGCGCCGCTTCTGGCCCACGGAGATGCGCGTGGGCGCGGGGGCGGAGGCCGCCGGTCTGGCGCCCGCCGACCACCCGCTGCTCAGCGGCGTGGCCGAACTCGCCGGCTCCGACGGCCACCTGTTCACCGGACGGCTGTCGGCCGGCACGCACGGCTGGCTCGCCGACCACGTGGTCATGGGCGCCGTCCTCGTCCCCGGCACCGCCCTGCTGGAGCTGGCGGTGCACGCCGCGAACTCCCTGGGCTGCGAGCTGGTGGAGGAACTCACCCTCGCCGCACCGCTGGTCCTGCCCGCCCGGGGTGCCGTCCGGCTCCAGGTCGGCGTCGGCGCCCCCGACGACTCGGGCCGCCGCACCCTGGGCATCCACTCCCGGCCCGCCGACGACCCCGGAGCCACCTGGACGACACACGCCGAGGGCGTCCTCGCGACCGGACCGGCGGCCTCGGCCGCCACGGACTTCGACGCGACCGTCTGGCCGCCCGAGAAGGCCGAACCGCTCGACACGGACGGCCTGTACGAACGCTTCGAGGACTCCGGCTTCGTCTACGGGCCGGTGTTCCGGGGACTGCGGGCCGCCTGGCGGCGCGACGGCGAGGTGTTCGCCGAGGCCGTCCTGCCCGACGGCACCGACGGCGGCGCGTACGGCCTGCACCCGGCGCTCTTCGACGCCGCACTGCACGCCACCGCCCTGACCGGCACCGCCGCCGACGGCGACTCGACGCAGGGCGGCGGGGTGCCGTTCGCCTGGAGCGGCGTGTCCCTGCACGCGGCCGGCGCGTCGGCCGTCCGCATCCGGCTCTCCCGGGCCGACG
>NZ_NCTE01001066.1 GCF_002114215.1 Streptomyces sp. 13-12-16 | reverse complement strand
CCGGTGCCGGTCCTGCCGCTGGTGGCGGTGGTCGTCCTGGCGGGCCTGCCGCCGACGGGGGACGGCGCGGGGCCCGCCGACATGGTGTCCGCGCTGGTGGTCGGGTACTGCGTGATCCGGCTGCTGCGGGAACGGCGGCGCCCGCTGTCGCGTGTCGCGGCCGTGGTGCTGGGGCTGCCGGTCGTGGGGCTGGCGCTCGCCGCCATGGGGGCGGCCTCGCCCCAGGCGGCGTTCGGCGGCCTGGGCCGTTATCTGCAGATCTTCGTGCTCGTCCCGGCCGCCGTCCTGGTGCTGCTCCGTGGCCGCGCCGGCTTCCGGGTGCTGGCCTGGTCGTTCGTGGGGCTCGCCCTGTGGCAGGGGTCCGTCGGGGTGTACCAGTACGTCACCGGTACCGGTGCCTCGTACCAGGGCGAGACCGTCCGCGCGGTCGGCACCTTCGGGGCCACGGACGTGATGGGCATGGCGACGGCGGTGTCGCTGGGCGTGGTGTGCGCGGCGGGGATCGCGCTGGGGCGGGCCCCGGTGCGGCAGCGGGCGGCCGCCGCCGGGTGCGCCCTGCTGCTGGTGCTGCCGCTGGCGCTGTCCTTCAGCCGGGGCGCGTGGATCGCGACCGCGCTG
>NZ_NCTE01001065.1 GCF_002114215.1 Streptomyces sp. 13-12-16 | reverse complement strand
CCCCCGCCGCTCCCGCCACCCCGGCCGCCCGCACGCCGGGCGCCCCTGCTGCTGGCCGCCGGTGTCTGTCTGCTCGCCGGTCTCGACGCCGCGCTGGTCCTGCTCGGTCTCCCCGCCCCGGTCACCAGTGACCGTCTGCCCCAGGTGCACGGGGTGCTGCTGGTCCTCGGCTTCGCCGGCACGCTGGTGGCGCTGGAACGCGCCGTTGCGCTGGGCGGGCGGTGGCCCTACTTCGCGCCCGCCGCGCTCGGCGCCGGGGGCCTGCTGTTGCTCACCCCCGTGGACCTGGCCGTCCCGCGGCTGCTGCTCGTCGCCGGGGCCGCCGTACTGACCGCGCTGTACGTGCGGTTCTGGCAGCGGCAGCCGGGTGCCGCCCTGCTCGCCCAGGCGGCGGGCGCCGTGTCGGCGCTCGGTGCGGCACTGCTGTGGCTGGGCGGCCTCGACGTCCCACGCCTGCTTCCCTGGCTGGTCGCGTTCCTCGTGCTGACCATCGCGGGCGAGCGGCTGGAACTCGCCCGGGTGGTCCTCCTGGCGCCTCGCGCGCAGCCGGCCTTCCTGGCCTGCGTCGGCGCCGTCGTCACCGGCGTCGTCACCACCCTGATGTGGCCGGCCACCGGCACGCTCCTGCTCGGCGCGGCCCTGCTCGCACTGGTCGCCTGGCTCGTCGTCCACGACGTCGCCCGCCGACTGCTGCGCGCCACGGGACTGCCCCGCTTCTCCGCCGCGTGCCTGCTCGCCGGGTACGCGTGGCTGGGTCTCGCCGGCGCCCTGTGGCTGCTGGGCGGCCCGGTCGCCGAGGGGAGCCGCTACGACGCCGTGGTGCACGCCGTGTTCCTCGGCTTCGTGATGTCGATGATCATGGCGCACGCCCCGGTGATCCTGCCCGCCGTACTGCGCCGCCCCCTGCCCTACCACCCCGGGCTCGCGGTGGCGGCCTGGCTGCTGCACGGCTCCCTCGCCCTGCGCGTGGTGGTCGGCGACCTGCGGGACGTCCGGGGGGCGTGGCAGCTCGGCGGGGCGCTCAACATCGCCGCGGTCCTGCTGTTCGTCCTGACGGCGGCGACCGCGTCGGTGACCGCCACCCGACGCGCGGCCTCCGCCTCCACCGCCACCCGACGCGCGGCCTCCGCCTCCACCACCACCCCCGCCGACCCGAGGAACCCCCGGTGACCGCGCAGCTCTCCTCCTCCACGGCGAACGGCCCCGCTCCGAAGCCGCCCGGACGATCACCACGCGCCCTGTGGCACCTCGGCGTGAACGCCGTCGTGGTGGCCTGGCTGGGGCTGTTCGCCGTGGTCGGGAGCGCCCACCACTTCCTGCCGCACGCCTTCTGGCTGCTCGTCCACACCCTGCTGCTCGGGGCGGTCACCAACGCCGTCGTCATCTGGTCGGGGCACTTCGCCGCGTCCGTGCTCCGGCTGCCGGAGGCGAACCGGGGCGCCCCCGCCGCACTGCGACTGGTCTGCCTGAACGCCGGAGCCGTCGCCGTCATCGGCGGCATGTACACCGGCCGGTGGCCCGTCGTGCTCGTCGGCGGCTGCCTGGTCGCGGCCGCCGTCACCGCCCACGCCGTGTGGCTGGTACGACTGCTGCGGCGGGCCCTGCCCGGCCGGTTCTCCATGACCGTGCGCTACTACGCCGCCGCCGCCGCCCTGCTGCCCGTGGGTGCCGCGCTGGGTGTCCTCATGGCCCGCGGCGAACTCGGCGGCGACCTGCCGGAACGGCTGCTGCTCGCCCACGAGGTGATCAACCTGCTCGGCTGGGTCGGCCTCACCGTGGCCGGAACGCTGATCACCCTGTGGCCGACGATGCTGCGCACCCGGGTGGCGGACGGCGCGGAACGGGCCGGACGCAGGGCCCTCCCCGTGCTGCTCGCCGGGCTCGGCATGGCCGTCGCCGCCGCACTGCTCGGCCCCCC
>NZ_NCTE01001064.1 GCF_002114215.1 Streptomyces sp. 13-12-16 | reverse complement strand
ATGCGGCGGGCCGAGTCCGCGACCTGCCTGCCGAGCCGTTCCGCCTCGACGAAGACCTTGACGGCGAGCACCCCGAGCACCAGCAGACCCAGGAACCCCACGGCAATCGCGAACATCGGCCAGAACATGGGGGTGAGCCTAGACGGTCGAGTGGAGCCGCAGCGTCCGGACCCCGCCGCCGGTGAGCAGCTCCACGATCCGCTCCCCCGCCGGCTTGCGGACGGCCGCCCCGCACTCGGGGCAGGTGAAGGAGTAGAAGGTGGTGCGGCTGCTGGCGCCGATGGCCAGGCGCAGCGCGCTCGCGGCGAGCTCGAAGCGCTCCCGGCAGTCCGGGCAGCCCGCCCGGAACATCACCGGGGCCACGCTCCTCATCCCCGCGAACGCGGACGCCGCCGTCATGGTCCGCGCTCCGGACGTCGCCGACTCGCTCAAAGCCCTCGCTCCTGCCTGTCGTCCTGTCCGTGCGGCCCCGGTCGTCCGGCCGCCTCGACCCCGTCGTACGCCGCCAGCGCCTCGCGGGCCGCCTGCCGGGCGCTGTCGGCCAGCGCGCGCGGCTCGACGATGCGGCCGTCGCGGCCG
>NZ_NCTE01001063.1 GCF_002114215.1 Streptomyces sp. 13-12-16 | reverse complement strand
CGGCGCGGTGAAGCGGCGCGGGTCGCGGTTGGCGGCGGCCAGGATCAGGGTGAGCCGGGTGCCGCGCGGGACGGCGGTGCCGAGCAGCTCGGTGTCCTTCGCGGCCCAGCGGCTGGTGACGTGGACGGGCGGCTCGTAGCGCAGGATCTCCTCGACGTAGGCGTCGGCGAAGTCCGCGTCGTCGCACAGCCTCCGCGCGTACGGGGCGTGGTCCAGGGCGATCATCAGGCCGTGGCCGATGAGGAAGCTGGTGGTCTCGAAGCCGGCGGTGAGCAGCACCATGAGGTTGCCCATCAGCTCTTCGTGGCCGAGCCGCTCCGGGTCGTCGTCGTGGGTCGCGACGAGGAGGGTGAGGAGGTCGTCGGCGGGCCTGCGGCGGCGCTCGTCGGCGAGCCGGCCGAAGTAGCCGGCGAGGGCGTCCATCGCGGCGTCGGCCCGGTTCAGGGCCGTGGGGTCGGAGAGGCCGTCGGTGGACACGGCGATGGTGGAGGCCATCTCCCGGAACCAGACCTGGTCCTCCTCGGGGAAGCCGAGCAGGGCGCCGATGACGGCGATGGGCAGCCGGGAGGCGAACTCGGCGATGACGTCGACGGGGCTGCCACCGGCGCCGAGGTGGGCCATGCGGTCCAGGAGGCGGTCGGCCATGTCCTCGACCACCGAGGCGAGTTCGCGCACCCGGGGCGGGGTGAAGGCGAAGGCGGCCAGGGACCTCAGACGGGTGTGGTCGGGCCCGTTGCTGTAGAGCATGGAGCTGGTGAAGGCGCGCAGGGAGGAGTGGGAGCGCCAGGCCGGACCGGCGGCGTCGTAGGCCGTACGGTCCTGGACGTACAGGCTGTTGTCGCGCAGGGCGCGGGCGCACTCGTCGTACCCGGTGACGACCAGCTTGCCGGGTCCGCGCCGGGCGAGGTCGCCGTGGGCGCGGATCGCCTCGTACAGCGGGTAGGGGTCCTGCCGCCCCCGCGCGGTGCCCAGGGCGGCGAACGCCTCCGTCAGGGTCAGGGGGGCGGGCTCGGCCATGCGGGGTCTCCTCCTGCGGCGGGCCGCTCGGCGCGGCCGGGCGGGCCGGTCACGCGG
>NZ_NCTE01001062.1 GCF_002114215.1 Streptomyces sp. 13-12-16 | reverse complement strand
CGGGCGCCCGCGGCGGCCGGGCGAAGGCGCTGCGGCGCGGAGCCGCGGCCGTCGCCCCGCCGGCCGTTCTGCTGGTGCTCCTGGCCGGCTTCCTGCCGTCGTACTACGGCAAGGAGAAGATGTACTACACACCGCCCGAGGAGACCGCGCTGGTCACCCGCACCCTCGACAACGCCCCCGACGGCTCGCTGATCCTCTCCACCAGCGGTTCCTTCCCGCAGGCGCTGCACCGGTACGACCGCCTGGAGCACTGGTTCTTCGCCGAGCAGGAACTGCCCGAGAACGAGCGGATGCTGAAGGACCCGGCCCGCTACCTCGCCGACGGGATCCCACCGGGCACCAGGACGTACGTCGTCCTCACCCGCACCCAGGACATCTACACCGCCGGCGAGGGCCTGCTGCCGGCCGGCGGCTTCGAGACACTGCGCACGGAACTCTCCGCCTCACCCCTCTTCCGGACCGTCGAGAGCCATGCGTACGGGGTCGTGCTGGAGTACCGTCCGGCCGCCCGGGAAACGACCACAAGGTGATCGAAGTGACGTCGGAGGTCAGCCCATGAGCAGCACCGACTCCTCGCAGTCCACCGACTCCACGGGTTCCTCCGGGACCGGTACGGCTCGTGGCCCCGGAGGCCCACGGGTGACCGAGACGCACGTCAGAGTCCTCATAGGCGCCTCGGGCTGGCTCGCGCTGGCCGCCACCGCCCTCCCCGGCCCCTCGCCGCTGCGCTGGATCCCGGTGCTGGTGTTCACCCTGCTGGGTCCGGGCTGGGCTGCGCTGTACCCGCAGCCGGGCGTGCCGGCCACCGGCGCCAGGCTGGAGGCCGTGGCGCTCGCCGCGCCGATCAGCCTGTCGCTCGGTGTGCTCACCGCCACCTCGCTGTTCCTGGTGGAGGGGTTCTCGGCGACCGCCTTCCTCGTCCCGCTCGCCGTCTTCACCACGGTCGTCGCGGCCCTGCCGGGGCTGCCGCTGCCCGCCGCCCGGCGCGGCGCGGTGGAGCGCGTCAGGCGCAGGCCCGCGGACGGCGGTGGCACGTGACGGGG
>NZ_NCTE01001061.1:3812-5903 GCF_002114215.1 Streptomyces sp. 13-12-16 | reverse complement strand
CTCGCGGTTGAGGCCGAGCACCGTCTCGTCGTCGCCGCCCACCACGAGCAGCACCGGGCACGCGACCAGGCCGAGCGCGTCGCCCGCCAGATCCGGGCGCCCGCCCCGCGACACGACCGCCGACACCCGCTTGGGCCGCTCGGTGGCGGCCACCAGCGCCGCCGCCGCTCCCGTACTGGCCCCGAACAGACCCACGGGAAGGTCCACGCCGTCCGGGCGCTGCTCCAGCCAGTCGACGGCGTGCGCCAGCCGCCGGGCCAGCAGGCCGATGTCGAAGCGGTGCCGCCCCGTCGCGTCGTCCTCGCGCTCCTCCTCCGGGGTGAGCAGATCCAGCAGCAGTGTGCCGAACCCCGCCCCCTGCAACGCGGTGGCGACCGCCCGGTTGCGGGGGCTGAGCCGTGAACTGCCGCTGCCGTGGGCGAACAGCACCATCCCACGCGCCCCGGCGGGGATCACCAGGTCCCCGGGCAGGGCCGCCGCGCCCGAGGGGACCGTCACGGACTCGGAGACCATCCCCGGTCACCTCCTCAGTCGGTGTCGTCGGTGGCACGTCCGACGGGCAGCAGGCCGCCGATGTCCCTGGGCAGCGCGGCGGCCAGCTTCTCCGTCAGCTCCGGGGTGAGGGCCGCGTCGAGCACTTCCAGTACGGCGGCGGCCTCGCGCACGGCCGCGTCCTCGTCCGTCTCCGCGCGGCCGGCGATCCGTCCGGCGAACGTCGTCAGGTCGAAGCGCTCACCCGAGGTGGTCTGCCGCATGGGCGCGGCCAGGGTCGGCGGCAGCTGGGCGGCCACATGGCCCGCCAGCCCGGACGGCAGCCGCTCGGCCAGCGTACTGAGCACGGCCCGGGTCGCCCGCTCGGACGTTCCCCGGTCCGGCAACCGAGTGAGAGCCTGCACTTTTCCGATGAACTCGTCGTGCTGCATGAGGCGCTGTCCTTCCTCATGGTGCGGTGGTCTGCGGTCGGGCAACGGCCGGGTACCCGGAACGGGTCCGCACCAACGAACGCCGGTTTGTCACCGGGGACGGCGGCTACCCGGCCGGTGCGAAGGCGATGGAGGAGGTGTCCGGCGTGCGTGACCCCCGTACCGGCCCCACCCGCGAGCCGGTCTCCCGGGACCGCTCCGGAACGATCGGCCGCCGCTCCCCGCGGACCGGCACCGAACCGGTCACGGCGCGGAGCCCGCTGCGGCTGCGCCTGCTGCTCGCCGCGGTCTTCCTGCCCCTCTTCCTCGCGGGCACCGCGCTGTTCGGCACCTGGGCCGCGTGGTCCGACGCCGGCGACAGCCCCGGTCGGGGCCCGCTGATCCTGCTCGCCGTCGTCTGCGGCGTGCTCGCGCTGACGGCCCTCCTGGACCTGACGGTCGTACTGCGCCGTCTGCGACGGGAACGAGGGACCGCCCACTAGGGCGGCCCCGCGCACGGCGCATCTCCCCGGGCGCCGTCCACGGGGGTGGAGCCACGGCACGGGCGGTCCGAAGCGGCCGGCCCGGAACAGCCGGACACGGCCGGAGGACACCCGCCCTCCTCCCGCACCCCCGGACGGCTCACCCGCACCGCCTGCCCAGGTCAGCGGTCCAGTTCCTCCTCCACCGGCGGTTTCGGCACGTCACGCAGGTGCTGGGACTGTCCCTGCCTGCCGCCCGCGCGGGCCTGCTCCGCCTGCTGCGCGGGGCTCAGGCCGAGGTCGGAATCGGGGTCCACGCGCACCGACCGGGCCACCTCCTCACGATTGGCGTACTGCTCGGCGGGAATGCCGCGCAACGCCTTGACCACGTCCGGCGCGGCACCCGACCGACTGGCCGCCTGGACCAGGTCGTCCTTGCCGGCCGGGAAATCGACGTCCTTGATGGCGCCCACCACGTCCCGGGCGCTCGTCCTGTGGGCCATGGCTCCTTCTCCCTCATCGTGGTACCGGAGCCTCCCGGGTAACCGCCATCGCCCGTCCCTCACCTCCGCGAAGGCCCCGCTACGACGACTCCCGCACCACCAGCTCCGTGGGCAGCGTCCGCTGCTGCCGGGGTCCGCCCTGCTGGGTGATGCCGGTGAGGATCCGGGCCATGGTGCGGCCGATCTCCTCCACCGGCTGGCGCA
>NZ_NCTE01001061.1:0-3620 GCF_002114215.1 Streptomyces sp. 13-12-16 | reverse complement strand
GGGCGCCGACCGCCATGAGGTCGGAGGCGGCGAAGACGGCGTCCAGATCCGGGGCGCGTTCAAGTAGCGAACACATGGCCCGGCGGGCGCCCTCCTCCGTGAAGTCGCCCTCCTCGACCAGGAGTTCGTCCGTGGGAACCCCCGCCTCCCGGTGCGCGGTGTGCCAGCCGGCGAGCCGGCTGCGGCCGACGTCCATGTCCAGCGGGCCGGTGATCGTGGCGATCCGGGTCCTGCCGCGGTGCAGCAGGTGCCGTACCGCCGCGGTGGCGCCCCCGGCGTTGTCGGAGTCGACGTAGCTCAGCCGTTCGCCCGCGTCGCGGCGGCCGGCCAGCACGGTCGGCAGGCCCATCTCCTCCAGCATGCCCGGCAGCCGGTCGTCGGCGTGCACGGAGACCAGCAGGACGCCGTCCACGCGGTGTGTCGCCACCGTCTCGGTGAGCTGGTCCCGTTCGGCCTGGTCGCGGACGAGCATGAGCTGAAGCTGGGTCCGGCTCTCCGCGAGGGCGCCGCTGACGCCGCGGATCAGCGCGGCGAAGAACGGTTCCGAACCGAGCCGGCTCTCCGACTCCGGGATCACCAGGGCCACCGCGTTGGTGCGGTTGGTCACCAGGCCGCGGGCGACCGAGTTGGGAACGTAGTTCAGCTCCTTGATCGCGGCCAGCACCCTCGCACGGGCGTCGGCACTGACCAGGTCCGAACCGTTGACGACGCGGGAGACCGTGGTGCGGCCCACGCCTGCGCGGGCCGCGACCGTTTTGATGGTCGGACGGCGGTTGCCGCTCATGTGCTCCCCCCTGGGCGGCCGCGGCGGCGGTGCCTGCCGCGGAGATGACCTGCGGCAATTCTTGCAGACGCCGCCGTCGGCCCAGCACCCCCGGGGGGTGGGAGGGCGGACGCGGAGCCCGGTACGGAACGACGAGTTGGTTTCAAGTTATTGACAGACCTGTCCATCAGCCATGAGTCTTCGTTGCGCGGTGGGAACGTGCCCACCCCGGAATGGGTACGTTCCCATCCCTATCAGAGCCGCTGTAGTCATCGCAGAACTTGTCACTCCGGTGTGTCAGCGCCGTCGCTAGGAGGAGATCCATGGGCACTTACGGTTCATTGCGCAGGAAGGCGGTGGCGTCGGCCGCGGCCGTCGGCGCGCTGGCACTCGTCGTCGGCTGCGGCGGCAGCGACGACTCGGTCACCGGCGGTGGCAAGAAGGACGGCAAGGTCACCATCACCATGGGCCTGTTCGGCGTGATGGGCCTCAAGGAGACCGGCCTCCTCGAGCAGTACGAGAAGGAGAACCCCGAGGTCGACATCAAGGCCGAGGTCGCCGGTGACGAGCAGACGTACTACCCCGCGCTGCAGACCAGGCTCGCCGCCGGCAAGGGCCTGAAGGACATCCAGGGCATCGAGATCGGCCGGGCCAAGGAGATCACCGAGACCCAGGCGGACAAGTTCGCGGACTTCGCCGGCATGGCGGGCACCGACCACTTCCTGCCCTGGAAGCAGTCCCAGATCAGCACCGCGGACGGCAAGGTGCTGGGCCTGGGCACCGACATCGGCCCGATGGCCGTCTGTTACCGCAAGGACTACTTCGAGCAGGCCGGCCTGCCCACCGACCGCGAAGAGGTCGGCAAGCTGTGGGAGGGCGACTGGAAGAAGTACGTCGAGGTCGGCCGCACCTTCAAGAAGGACTTCAAGGGCGACAAGGTCGCGTTCACGGACTCGGCCAGCGGCCTGTTCAACGCCATGGTCTACGGCCACTCCGAGCAGTACTACGACGAGAAGGGTGAGTTGATCTACGACAAGAACCCGGCCGTCAAGGACGCCTGGGAACTCGCCTCCGACACCGCGGAGGAGGGGCTGACCGCCAAGCTCCGCCAGTTCCAGCCGGGCTGGGACCCGGGCCTGTCCAACGGCACGTTCGCGACCGCCGTGTGCCCGGCCTGGATGCTGAGCCACATCAGCGAGAAGGCCGGTGAGGCCAACAAGGGCAAGTGGGACGTCGCCCGGGCGCCCAAGGGCGCCAACTGGGGCGGGTCCTTCCTCGGGGTGATCGAGCAGAGCCCGGTGAAGGAGGAGGCCATGAAGCTCGTCGCCTGGCTGACCGCGCCGGAGCAGCAGGCCCACATCTTCAAGGAGATCGGCAACATCCCGTCCTCCGAGAAGGCGCTCCAGACCGACGACGTGAAGAACGCCACGTCGGAGTACTTCGACAACGCGCCGATCGGCCAGATCTTCGGTGCCGCCGCGCAGGAGATCCCGGACAAGCAGGTCCTCGGCCGCAAGGACGGCACGATCAAGGACACCATCTCCCAGGGGCTGGCCCTGGTCGAGCAGGGCACCAAGCGTGACGAGGCGTGGAAGACCACCACGGAGCGCATCGAGAAGGCGGTCGGCTGACCGACGCCTCCCGCGGTCGCCCGGGCCCGCTCGGCATCCCGCCGACGGGCCCGGGCCCCGGCTCACACATCCGCTCTCAGGAAGGAAAGTCCGGTGGCCACCTCCACCACCAAGGCCCTGACCGGCGAGGAGCCGCCGGCCCCGCCCGGCACCTCGGGCGGCGGGAAGCCCGCCCGACGGCGCAGCGCGCTGCTGCACCGGCTGGACGTCAAGGGCGCGCCGTTCGCGTTCGTCGCCCCCTTCTTCGTCGTCTTCGCCGCGTTCAGCTTCTACCCCCTCGTCTACACCTCGTGGATCTCCCTGCACGACGTGGAGCTGGCCACCCTCGACGTCATGGAGTGGGTGGCGTTCGACAACTACGTCGAACTCTGGAGCGACTCGCGGTTCTGGAACGCGCTGCAGAACACCATCACCATCGGCGTCATCTCCACGGTGCCGCAGCTGATGATGGCGCTCGGCCTGGCGCACCTGCTCAACTACCGGATGCGCGCCTCGCTGTTCTTCCGCGTCGCCTCGCTGGTTCCGTACGCCACCTCGGTCGCCGCCGCCGCGCTGGTCTTCACCATGATCTTCGAGCGCGACTTCGGCATGATCAACTGGGCGCTCGGCTCGGTCGGCATCGACCCGGTGGACTGGGAGGCCGACAAGTGGCCCGCCCAGGTGGCGATCTCCACCATCGTCATCTGGCGCTGGACCGGCTACAACGCGCTGCTCTACCTGGCCGCCATGCAGGCCATCCCGGCCGAGCGGTACGAGGCCGCGTCCATCGACGGGGCGTCCCGGTGGAAGCAGTTCACCCACGTCACCGTCCCCGGCATCCGCTCCACCATCGTCTTCACCATCGTCCTCTCCACCATCGGCGCCACCCAGCTGTTCGGTGAACCGCTGATCTTCGGCCAGGGCCCCAACGGCGTCACCGGCGGCGCCGACAACCAGTACCAGACGCTGGGCCTGCTGCTGTACGAGGAGGGCTGGAAGAACTACCAGATGGGCCGCTCGGCGACCGTCGCCTGGGCGATGTTCATGCTGCTCGTCCTCGCCTTCGCGGCGCAGCGCCTGATCAAGCGCCTGCGTTCCCGCACGTCCTGACCTGGAGTCACCATGACCACCAACAGCCTCCCGGTCCGGACGGAGCCCCCGGTCCGGACCCCCGTCGAGAAGCCGGCCGGCCGCGGCGGCCGCCGCCGGCTGCTGCGCCAGGGCGCCGGCCGCCAGCACCACGCCGG
>NZ_NCTE01001060.1 GCF_002114215.1 Streptomyces sp. 13-12-16 | reverse complement strand
CCCGGACGCGCTGCCCGTCCTCCCGGCGCCCGGAGCGGCCCTGCACGCCGCCATGGCGCACCTTCCACGCGCGCGTGCCACCGCGCCCCGCTTCGACCGGCGCGGCTTCCCGATGGACCCCAAGGACCGCGTCGCCCGGCGGGACCGGCTGCGTGCGCGTGCCGTCACGACGACGGTCGTCGCCACCGTGGTCGCCGCGCCGGTGCTCGCCCTGTGGGCCGCCTACCGGAGCACCCCCGTGGGTGAGGACCGGGACGGCCGCCCGTCCTCCGCGCGGGAGGACGGCGGCCCCCTCGACCTGGACGGCGGGGGAGCGGGCGGCTACGAGAACACCGGCAACGCGAGCACACGGCCCGACACCGGATTCGGTGAGAACGGCGAGCCGGACGTGTCCGTGGAGGTCGTGAGCGTCGCCGGAGCCGGGCACGAGGGTGCCGGCGCGCTGGGCGTCACGGCCGACCACAGCGGTGACACCACGCTGATCACCCTGACCGCGACGGGCGCCGGGCCGGTCCGCTGGTCCGTGTCGACGGAAGCGTCCTGGCTCTATCCGAGCCGGTCGTCGGGAACGCTCGCGCCCGGCGAGTCGGTGACGGTCCGGGTCCACGTCGACCAGTTGCGCGAGCCGTCCGGTCCGTGGAGCGCGACCGTGGCGATCTCGCCCGCCGGTTCCGTCGTGACCATCGACGGTCACGGCCCCGTCCCCTCCGCCCCGGGCGGCGGCCCGCCCTCCGGCCACCCCGGCGGCCCGGGCACCGCGCACCCCGGCACGCCGAGCG
>NZ_NCTE01001059.1 GCF_002114215.1 Streptomyces sp. 13-12-16 | reverse complement strand
TGGTGGTCAGCTCGGACGCCGCCGCGGAGGCGTATCCGACATGGGGCGGGTACGGGGCGTCCAAGGCGGCGCTGGACCAGCTGGCGGCGGTGCTGGCGGTGGAGGAGCCGGGGCTGCGGGTGTGGTCGGTCGATCCCGGCGACATGGCGACGGACCTGTACGCGGCGGCCGTACCGGACGACGACGATCCGCGTCCTGAGCCGGCCGGTGTGGTGCCCGCCTTCCTGCGGCTGCTGGACGAGCGGCCGGCGAGCGGTCGCTACGGCGCCCCGGCGCTGCTGGAGGAGCGGCGATGACCGTGGCCGTGGAGGTGCCGGAGGAACTGTTCGCGCGGGTGCCGGTGGAGCAGCGGGGGCCGGGTCTTGAGCGGGACTCGGTGCGGCTGCTGGTGTCGCGGGGCACGGCGGTGTCGCATCACGCCTTCGTGGAGCTGCCGCGGCTGCTGCGGGCGGGGGATCTGCTGGTGGTGAACACCTCGCCGACGCTGGCGGCGGCCGTCGGGGGGTGGATCGGGCACGCGCGCGTGGTGGTGCACTTCTCCACGCGCGGTGACGACGGCCGGTGGGCGGTCGAGCTGCGGGATCCCGACGGGCGCGGCACCACGCGTGCGCGCGATTGGAGCAGGGCGCAAAGCGCTCCTTGGAGGGGTGGTGGCGGGAGACGGGCGGGGGCGCCCGCAGGTACGGAGGTGCGGCTGGTCGGGGGTGCGCGGCTGGTGCTGGAGGAGCCGCTGAGCGCGGGCGGGGAGCGGCTGTGGTGGGCGCGCGCGTCGGGGGACGTGCTCGGGGTGCTGCGGGAGCACGGGCGGGCCATCCGGTACGCGTACACGGAGCGGGACCAGCCGCTGTCGGCGTACCAGACGGTGTTCGCGCTGCCGTCGCCGGACGGTGCGGGGAGCGCGGAGATGCCGAGTGCGGGGCGTCCGTTCACCGCGCGGATGGTGGCGGAGCTGGTGAGCCGGGGGGTGCAGTTCGCCCCGGTCACGCTGCACACGGGAGTGGCGTCGGCGGAGGCGCACGAGCCGCCGTATCCGGAGCGGTTCGTGGTGCCGGAGGCGTCGGCGCGGCTGATCGGGGCGGTGCGGGCGGGGGGCGGCCGGG
>NZ_NCTE01001058.1 GCF_002114215.1 Streptomyces sp. 13-12-16 | reverse complement strand
CGGGCGCTCCGCGGCGCCGGACCCCGCCCGCCCGGGACGGCCCCGGCCACGGCCCCGGCCGCCCCTGCCGTCACCGGCGTACGCGTCGAGCACGACGGCGAGCGGCGAGGCGGTCAGGACCGACGAGTACGTGCCCACGAGCATGCCGATCAGCAGCGCGAGCGCGAAGTCGGTGAGCGAGTCGCCGCCCAGCAGGGCCAGCGCGGCCAGGATGAAGATCACACCGATACCGGTGTTGACCGTGCGGGGCACCGTCTGCAGGATCGCCTGGTTGGTGACCTGCGCCAGGGGTGCCTTGCCGTCCTTGCGCCACAGTTCGCGGATCCGGTCGAAGACCACGACGGAGTCGTTCACCGAGTAGCCGATCACGGTGAGCAGCGCGGCCAGGAACACACCGTCGACCGGCTTGCCCAGCCAGGCGAAGACACCGGTCAGGATCACCACGTCGTGCGCCAGGGCGGCCACCGCCCCCGTACCGAACATCCAGCGGAACCGGAAGGCCAGGTACAGCAGCTGGGCGCCGAGCGCCAGACCGAGCGCGATCAGCGCGTTGCGCCGCAGCTCGTCGCCGAGGCTCGGGCCGATCAGCTCGTCGCGGACCTTCTCCGCCCCGCCGCCGACCCCGGCGATGGCGTCGGCCACCTCGACCGCCTCCGCGTTGGTCAGCTCCTCGGTGCGCACCGTCAGCTTGTCGTCCCCGGAGGACTGCACGACGGCCTGCGGGAAACCGGCGTCGGCCAGGGCCGCACGGGCCCGGTCCGGATCGACGGTCTCGCCGGTGGAGTACTCGATCAGCCGGCCACCGGTGAACTCCACCCCGAAGTCCAGCCCGCGCACCACGATGCCCGCGCCGGCGACGACGAGCACCACGGCGGACACCGCCAGCCAACGGCGCGGGCGCCGCATCAACTGCGGGTCGCGGCGGGTCAGGTACGCGCGGACCCGGCCGATGGAGGCCAGACCGGTGACCTCGGGACGCCGGTGCACCCAGCGGCGGGCCACGGCGAACTCCGCGAGCACCCGGGTGATCACCAGGGCGCTGATCATGGAGGCGAGGACACCGATGCCCAGCGTGACACCGAAGCCCTTCACCGGGCCGGACGCCAGCAGGAACAGCAGCGCCGCCGCGATCAGCGTGGTGACGTTGGAGTCCGCGATGGCGCTGAACGCGCCCTTGAAACCGGCGGTCAGGGCCGAGCGGCCGCTGGGCCGGTTGCGCTTGCCGTACTCCTCCCGGGCCCGTTCGAAGACCAGCACGTTGGCGTCCACGGCCATGCCGATGGCCAGCACGAAACCGGCGAGACCGGGCAGGGTGAGGGTCGCTCCGAGGGCCGCCAGACCGGCGTAGGAGATCAGGCCGTAGCAGAGCAGGGCCAGGGTGGCCAGGACGCCCATGAGGCGGTAGACGACGATGATGAAGAGCGCGGTCAGCGCGGTGCCGACGACGGCCGCCCAGGCGCTGGCCTCGATGGCCTCGGCACCCAGCGTCGGGCCCACGGTCCGCTGCTCCACCGTCTCGACCGGCACCGGCAGGGCGCCGCCCTTGACCAGCAGGGCGAGCTCCTTGGACTCGTCGCTGGTGAAGGAACCGGTGATCTGGGTGGACCCGCCGGTGATGCCCGTGCCGCAGGCGACGGACGGGTCGACCTGCGGCGAGGAGATGACCTTGTCGTCCAGCACGATCGCGACCCGGCGCTGCGGGTCGCCCGCCGGGTGGCAGGCGGCCTCACCGGTCAGCTTCGCCCAGCCCTTGCCGTCCTCGAAGTCCACGGTGACGTGCCAGCCGGCGCCGCCCTGCTGGTCGAAGAGGGCCTCGGCGTCCTTGACGTCCTGACCGGTCAGCGACGCGGGCGCCAGCCGCAGGCGTTCACCGGACTGCTCGTCGGGCAGGACGCGCTCGCCCTCCTTTTGTGCCTTGTCGGCCTCGGTGGCAGTGCCGAGCACCGGGTGCACGGACAGTTGCGCGGTACGGCCGAGGACGTCGGCGGCCTTGCGCGGGTCCTGTACGCCGGGCAGCTCGACGATGATCCGGTCGTCCCCGGAGCGGACGATGCTCGGTTCGGCGACGCCGAGCGCGTCGACCCGGCCGCGCAGCACCTCCAGGGCGCGGTCGGTGGCCTCGGCGTCGGCCTTCACGGTTTCGGTGGAACGGGTCTCCAGCACGATCTGGGTGCCGCCCCGCAGATCCAGGCCCAGACGGACCGGGACGGTGACGGCGACGAACACGGACAGGGCGATCACGGCGAGCGCGAACAACGCCCTGACGCGGGCGGGACGTTTCACAGATGCCTCCAGCAGGCACGCGGAAAAGAGGAAGAGGGGGTCTCAGGTGCTGGAGGCCGTGGGCGGGGCGCGCCCCAGGTCCGACGGCATGTGCGCGGCGGCGGGCGGAGCGTGCCCGGCGGCCGGCGCGGGCCGGG
>NZ_NCTE01000010.1 GCF_002114215.1 Streptomyces sp. 13-12-16 | reverse complement strand
CGAGACCGGCCAGGCGGGGAACGGCGGCGAGGCTGAGCAGCAGGAGGGCGCCGCCGAGGAAGAGGGGGGCGCGGACGTCGAGGGCGGTCCCGATCCATCCGGCGAGGGTGACCCCGGTCAGCATCCCCAGCCGGCTGGCCAGCAGGTAGCTGCTGTTGACGCGGCCGAACAGCTCCCGCGGGACGACACGCTGCCGAAGCGTCATCACCTGCACGTTCCAGGTGACCACACCGAAACTGGCGACCGCGTACATCGCCGCCACCAGGACCACCGACGTGCCCAGGCCCATCACGAGCAGCGACACCGCCATGGAGGCCAATGCCAGGCCAATGCGGGAACGCAGCCCCAGCCGGCTGCTGAGCCGTCCGGCTCCGAAGCCGGCCAGGACACCGCCGACGGCACCGGCTGCGAGCACCGCGCCGTACAGCAGCGGGGGCGCGTCCAGGTGCCGGGTGACCAACAGGACGAGCAGCGTCACGCCGAGGTAGAAGGCCAGGGTGGCGGCCGTGCAGACCACGGCGAGCAGGCGGAGTCCCCGGTGGTTCCAGAGCCAGCGGGCGCCGTCCCCGATCTCGGTCAGTATCGGTTGCCGGCCCTGCACGGGCGCCGGGCGGCCGGAGCGGCCCATGACGGCGAGCAGCACCGCAGCAAGGGCGAAGGTGAGCCCGTCCACGACGAAGGGCAGTCCGGCGGCCACCGCGAACAGCGCCGATCCGAGCAGCGGTCCCGCGAAGTGGCCGCCCACGATCTGGCTGCCCTGGAGGCGGCCGTTGGCGAGGTCGAGCCGGTCGGCGGGGACCACGTCCCGCAGCATCGACATGGCCGCGTTGTCGAAGAGAGTCTCACCGCAGCCGAGCGCGAAGGCAACCAGCGCGAGGGCCAGCAGCGGCGGGCTTCCGGCGAGCGTCCACACGGCGAACCCGGCCACCACCATCGCCCGTAGCGTGTCGGTGGACATCATCAGCCACCGGGGATCGAGCCGGTCCGCGAGGGCTCCGCTGAAGGGCGACACCAGCAGCCACGGCAGAGTCCCGGCGGCTGCGACCACCGCGACGGCACCGGGTGAGGCGGACACCGAGACCGCGAGGAGGGGAAGCGCCGCCTCCCGCATCCCGTCACCGACCGAGGACACCCACGACGCCGACCACAGCAACGTGAACTTCCGCCCCGGGCGGCTTGGTTGACGCGTCCCGCGACGCCCTGGCAGCAACGTCATGCGGGCACCCTCGCACACCGGCCGGCGTTCACGAGGGGTCTGCCGGGGACTGGGGCGTCGGCAGCGGAGCCCGGAACCCGCCGGCCTTGTGGGTCCCGTCGCAGAACGGGGGAAGAGCGGACCGCCCGCAGCGGCAGAGCGCCACCGTGCGCCCCGGTGCGGCGAGTACCTCCCCGCTGGGCAGGCGGATCTCGGCGTCGCCGCGCAGCAGCAGAGGCCCGTCGGGGTACACGGTCACGGTGGCGGCGGGCAGCGCCTCCGCGGGATCGGGGCTGCGGCAGGTGCCGTCGGCCGGCGACGTGCGGCGAGGGCGGAACGGTGTCATGGCCTCACACCTCCGACACGCAGGGCCGGCTCTCGGTGAGCAGGGAGGAGATGCCCTGCCGCCACCGGCTGAGCAGGTGTTCGGACATCCGTCCGCCCAGGGCCAGCGCGCAGGCGGCACCGAACAGGACGTCCTCCGTGAGCGCGGGCTCGGCCCGTACCAGGGCCCCGCACACGTCGTGGGCGGCGATCTGCTCGTGCACCGCGTCCGCGGTGACGTGCTCGTCGTAGAAGGCGGTGTCCGCGGGGGTGCCGCCGAGCCGCCGGAGTCCGTTGCCGTAGCGGCGGTTGGGCAGGGACGAGGTCATCTCGAAGGCCGCCAGGTGGCCGACGAGCGCGCCCCTCAGCCGGCGGTGCAGCCCGAACAGCGAGATGGCGTTGGAGGTGGCCAGGGTGACTGCGGGCACGCGGGCGAGATAGTGGCCGTAGGCGTCTTCCAGGCCCAGTCCGCGCATGGTCCGGCGGAACAGCTCCGCGTGCATGCGTTCCGCTCTGCCGCCTCCGTACTCGTCGGCCAGGATCTCCACCAGGGCCGCCTTGGCCGGCCCGGCGAGCCGGGGGACGGCCCAGGCGTGCGGGTCGCCCTCCTTGAGTTGGTACAGCGATCGGTGGATGACGAACTCCCGGAACTCCTCGGCGCCGGCGTCGCGTTGCAGGTGAGCGGCGAGGGGCGGTCCGTGCTCCTGCTCGGTGAGCCGCTTCAGCGCCTCGGCGACGCCGCCGCCGGTGTCCGCGTCGCGGAGCAGGGGGGCGGCGACGCCGGTGCGCAGGTCCCTCTCGAATCGCTGCTCCAGGGACGCCCGGAGGGCCAGCAGCCCGGGGTCCCACTCCCACTCCTCGGACACACCCTCCCAGCCCCGGTAGTGAAGCTCGTAGCAGACGTGGAGCGCCAGTTGCAGGTCCTCGTCGGCTGCCGCGCCGTTCGCGCCCCGGTCCGGCAGGGGGTCGAAGGCGGTCCGGGCGCGGGAGGGCGGGGTGGGCAGCATGCCGATCAGCCGGTCGCTGACGGGCCCGCGGGCCGGGGGCAGTCGCATCGTCTACCTGCTTTCGGTGGTCTCTTGCTTCGTACGGCGTGCGTCGGGCGGGTGTCGGGAGAACAGCGGCGGACAGCGGGCGGCGGGCCGGCGCGGGCAGCCGGTGTCGTCCGTGGGAGGCCGGATCGGTGTCTCCTGTGCGGAGTGCGGGGTGCACGGGCGGCCCCCTCCCCCGGCCTCCGCTCACCGGGCGACGGCGTATGCCTGGCCCCCGCGCGGACTGGCCGCGGCGACCACGCCGCCGTCGTCCACGCCCGTCGCGCACACCCTGCCGAGGGTCTGCGCCGGGACCTCGCGGACCTCGTGGCCGCGGTGGCCCAGCTCCTCCAGCACGGCCTGGCCGAAGCCGTGCTCGGCCACCAGGGCGAGCGGACGCGACTGGCGTGGTGTGAACGAGGTGGGGACGTGGTCGGTGTGGAACGTGGTCGCCTCCGTGGCCTGTTGCGGTGCCATGCCGAAGTCGACGTGGTTGAGGAGGAAGTGCAGCGTCCACTGGTCCTGCTGGTCCCCGCCCGGTGTGCCGAAGGCGAGGTGGGGGCGTCCCTCCTTCAGTACGAGGGTGGGGCTGAGCGTGGTGCGCGGACGCTTGCCGGGCGCGAGGGCGTTGGGATGCCCCTCGACCAGCCATGCCATCTGTCCTCGGGTGCCGAGCGGGAAGCCGAGGCCCGGCACCACGGGGGAGCTCTTGAGCCAGCCACCGCTGGGCGTCGAGACGACCATGTTGCCCTCCCGGTCGGTGGCGGTGACACAGGTGGTGTCCCCCTTGGCCGCGGTCCGCAGCAGCACGGTGGGTATGCCGCTGTGCAGTTGGGAGAGCCAGTCCGGATCGGTGGGCGTTCCGGAGCGGTCGAGGCACTCGGGGACGTGCGGGGGGCGGCCGTCGGGTGAGCCCGGACGCAGCACTCCGGACGCGGCGGGCCCGATGAGCTCGCGGCGCTTCGCCGCGTAGTCGCGGTCGAGCAGGGCGGCCAGGGGCACGTCGGCGTGGACCGGGTCGCCGTACCAGGCCTCTCGGTCGGCGTAGGCGAGCTTCGCCGACTCGACGACGGTGTGCAGGTGGTCGGCGCTGCCGTACCCCATGGCCGTCAGGTCGAAGCCCTCCAGGAGCGCCAGTTGCTGGAGGAAGACCGGACCCTGCGACCACGGTCCGGGCTTGTGCACCAGGTGGCCGCGGTAGTCGAACGACGCGGGCGTCTCCACGGGCGGCTGCCACGAGGCCAGGTCCTCTCCTGTGAGCAGGCCGCCGTGCCTGCGGCCCGTGGCGTCGACGGCCGCACCGGTGGTCATGTACCGGTCCACGGCCTCGGCGACGAAACCCTGGTAGAAGGCCGTCCGTGCGGCCTCGGCCTGGGCTTCGCGGTCGGGTCCGGCCGCTCGGGCCTCGGCCAGGATGCGTCTGAACGTCCGTCCCAGGGCGGGGTTGCGCATCCGGGATCCGGCCGCCGGTGCGGTGCCGTGGTCCAGATAGGTGCGGCCGGACTCGGTCCACTCGTCGCGGAACAGCGGAGCCATCACGCTGATCATCTCGGCGGCCTTGGGCAGCAGCGGATACCCGTCCTCGGCGTACCCGATGGCGGGCAGCAGCACGTCCTCGACCCGGAGGCGCCCGCGGTCACGCAGGAGCCTCATCCACGCGCCGAATGCGCCCGGCACGCACGCCGCCAGCAGTCCCGAGCCGGGGACGGCGTCCAGCCCACGCTGCCGGAAGGCGTCAACGGTGGCCGCCGCGGGCATCGGGCCCTGCCCGCAGACGACCTCTACCCTGCCGCTCGCCGCGTCGTGGACCAGGATCGGGGCGTCCCCGCCGGGGCCGTTGAGGTGGGGTTCCACGACCTGGATGACGAGGGCGGCAGCCGTCGCGGCGTCGAAGGCGTTGCCACCGCGGTCGAGCATCGCCATTCCCGCCGCCGAGGCGAGCCAGTGGGTGGAGGAGACGGCGCCGTGAGTACCGTGCAGTTGGGGGCGGAGCAGCACAGGGGGTCCTTCCAGGGGAGTCACTGAACGGCGTGCGGGGCGGTGATCCGGCCGTGGGCGACCGCCGTCACGCGGCCCGTCACGGCGGCTTGCGGAGGGGAGCCGTCCGACACCGTGAGCGTGCACGCCAGCAGGGCGGGCCGGCCTGCTTCGGCGCCCTGGTGGAGGGTGTAGGCGTGGCTGTCCTGCTCGGTGGGCAGCCGGCCGGTTCCGGCCAGCCACAGCCCGAGGGCGGCGGCCACCGGTGCGCACGCCGGGTCCTCGGCGATGCCGAAGCCGGGGGCGAAGAGCCGGGTCCGGGCGGCGCGTCGGGAGCCGTCCCAGTTGAGGAGGCACAGGGCGGGGAGCGCGGCGGCGGCCATCCGGGCCGGGTCCGGCTCCGCCCGGGCGAGAGCCGCCTCCCGTACCGGCAGGAAGGTGAAGGGTGTTCCGAAGCCCTCGGCGCGGGGTCTCCCGCCGGACGCGTCCTCGGAGGTGAGTCCGACTGCCGCGAGCAGCGGTGCCGGGTCGAGGTCGGCGCCCGGAGCCGGTCCGGTGAGGGTGAGCGTCGCACGGTCGGCCTGTGCGGTCAGGACATGCCGGGCCGGCCCGCATTCCTGGACCACACGCCCGGCCGGGACGGCACCGAGCCGTACCAGCGTCGCCGCTGTGCCGACACAGGAGTGCCCTCCCCCGGAGGATTCCGCGGTGGGGGTGAACACCCGGACCCGGTAGGTGGCGTCCGGTGCCGTGGCCGGCAGCACGAACGCCGTCTCCACGGCGTTGAGCTCCGCGGCGATCGCGCTCATGGACGCGGTGGACAGGCCGTCGGCGTCCGGGACGACCGCCAGGGTGCTGCCGGCGAAGGGGCGGTCGGTGAACATGTCGACCACCTCGTAGCGGATCACGGGGCGCCTCCGGGTGCGAGCACGGCCTGGGCGATGTCCTCCAGTACCTCGATGCGGCCCTGGTAGGGGAAGCCGTCCCGCGGCCAGTGGATGACGACGTCGGTGAAGCCGGCGGCCTCGAACAGTCCGCAGGCGTCCTGGTAGACGGAGGCCGAGTCGGAGACGTCGCGGATCATCGCCCCGGTCACCACCAGGCGACGCAGCGTGGACGGATCACGTCCGATGGCGGCGCACGCCTCCTCCATCGCACGCATTTGGCCGGCCAGGTGCGTGACGGCGTGGTCGTAGCGGGCGGGCTCGCCCCAGCCGGGCTGCCCGGCCGTCACCCAGATGTCGGCGTACCGGGCCGCCAGTCGCATGCCGCGGGGGCCGGTGGCAGCGACGGCGAACGGCACCCGCGGCCGCTGCACGCTCCCGGGGACGGTGTGCGCGTCGACGGCGGTGAAGTACCTGCCCGTGTAGTCCGTCACCGGCGACCGCAGCAGCAGGTCGGTCAGCTCGACGAACTCCTCGAACCGTCCGGCACGTTGGGAGGGCGACGGCGGCTTCGAGCCCAGCACCTCCTCGTCGTGGCCGCCCGCTCCGGCGCCCAGCCCGCAGACGAGCCGGCCGCCTGAGATGTCGTCGAGCGCTGTCAGCTCCTTCGCGAACGTCACCGGATGCCGGAAGGCCGGGCTGGCCACCAGGGTGCCCAGGCGGATGCGCGAGGTGGCTGTCGCCGCCGCCGTGAGGGTGGGCACCGTCCCGAACCACGGCTTGTCGCGCAGGGTGCGCCACGTGAGGTGGTCGTAGGTCCACGCGTGGTCGAAGCCGAGGGCTTCCGCCCGGGCCCAGAGTTCCCGTGCCCGCGCCCACCGGTGCTCGGGCAGCAGGACCACGCCGTGCCGCAGCCCGCTCACCGGGCTGCCGCCCGTGCACGGTCGAGGGGCAGCCCGGCGGCCAGGCGGGCAATCCGGAAGAGGGAGTCGGTCAGGTCCTCCTCGCACGCGAGGACGTCCGGTTGCCGCAGTTCCTCGGGGACCTCGTCGCTGCCGGCCGCGGGGTAGAGGCCGTTCGCGACCAGGTCCATGGCGACGGCCTTCTGCCTTCGCAGGAGTTGGGAGGCGACCTCGGACAACGAGACCGGGGCGCGCAGGGTCAGGAAGTAGCAGTCGAAGACGGCGCCCCACATCCGCGGCTGGGCGGTGTCCCGGTCGGCGACGGACCGCTGGAGCAGGGAGCGCCCTCCGGTGACGAGTTTCGAGGCCACGCCGAGGTGGATCTGGCTGCTGAGTCGTACCTCCCGCACCAGCGCGTCGACCTGCGAGGCCGCGACGGGCGGCACCCTCCGCCCGCGGAAAAGGCTGCGAACGGCCGGGTAGTCGGGGGCCCACGTGCCGCTGAAGGTGCTGTGCAGGCGGTACATGCTCGGCCGGATGGTGCCGTTGTAGACGGCGCGGTCGCAGGAGCCGGTGTAGAGCAGCATCCCGCAGTATCCGCGGACGTGCTGGGTGATCTCCGCCGACAGCTCCTCCCGGTCGCCCTCTCCCGCGGAGAGCCGGGCCAGGGCGTCGGCGAGCAGCCGCCAGATGACGAAGGAGATCTGGTGGCCGGTGATCCAGCGGAACCAGAACAGCCGCTCCAGTGTGTGCCCGACGGCGGGCCGGGTGATCTCGAATCCCTCGTCCGCGCGGGTGTGGAGGGCCCGGCAGACCTGCGTCACGTCGGCGTGCCGTACGCATCCGCCGGTGGCGTACGGCTCCCCCGGGTGCGGGAGGGTCAGCGGTTCCAGGCCGTAGGGGTAGTCGCTGAAGTCCCAGCTCCCGGTACCGGGAAGGGCGAGGGCCGCAGCGGCGCCGGGGATCACGAGGCGGTCGCCGGGACGTGGGTGAACTCGAACTCCAGGCCGTTGACGTCGAGGCAGTAGAAGCTCTCCACCCCGTCGTCGTCCATGACGACGTCGGTGGGCGGGTCCGGCAGGGAGAACTCGTACCGGCCGGAACGGGCCAGTTCCGACCAGTGGCCGCGCCAGCGGCGCAGGGCGTCCGGGGAGTCGACGGCCATGCAGACGTGCTGGAACTGCGTCTCGTGCGGGTGGGGCCGGCCTTCGCCGGAGGCGGCACGTTCGAAGAGGTGGAAGCGGGTGTCTCCGTGCACCAGTTCGGCCATGCGCACGATGCCCGGCAGGCGGCTCACCGTCAGGTCGGAGAACCGGTCCGTCGCCCAGGTGCGCCGGCAGCCGAGGAAGTCGCGGTACCAGGCGGTGCAGTTGTCGAGGTCGGTCGTCTGCACCGCGATGTGGTGCAGGTACGTGTGCGGGAGAGGGGGAACCGGCGGAACTGACTGAGCCTTCATGATTCTCCTTCGGCGGTCCGGTGCGGGTGGCCGTGGTGAGCACCGCTCCGGTCAGAGCTGTTCCAGTTCGAAAATCACTTCTCCGACCGCCAGGTCGATCGTGTGCTTGCGGCGCAGGAGCCAGCCGCCCTCCTCGAAAACGGATTCCCAGTCCGCGACAGTGGGGATGAAGGTGCCCATGAGGTCGTGGGCGACCTCGAAGCCCAGGGTGAATACCGGGATCTCGTCATCGGCAATGCCCACCGTGCGGGTGGCGTCACCGAGCAGGAACCGGCGGGTGCCCGGGAACAGCTCGCGCAGCCGCCGCAGTGTGGCGACGCAACTCTGCCGCGGCCAGAAGTCGTGCCCCATCATGAAGGAGGTGAGGAGTTCCACCTCCAGGAACTCCTCACGGGGCTCCATCGCGAGCACGTCCGCTTCCACGAAGAGAACACGGTCGGCCAGTCCCGCCGCGGTGGCTGCTTCGGCGGCCGACGCCAGGGCGGGGCGGGCGATGTCGACGCCCAGCCCGCGGGCCGCGGGAAAACGGCGAAGGAGTTGCAGCACGCGTTCCCCGCTACCGCATCCCAGGTCCGCGACGGCGGTGACCTCGAAGTCGATCCCGTCGACCGCCTTCCGGAACCAGGGGTCGTAGCAGAACGTGCTGATCTCCCGGCAGGCGTACGCGATGGCCGCGCTGTCCCGCCGGTGGAAGTCTCCCACCCTGTTCTCGGCGGCCAGGACCTCCGGCATGCGCCGGAACAGGTCGGCGCTGCCCCGGGAGAGCCAGTGGAAGAAGGAGCGGGCGCGGTAGGTCTCGGCGAAGTTGGCAGCCGGAACGACCTTCGCGTCGTCACGTTCCACTATGTCGACGGCGGCCAACGCCCGGAAGAGAGCGAGTGCCGCCGTGAAGTCGAGATGTTTTTCGGATGCGAACTTGTGGACATCGAGAATGCCGTGGTCGGATAACTCGTCCAACGCCCCGATCTCCCACGCCGCACCCACCGCCGAGGCGGCCACTGCCGAATTGAAGATACGGGCCACCGACGCTTCGGCGTCACCGGTAGTCATACCGACTTCCCCCAAATGTTTTTGAGTCGCGCAGGTTCACGAGCCAACAGGATCTTGAGAGCCGTTGATCGTCTTTCGGCAGTTCGCCCGGCCGGTACGTGGTCCGATCGTGAGGGCCGGTAGCGCGTGATCTTCGAGCGGAGGCTCGGGTCCGTTGTCCCGAGGCGCAGGATGTCCGCTACGTTGCCATGCTCCCCCATTCCGGGCCGTCACATCAAGCGCTGTACACAACAACGACCGCAGGGTTGACGAAGATGCCAGGGGAAATGCATCGTAGTCAACTGTCAGGCATCCGCGGTATTCTGGCGGGGAGACTGTGGACAGTCAGGGTTTGACCAGCCCTTTCCGGCAGTGACTCAGCCGACCGTTCCCGCCTCTCCGCCAGGCTTGCGCTTCAGGTCGATGAATTCCGTGCACCCCCTGGACGAGGGACATCAAGTGGAATGGGACGATCCTGCACCGGCGAAAGACGGATTAGCCACACAGCACCAGCAAACACAGTATGTGCAGCGCGACGCGGGCCCGGTCCGCTCCCATACGGAGTGGGACCCGCTTGAGGAAGTCATCGTCGGCATCGTCGACGGCGCGAGTTTCCCGACTTGGCACTTCTCCATGGAACCCGTTCTTCCGGTCGGACGGCACGAGGCGTTCCGCCGCAACGCCGGCCGCTCGTTCCCTCTGGAACTGATCCGGGCCGCCCGGGCGGAACTGGAGGAGTTCGTCCGGATACTCGAAGCGGAAGGCGTGACCGTCCGCCGTCCGGAGCAGATGCCCCAGCGCCGCCCCTACTCCACCGGCGAGTGGGCCAGCACCGGCATGTACGCGGCCATGCCGCGGGACGCGCTGCTCGTGGTGGGTGACGAGATTATCGAGTGCCCCATGGCCTGGCGCTCGCGGTACCACGAGACGCTCGCCTACCGGCCCCTGCTCAAGGAGTACTTCCACGGCGGCGCGAAGTGGAGCGCCGGGCCCAAGCCGGAGTTGCGCGACGAGCTCTACGACCACGAATGGACCGAGCCGGGCGACGGCGAGCCGGTCCGCCTGGTCGTCACCGAGTTCGAACCTACTTTCGACGCGGCCGACTTCATCCGCTGCGGCCGGGACATCATCGCGCAGCGGAGCAACGTCACCAACACCTTCGGCATCGAGTGGCTGCGCCGCCACCTCGGCGACCGCTACCGCATCCACGTCCTGGAGTTCGACGACGCGCACCCCATGCACATCGACGCGACCCTGATGCCGCTGGCCCCCGGCAAGCTGCTCGTTCACCCCGACCGGGTGCGGCGGGTACCGGACCTCTTCCGGGGCTGGGACGTGCTGCGCGCCCCGGAACCGGTGATCCCCGACGCCCACCCGCTCTATCTGACGAGCAAGTGGATCAACATGAACCTCCTCATGCTGGACGAGCAGCGCGTGGTGGTGGAACGCCAGGACGAGCCGATGATCACCGCGCTCAAGAACTGGGGCTTCACGCCCATCCCGTGCAACTTCCGCCACTTCAACAGCTTCGGTGGCTCCTTCCACTGCGCCACGCTGGACGTCCGCCGCCGGGGCGGACTCAACTCCTACCTGGGTTGAGGAGCCTCGTGCGGATCCGGAGGAACCCGAGCGAGCCGCGGAACACCGGGCCCGTCACCCTCCGCACCGAACGGCCGGCCATGCCCCACACACGCTCCACCAGGAGAAATGCTCCGACGCCTGATTCGAAGGAGTTTCCGTGACCAATCCGTTCGACGACCCGGAAGGGCGATTCCTCGTGCTGCGCAACGAGGAGGGCCAGCACTCCCTGTGGCCGGCCTTCGCGGCCGTACCGGCGGGCTGGCTGGTGGTACGCGGTGAGGACGACCGTGACGCGTGCCTGCGCTGCGTGGAGGAGCACTGGACCGACATGCGCCCCGCCGGGCTGATCGCCGCCGGGTCCTGAACCACCCGTGACCGGGGCGGACCGAACGCCCGCCTCGGCGGCCCACGGCCCGTGCACCGGTGACCGCCGCCGCACGGAGGCCGCACCGTCGCAGCCGCCGACCATGGCCGCCGACGCCGCCTGATTTGGGGTGTGAGATGTCAGAACGCCGTCTTGAGCCCGTCGGCCTGATGCCAGGCCAGCGGGGCATGTGGTACGCCCAGCGGTTCGATCCGGACAGCCCGATCCTCAACGTGGGTGAGTACCTGGACATCACCGGCCCGCTCGACGTCGCGCTGTTCGACGAGGCGTTGCGGCGGGCCGTCCAGGAGGCACAGGCTCTGCGGCTGCGCTTCTCGGAGGACGACGGAGTGCTGACTGCGGCCGTCGATCCGTCCGTCCGGCACACGCTGCACCACATCGACGTCCGGGACGAGGAGGACCCGCAGGACGCCGCCCTGGAGTGGATGCGGGCCGACCTCCGCAGACCGCGCGATCCGCTGACCGACCCGCTCGCCCGCTACGCCCTCTTCCGGGTGGCCGACGACCGCTTCCACTGGTACCAGGGGTGCCATCACCTCGTCAGCGACGGCTTCAGCTTCCCCCTCGTCGCGGGCCGGGTCGCGGACCTCTACACGAGGCTCGTCGAGGGCGCCGACGACCTCGGCCGCCCGTTCGAGCCGATCCGGGTCC
>NZ_NCTE01000108.1 GCF_002114215.1 Streptomyces sp. 13-12-16 | reverse complement strand
GATAGGTCCTCGAACGGGACTGAAATCCCCTCTCCCCGTAGCGTGTTCACATGAACATGAGCGATGCGCGCGGTGCGAGGGAACGCCTGGTGGTGATCGGCGGTGACGCCGCGGGGATGTCCGCGGCGTCACAGGCCCGCCGGCTGAAGGGCCCGGACGAGCTGGAGATCGTGGCGTTCGAACGCGGCCACTTCACCTCCTTCTCGGCGTGCGGCATCCCCTACTGGGTGGGCGGTGACGTCCCCGACCGGGACCGGCTGATCGCGCGCACCGCCGAGGAGCACCGCGCGCGGGACATCGGTCTGCGGCTGCGCACCGAGGTCACGGAACTCGACCTCGACCGGGGGCGGGTACGCGCGCGGGACGTCGATTCCGGCGCCGAGTCCTGGACGTCGTACGACAAACTGGTGATCGCGACCGGTGCGCGGCCGATCCGCCCGGAGCTGCCCGGCATGGACGCCCCCGGGGTGCACGGCGTGCAGACCCTGGACGACGGACAGGCCCTCCTCGACACCCTGTCCCGCACGCGCGGGCGCCGCGCGGTGGTCGTCGGGGCGGGTTACATCGGCGTGGAGATGGCCGAGGCGATGATCAACCGCGGCTACGAGGTGACGGTCGTCAACCGCGGCGAGGAACCCATGGCGACCCTCGACCCCGACATGGGGCGCCTGGTGCACCGCGCCATGGAGGGCATGGGCATCACCATGGTGAACGACGCCGAGGTCACCGAGCTGCTCACCGGGGACGACGGCAGGGTGCGCGCGGTCGCCACAGAGGACGCCGAGTACCCGGCGGACGTCGTCGTGCTCGGCATCGGGGTGCGCCCGGAGACGACCCTGGCACGGGCCGCCGGGCTTCCCCTGGGGGAACACGGCGGGCTGCTCACCGACCGGTCGATGCGGGTGCGCGGGCACGAGAACGTCTGGGCCGGCGGCGACTGCGTGGAGGTCCTCGACCTGGTCTCCGGACAGCAGCGGCACATCCCGCTGGGCACGCACGCCAACAAGCACGGCCAGATCATCGGCGCCAACGCCGGCGGCGGCTACGCCACCTTCCCCGGCGTGGTCGGCACGGCGGTCAGCAAGGTGTGCGACCTGGAGATCGCGCGCACCGGGCTGCGGGAGAAGGACGCCCACCGCGCGGGCCTGCGCTTCGAGGCGGTCACCATCGAGTCGACCAGCCGCGCGGGCTACTACCCGAACGCCTCCCCCATGACGGTGAAGATGCTCGCCGAACTGCGCACCGGCCGCCTCCTGGGCGTCCAGATCGTCGGCCACGAGGGCGCGGGCAAACGCGTGGACATCGCGGCGGTCGCCCTCACCGCCGGCATGACGGTCGAGCAGATGACGGCCCTGGACCTGGGCTACGCCCCACCGTTCTCCCCGGTCTGGGACCCGGTCCTGGTGGCGGCCAGGAAGGCGGCGGCGAAAATCAGGGCGACCGTGTAGCGGGGGTGCGGTGAGCGCCCCTCCAGGGGCGCGGGGCCGAATTCGACGTGCGGCTCCGCCGCGTGGGCGCGACAAGCCACATACGGTCGGCACCCCGCAGCCCGACCGAACCCCTACGGCGCCCCCGAAAACCCTCACCCCGTCCCGTTGATCCTCTCGATCGCCTGCCGCGCCTGCTCGGCCGGCGGCCGGGACGGCAATGAGGACACCGAGGCACTCGACGGCACCGGCGGCGGCTGCTCCCCCGCCGGCCTCGCGTGCGCGGCGGCCTTCGCGGAACGCAACCGGTGACTCACCGCCTCGTCCAGCGTGACCGGCCGCCGCATCTGGGACGCGAGCCGCCCCGCCTCCTGCCCCAGCCGGGCGACGTCCTCCCAGGGCAGGCGCACCACGAGCGTGAGCTCGGCCTCGCCGTCGGGCAGCGCGTGCATCGCGGGAGTCACTCGGTCGTTCATCGCCAGTTTCCTCACGTCGGCCCCGCGGCCCCTTCCCCGGGCCGCGGACGGTCGACGAGTCATACGCACGACCGGACGGCGGCGTTCAGCGGCGCCGCGGATTCACCGCCCGCCGCCCGGGCACAAGGGGGATGTGGTCATCCCCGTCCATGACGTGAACCCCGCGCGGCGCACCCCCTGGGTGACGTACGCGCTGCTCGCCGCCAACCTCGTCGTCTTCGTCGTCCTCACGCCCGGCGTCACCGGCTCTCCGGCCGGCGGGGGCGGCCTGGCCGACCTGTGCCACCTCCAGGCGTTCCTGGAACGGTACGCGGTGGTGCCGCAGGAGCTGATCCACCACCGGATGCCGAACCTGGTGCCCACGGGCGACACCGGGGTGGGCCCGCAGGGTCCGGGATGCGTGATCGGCCCGCCGGGCTACGACAAGTCGCCGGAGCTGAGCGTCCTGACGGCGATGTTCCTGCACGGCGGCTGGCTGCACCTGCTGGGCAACATGCTCTTCCTGTGGATCTTCGGCAACAACGTCGAGGACCGCATGGGCCACCTCCGCTTCCTGCTCTTCTACGCCGTCTGCGGTTACGCGGCCTCGTACGGTTTCGCCCTGCTGAACGCCGGCTCGGGCGAGCCCCTGATCGGCGCCTCCGGGGCCGTCGCCGGGGTGCTGGGCGCCTACCTGGTGCTGTATCCGAGGGCGCGCGTGTGGGTGCTCGTACCGTTCCTGATCTTCCTGCCGCTGCGGCTGCCCGCCTGGATCGTGCTGGGTCTGTGGTTCGTGCTCCAGGCGGTGTACTCCTCCGGCCAGGGAGTCACCGACGCCGGGACGGTGGCGTACGTGGCGCACGTCGTCGGCTTCGTGGCCGGCATGCTGCTCGCCTGGCCGCTGCGCCGGGGCACTCCCCCGCCCCCCGAGCCGCGCGGCGTCCTCTTCGGCCGGCGGGCGCTGCCGGGCCGGTAGTCCTCCCCTACCGGCCCGCTGCCCCGCGCTCGTCCGCGGGGACCACGGGCAGGCGCAGGGCCAGCATGGCCACGTCGTCGTCGTTGTCCACGGCGAGCTGGTCGGTGAGCAGCGCGTCGCAGAAGGCCTCCAGCGGGTGTCCGACGGCGGCCGAGGCGTGCAGCCGCAGCCGCTCCAGGCCGGCCGTCAGGTCCTCCTCACGGCGCTCCACCAGCCCGTCGGTGTACAGCAGCAGGGTCGAGCCGGGCGGCAGCGGCTGTACGGCGTCGGCGTACTCGGGCTGTGGGTCGAGTCCGAGCATCGGGGAGCGGGCCGCGGTCAGGAAGCGCGCGGTGCCGTCCGCCTCGACCAGCAGCGGCGGCGGGTGTCCCGCCACGGAGTAGTTGAGCTGGAAACGGCCGGGGGCCGGGCGTTCGACCCGGGCCAGGACGCAGGTGGCGGTGAACTCCAGGTAGAGGGTCTGCACGGCGACGTCCAGCCGGCGCAGGATCGCGCCGGTCGGTTCCTGGCGGTCCAGGGTGAGTCCGCGGAGCATGTTGCGCAACTGGCTCATGGTGACGGCGGCGGGCAGGTCGTGGCCGGAGACGTCGCCGATGGTGAGGACGGTGGCGCCGTCGCGCAGCACGAACGAGTCGTACCAGTCGCCGCCGACCTCGGCGGCCGCGGTGCTGGGCCGGTAGCGGACGGCGATGTCGAGGCCGGGCACGTCCGGCGGATCGGTCAGCAGGCTGCGCTGGAGGGCCAGCGCCACCTGCCGGGTGCGCTGGTACTCCAGGGCGTTGCTGAGGGGGGTGTGGGCCCGTTCCAGGAGGGTCTGCAGCAGGCCGATATCGGTCCGGCCGAGGGGAGGGCGGTCGCCGCTGGTGGAGACGGTGACCAGGGCGGCGGTGGTGCCGCCGACGACGACGGGAAAGACCACGGCGCTGTTGACCCCGTCGGCCAGCCAGGGTTCGCCGTCGGGCGGGGTGAGCTCCGGCGGGGGCTCGCCGGGCGGGAAGACGGCGTGGAGCGGGCTGCGCCGGTCGGCGGCGCGGGCGAGCGGGCTGCCGGACCTCAGGTGCTCCTCGCGGTGCGGGGGCAGGTCGGGCAGGCCCTCGCAGGTGGTCGCGGTGATGCGCCGCGCGGTCAGCGGGGTGCCGGGCAGCCGGTGCAGGGCGTGCGGGAGGAGGTGGACGGTGCAGCTGTCGGCGATGCCCGGAACGATCACATCGGCGAGGGCGGCGAACATCTCGTCCAGCCGTACGATGCCGGCCGTGGCGGTGGTGGCCCGCGCCAGCAGTTCCTCACGCCGGGCCTCCTGCCACTCCTGTTCGACGTCCGCGCAGGTGCCCATCCACTCGATCACCGTGTCCCCGTCGCGCACCGGTGCGGCGTCGACGGCGAAGTGACGGTAGCCCCCGTCGGCCAGCCGCAGCCGGTACGTGTGGGTCCAGCGGGGCGCCTGCTCGTCCAGCGCCCGCTGCCACGACTCGACGGCGGCGGCGCGGTCGTCGGGGTGGAGGGCGTCGATCCACCCGTCGCCGCGGAACTCCTCCCAGCTCTGCCCGGTCACCCGCTGCCAGCCGGGGCTCGGCTCGCTCACCCCGCCCTTGGGGCCGGTCACCCACACGATCTGGGAGCTCGCGTTCACCAGGCTGCGGTAGCGCTGCAGCGCGCGGCGGCGCTCCTCGGACAGCACACGGATGCGTTCCTCGCCGGTCACCTGTTCGGTGACCTCGACGATCACGCCGAGCACGCCGGGCCGGCCGTCGCTCATCGTGGCGTGGGAGATGCTGAACGAGAAGTAGCGGGTCCCGCCGTCCACCGGGCCGGGGTAGGCCAGGTCGACGGGTACGGAGGTGAGCACCTCGGCCGTGCCCGTGGCGAAGACCCGGTCGAAGATGTCGAAGTAGCCGGACTGCGCGAGGTCGGGGAAGGCGTCGCGGATCGTCCGGCCCAGCGGGCGGTCGCCGAAGGTGTTCCGGTAGACGGCGTTCATGTACGCGAGCCGGTGTTCCGGCCCCTGCGTGAAGACGACGCCGATCGGGGCGGGGTCGAACATCTCGAGCCTCATGGGGCCTCCACCTGCCCGTACCCGGGAGCGAACGTGGCGGGCAACGTGTGCCCAGTACCCCGCCCCCGGGTTCCGACGCGCGTGCGGCGCGTACGCGGTGGGTCAGCGCGCCGTCCGGGTGTGGACGTACTCCACGAGACGGGTCAGGGCGTCCGGGTCGGTGGACGGCATGACGCCGTGGCCGAGGTTGAAGACGTGGCCCTCCAGTCCGGCGGCGGCCTCCAGGACCTCCTGCGCCTTGGTCTCGACGGCCTCCCGGCCGGCGAACAGCACGGTCGGGTCCAGGTTGCCCTGGAGCGCCTTGCCGGGGCCGACGCGGCGGGCGGCCTCGTCCATCGGGACGCGCCAGTCGACGCCGACGACGTCCGCGCCGGCCTCGCCCATGAGCCCCAGCAGCTCGCCGGTGCCCACGCCGAAGTGGATGCGCGGGACGCCGTGGCCGGCCACCGCGTCGAACACCTTCGCCGAGGCGGGCAGCACCGAGCGCCGGTAGTCGGCGGGGGCGAGCGCGCCGGCCCAGGAGTCGAAGAGCTGGACGGCGGAGGCGCCGGCGGCGATCTGGACCTTCAGGAACGCGGCCGTGATGTCGGCGAGGCGGTCGAGCAGGTCGGCCCAGAGCTCCGGGTCGCCGTACATCATCGCCTTGGCGTTCTCGTACGTACGGGACGGGCCCCCCTCGACGAGGTAGCTCGCGAGGGTGAACGGGGCGCCCGCGAAGCCGATCAGCGGGGTGGACCCGAGCTCGCGGGTCAGCATGCCGATCGCCTCGGTGACGTAGGAGACGTCCTCGGGGGTGAGGTCGCGCAGCCGGGCGAGGTCGGCGCGGGTGCGCACGGGCTGCTCGACGACCGGGCCGATGCCGGGCTTGATGTCGAGGTCGAGGCCGATGGCCTTGAGCGGGACGACGATGTCGCTGAAGTAGATCGCCGCGTCGACGTGGTGGCGGCGCACCGGCTGGAGCGTGATCTCGGTGACCAGGTCGGGGCGCATGCAGGAGTCGAGCATCCCGATGCCCTCGCGGACCTTGCGGTACTCCGGCAGTGAGCGCCCGGCCTGCCGCATGAACCACACCGGCGTGTGCGGCACGGGCTCGCGCCGGCACGCCTTGAGGAAGGCGGATTCCTGGACCGCGTCGTTCCTGACGGGATCGGGGGTCGCGGTCGGCGTCTGGCCCTTCGGGCTTGCGTTGGCACTCACACCGGCAAGTCTCGCACGACCCTCCGGCGCGCCCGGACCCCAGGGCCCGCGGGGCGGGATCCGGACACCGCCGGGCGGCGCGGGTGTCCCTCCCTGCGCCGGGGGCCCGTTCCGCTTAATCTTCCCCGCATGGCTGCGGCTCAGGGACGACTGTCGGACGGCGCTGGCGGAATGGACGAACGGAAGGAGACCGGAGGGGACTCCGGTCAGGGGGGCGCGGGGGGTGCGCCCCCGCTGCCCTTCCGGGCCGCTGTCGAGGCGCTGCGCGGCGCGCGGCTGCGGACGCAGATCGAGGTGGATCCCGCGCCCGCCCCGAAGCGGCTCGCCCCGTACGCGTACGCGCTGGAGGCGGCGGTCGTCGACGGCGAGGAGGATCTGGCCGACGGCCGGCTGGTGCTGCTGTACGACCCGGACGGGCACGACGCCTGGCGGGGCACCTTCCGTCTGGTGACGCTGGTGCGCGCGGAGCTGGAGCCGGAGATGGCGGCGGACCCGCTGCTGCCGGACGTGTGCTGGTCCTGGCTGACCGGTGCGCTGGCGGCGCGCGGACTGACGTACGGCGAGCCGAGCGGCACGGTGACGCGGGCGAGTTCCCACTACTTCGGCGGGCTGTCCGCGCGACCCGCCGCCTCGCAGATCGAGATCCGGGCGTCCTGGACGCCCCGGGAGGGTCTGGGCGGGGCCCCGGACGCGGCCGCCCATCTGGTGGCGTGGTCCGATCTGCTGGCCCAGGTCGCGGGGCTGCCGCCGGCCGCCGCCGGGGACGCGTCCGTGGTGACGCTGCCGCAGCGGAGGGGGCCGCAGTCGCGCTGAGCCTCCCGCTCGGGGCTCCCGGCGGTCGCCCTCGCCCATCTCTTTGTCGACACGGCCACTTTCGGAAGCGTTGCGACGCGGATCGAAACCGTTCGGTCTTCGAATGATCGCTCGTGCGTCCGAATTGCTCGGATTGTTACTCATCACTTCGTGATCATTCGTTAAAGGACACCAGGTTTATTGCCGAAGACGACTGTGACCTTGAAAGCACGGTTCGTCCCCACTGCACCCCCCACGAGCCGGCCCGTCCCGTACCCAGGAGGCCTGGTGTCCGTTCTCCTCGAGCAGCCCGCAAGCCTGGTCGCCTACCGCCCGAACAAGCCGACCGCCATGGTGGTCGTGGCCGACCCGCGCGTCCGTTCCACCGTCACCCGCCATCTGTGGGCGCTCGGTGTACGCGATGTCATCGAGGCCTCGTCCGTCGCGGAGGCTCGTCCCCGCATCGGCAACCCCCGCGACATCTGCGTCGCCGAAGTCCACCTGCCGGATGGTTCCGGCCTCACCCTCCTCTCCGAGACCCGGGCGGCCGGCTGGCCCAACGGCCTCGCCCTCTCCGCCGCCGACGACATCGGCGCCGTGCGCAACGCCCTCGCCGGCGGAGTGAAGGGTTACGTCGTCACCGGCACCCGCACCAACCTCGGGCTCCCCACCCGCCCCGGTGCCGCCCCCATCGGCGCCGCCGCCGCCCGCCTGCACCGCCGCCCCCCGGGTGCCCCGAGCCACCCGGGCGGCTACCGGGAACTGTCCGGCCGCGAGGTCGAGGTGCTGCGGCTGGTGGCGGAGGGCCAGTCGAACAAGGCGATCGGCGTCTCCATGGGCCTGTCCGCGCTGACCGTCAAGAGCCACCTCGCCCGCATCGCCCGCAAGCTCGGCACGGGCGACCGCGCCGGCATGGTGGCGGTGGCCCTGCGCACCGGCATCATCCACTGACCGCACCCACCCGTCCCGTTCCGCCCCGCCCCCGGGCTCACGCACGCGATCTTTCCCTCTCCTGACCGGAATACGACCCACCGGCGCCCGTCACGGAACACGACCGTCGACGGGCGCCTTCACGGCACGGATACCCTTGACAGGTGACCGACGCCCACGACACCGCAGCAGACCGTTCACTGCGCACCACCGGAGGCGCTCCTCCGGACGACGGCGGATCTTCTGCTACGGAGGCGCCGACCCCCTTGCTCGAACCGCGCGAGGGCATTCCGCCCGTCGTCGCGGACGAGGCCGCGCTCGCCGAGGTGGTCGCCGCCTTCGCCGCCGGGACCGGCCCCGTCGCCGTGGACGCCGAGCGCGCCTCCGGCTACCGGTACGGCCAGCGCGCCTACCTCGTCCAGCTGCGCCGCGAGGGCGCCGGCACCGCGTTGATCGACCCCGTCGCCTGCCCCGACCTGTCCGGTCTGGGCGAGGCGCTGTCCGGCGTCGAGTGGGTGCTGCACGCCGCCACCCAGGACCTGCCCTGCCTCCGCGAGATAGGCATGGTGCCCACCCGTCTCTTCGACACCGAGCTGGCCGGTCGCCTCGCCGGGTTCCCCCGCGTCGGACTCGGCGCGATGGTCGAGAACGTGCTCGGCTTCGTCCTGGAGAAGGGCCACTCCGCCGTCGACTGGTCCACCCGCCCGCTGCCCGAGCCCTGGCTGCGCTACGCCGCCCTCGACGTCGAGCTCCTGGTCGACCTGCGCGACGCGCTGGAGAAGGAGCTGGACCGGCAGGGCAAGCTGGACTGGGCCCGGCAGGAGTTCGACGCGATCGCCTCGGCACCGCCGCCCGAGCCCCGCAAGGACCCCTGGCGGCGCACCTCCGGCATGCACAAGGTGCGCCGGCGCCGGCAGATGGCCGTCGTACGGGAACTGTGGCAGACCCGCGACCGGATCGCGCAGCGCCGGGACGTCTCCCCGGGCAAGGTGCTCTCGGACGCGGCGATCGTGGAGGCCGCGCTCGCCCTCCCCGCCAACCTCCACGCCCTCGCCGCGCTCAACGGGTTCGGGCAGCGCGTGGGGCGGCGCCAGCTCGAGCAGTGGCAGGCGGCCGTCGACCGGGCGAAGGCGCTGAGCGAGGACCGGCTGCCCCAGCCCGGCCAGCCGGTGACCGGTCCCCCGCCGCCGCGCGCGTGGGCCGACAAGGACCCGGCGGCG
>NZ_NCTE01001057.1 GCF_002114215.1 Streptomyces sp. 13-12-16 | reverse complement strand
CACCCCGCTCCAGGCGCCGCCGTCCGAGGAGGCCCGGCGCCGGTGGATCGCCGGCCTGGTGAGCGCGGAGGACCTGCCGGGCAACCCGCCGGGGTTCACCGGCACCGAGCTCGTCACCCTGGCCGAACTGAGGGACGCGGGCATCGGCATCACTCCCGGAATGGACGTCGAGGCACAGCTCGGCGGAGGCGTCCGGGGCAGCGGGCTGCCGCCGCTCGACCAGGTGCGGCTGCTGCTGGCCCGCCCCGGCCCGTGGCCGGACACCCTCGGCGCCGTCGCGGCCGCGGTGTCGCGCCGCATCTGGCGCTCGGCCCTCACGGACTTCGAGACCGCGACCCCGGGCCCCGACGCCGCCCGGACGTGGGAGACGGCCCTCGGGCTGCTCCTGCCGGGCGATGCGGACTCCGTGCTCGCGGACTGGCGGTACGCCGCGGAGGCGTACCGTGACGCGGTGCGCCGCCTCGCCGACCTGCTGGCGGCGGAAGGAACGGACCCCCGGACGGTCGCGCGCCTCGCCGCCCGGTTCCGGGAGATCCTCGGACCGGTGGACGAGTGGAGCGACGAATGACCGTCATGGACGTCGGTGGAGAGAGCGTGCCGGCGAAGGGGACGACCGAGCGCGGCGGGACGGCGGTGCCCACGCCCCCCGACGACATCGTCGAGGCCGCACGGCTCGCGCCGGACCACTGGATCAGCATGATCGACCCCGGCTGGGACGGCGAGGGCGTGCCGCCCGACCGGGTCGTGGTCGGCCGCTGGCGCACGGGGCCGACCGGCGAGATCGAGGAGTGGGAGGACAACGAGGCGTACCGCCCCTCCCCGGAGTCGCTCGGCTGGCCCGAGCCCACCGACGACGTCGACGAAGCCCTCCAGCTCGCCGTCACCGGTTATGGACCGGCCGAGGACGTCCTGCGCGCCCTGGCCACCGCGGAGGTGGCGGTGCTGACCCTGCCGGACGGGTCCCTGGTGACCGCCGCGGTGGAGGACGGCGGGCTCGTCGTCCCGGTCTTCACAGCCTCACCCCACCTCAACGCCGTGGGCGGCTTCGCCTTCGACCACGTCACCGTCCCGGCCCTCCTGGACCGCCTGCCCCCCGGCCACGCGCTCTACGTCAACCCGGCCGGCCCCGCGGGCAGCGTGCTGGAGTCCGACCAGCTCGCGGAGACGATCGCGGACGGAAAACGACCGGCCGACACACCCGGTCCCCCTGACTAACATCACCGGGTGACGGCCCACAGGGCTCGGGTACTTCCACGAAGGAGCGTGTCCGTGCAGCGCACCGGTCTGTACTACCCGTACGTCCACTTCCGTGATCCGGCGTGGATCAAGGCCGCCGCGCTGTACCTACCGGAGATGGCCCGCGTGGTGCCCCGGGGCTTCCGCGTCTCGGACCCGGACCACGTCCGTGTCCTGCGGGAGGATCTCGGCTTCATCCAGGACATCGACCCCGCCGGGGCCGTCGAGGCGGCGTCACGGCATCTGCTGCGGCTCGTGGACGAGCGCGGTGCGGAGGTGCGGAGCCGTTTCGGTGTCCACGGCACCGGCGGACCGGACGCCGTGGACGTGGTGAACGCCGAACCCTCGCCGCCCGGCACCCAGGCGTTCGTGGACGACCACGCGCGCTTCGTCCCGTCCGGGGGCCGGCCGTTGGCCGGCCTGTACCCGGAGGAGATGTCGCCGGAGCTGAGGGAAACCCTGTTCGGTACCGGACTCGCGGTGCGGCGGGTGCGCAACACGGTCGACCGTGACACGTACCACGCGTGGGTCGGGGTGGACCCGGCGCTCGCCTGGGTCTACAAGTGCGCGCTGACCGCCGAACTCGCGGGCCGCACCGCCTTCCTCCCCGTCACCGACCAGGAGGCCGCCCACACGGCCGTCGACCCCTGGGACGCCGAACGGATGGCGGCTGTCCTCCTGGGCGGTGCCCCGGCCCCGGTCGGAACCGGAGACCTGGCAGGACGGGTCGGGGTGCTGTCGGTGCGGTGCGTGCTCCCCGCACGGCTTGCCGGGGTGCCCGCCGAGAAGATCGTGGAACTCCGCAAGAAGTACGAACCGGAGTTCTTCGCCTACATGGACGCCATCGCCCGGACGGCGGCGGACCTGCGCGAGGAACTGGCCGACATCCGCAGTCCGCAGGCACTGGACATGTACGTGCGGCAGGCGGTGCACAAGGACTTCGAAGTCGAGCTGGTGAAGCTGCGCGAGGCCATGAAGGGTGTCGGCCTCCAGACGATCACCACCTCCGTCAGCACCACCTTCGACACCCCCACCTCGGCGGCCCTGGCGAGCGGACTGATCGGCACGGTCGGCGGCACCGTGGCGGGCAGCGCGGCGGGCATCGTGGCCGGTGTCGGCGCGACAGCCGTGGGCATCCTCGGCGGAGCCCGGAGACAGCGCGACGCAGCACTCGCCTCCTCCCCGGTCAGCTTCCTCCTGCGCGTCGAGCGCGGGCTGAGACCCACCACCGCGGTCCGCCGCATCGGGCGCGCCCTGCGACGGAGCGCCGGTACGGGCGGGTGAGCAGAACGCGCGGGGCGGGACCGTGCGGTGCGGGCCGCCCGATGGCTCCGGCAGTCACCGTCGGCCGAACGGTCGCCTCCCGCCGGAGGAGAAGCGCCGTCGCGGGTGTCTGCGGCGGGGGGGCGCCCCCCCCCCCCCCCC
>NZ_NCTE01001056.1 GCF_002114215.1 Streptomyces sp. 13-12-16 | reverse complement strand
CGGGGGCGACGGCCTCGCGGGGCGGGGGCGGCGGGGAGTTGTCGATGTAGCACTGGACGGCCACCGGGGCGCCGACCCGCTTGCGGATCAGCCGCTTGACGACGACGATCCGCTCCCGGGTCTCGGCCCGCAGCCGCACCTCGTCACCGACTCGGAGGGAGTGGGAGGGCTTCACGCGCTCGCCGTTCACCCGGACGTGCCCGCCCTTGCAGGCGGCGGCGCCGAGGGAACGCGTCTTGACCAGCCGCACCGACCAGATCCAGCTGTCGATCCGTACGGACTCACCACTCGGCGGGCCGGCCGCCTCGGCGGCGGCCACGGCGGCGGCGACCTTGGGGTCCTCGGCACTCTCAGAAGCCATGGTCCCGACCTTAACCCTTGGTCCCGGCCGGTGGTGCGGGGTTTTCGCCCGCCCCGAACACCTACGGTGGAACCATGGATCCCCGTGGCCTCGACCGGCTCGACCAGCGCGTCGCCGGCTGCCGTGCCTGCCCCCGGCTGGTCGACTGGCGGGAGGAGGTCGCCCGGACCAAGCGGGCCGCGTTCGCGGACTGGACGTACTGGGGGAGGCCGGTGCCCGGGTTCGGGCCGGCGGACGCCCGGCTGCTGATCGTCGGCCTGGCGCCCGCCGCGCACGGCGGCAACCGCACCGGGCGGATGTTCACCGGGGACCGTTCCGGGGACGTGCTGTACCAGGCGCTGTACGACGTGGGGCTCGCCTCTCAGCCGGGCTCCACCCACGCCGGGGACGGCCTGGAGCTGTACGGCGTGCGCGTCACCTCGCCCGTGCACTGCGCCCCGCCGGCCAACAAGCCCACCCCCGAGGAGCGGGACACCTGCCGGCCCTGGCTGGTGCGCGAGCTGCACCTGCTGCGGCCGACGGTGCGGGCCGCGCTCGTGCTGGGGGCCTTCGGCTGGCAGGCCGCGCTGCCCGCGTTCGCCGAGGCCGGCTGGACCGTGCCCCGGCCCCGG
>NZ_NCTE01001055.1 GCF_002114215.1 Streptomyces sp. 13-12-16 | reverse complement strand
CGTCCCGACGCCGGCCCCGCGTCCGGCGGCGCCGAGACGCCGTTCCTGGAGCTGCTGGCCCGCGGAGCCCCCGCCGAGGCGTACGAGCAGCCGGTGCTGCTCGCCCGCGCCGAGGGACTGCCCGCCGAGCGGATCACCGCCCTCCAGCAGGCCAAGGTGCTCGCCCTGCGGGTGCGCGCGGAGCTGGAGGGGCGCCGCCGCCGGGAGGCCGAGCTGTCCGCGCTCTTCGAGACCGCCCACGACCTCGCCGGACTGCGCGACCTGGACGCCGTGCTCCAGGCGATCGTGCAGCGCGCCCGCTCCCTGCTCGGCACCGACGTGGCCTACCTCAGCCTGAACGACCCGGTCAGGGGCGACACCTACATGCGGGTCACCGAGGGCTCGGTCGCCGCCCGCTTCCAGCAGCTGCGCCTCGGCATGGGGGAGGGGCTCGGCGGCCTGGTCGCCCAGACCGCCCGCCCCTACGTCACCGACGACTACTTCCGCGACGACCGCTTCCAGCACACGCACAGCATCGACACCGGTGTGCGGGACGAAGGGCTCGTCGCCATCCTCGGCGTGCCGTTGACGCTCGGGCACCACGTCATCGGCGTCCTGTTCGCCGCGGACCGGCGGGCCAGGGTCTTCGAGCGGGAGCAGATCGCCCTGCTCGGTTCCTTCGCCGCCCTCGCCGCGGCCGCCATCGACACCGCCAACCTGCTCGCCGAGACCCGCTCGGCCCTCGCCGGCCTGGAACGCGCCAACGAGATCATCAAGGACCGCAGCGCGGTCATCGAGCGCGCCTCGGAGGTCCACGACCGGCTGGCCGAACTGGTCCTGCGCGGCGGCGGGGTGCACGACGTGGCCGCCGCCGTCTCCCAGGTCCTGGACGGCACGGTCGAGTTCACCGAGGCCACCGCGGCCCCCGGCCGGGCCCTGGAGTCCTCACGGGCGGAAGGCCACGCGGTACGGCACCGGGACGACTGGATCGCCGCGGTGGCCGCCGGCGACGAACTCCTCGGCGCCCTGGTCCTGCGCGGCCACCCCGGCCTCGACCCCGTCGACCAGCGCACGCTGGAACGCGCGGCCATGGTCACCTCACTGCTGCTGCTCGCCCGCCGCTCCGCCGCCGAGGCCGAACAGCGCGTCCGCGGCGAG
>NZ_NCTE01001054.1 GCF_002114215.1 Streptomyces sp. 13-12-16 | reverse complement strand
CGAGCGCCTCCGCCACCAGCGGCGGCAGCACTCCCGCCCACCACGAGGTGACCGCGCAGCCGGCCGCCCCGCACACCCCGGCGAGCACCCCCGCGAGGCCGGGCAGCACCCGCGCGGGCCGCTCCACCAGCTCGGGGTCGACCTCCGGGACGACCGACCGGACCCGCTTTCCCGTGCCCGTACCCGTGCCCTGGCCCTGGGGGAGCTTCCCGTCCGCGTCCGTCCGGCGGGCGACGACCGCCGGACGCAGCCGCACCGGCGCCGGCTCGGGGGCGTCGCGGAACAGCAGGTGGACGGGGATCTCGGTGGTGGACTCGGTGTGGATCAGCCGGACCGGCCGGACGGCCGCCGAGCCGCCGTCCGCCGGACCACCACCCACCGGGCCGTCGCCCGCCACGACACCCACCGGGGCGTCGTCCACCGGTCCCCCGGACCCGGGAACGCGTTCGGGGATGTGTTCGGGAACGTTCTCGGGGACGGGGGATGTCGTCGTGGTCACGCGTGCCTCCAGCCTCCGCGCCAGATGCGTCACATCGGTCACTTCCAGGGACGCCGTGGGACGTCATGCACCGTAAGTAGGACGTCATGGGACGTCATGGGACGTCACAGGGCGTCATGAAAGGAAAAGCCGACGCCAGGTCTCCGGGCCCGGAAAGCCGTCCGCCGCTCCGCCGCGCCAGCCCTGGGCCCGCTGGAAGGCCTCCACGTTGCGGCGGTCGGCCTCGCTCCAGCGCGGTCCCGGCCCCTTCGAGTAGTACCGGCCGAACCCCTTCTCCACCAGTCGTCTCCCGAGCCGCGCGACGTGGTCGTTGACGGCGCCCGGCCGGAACGACGCCCGGCCCGGATAGTCCGGCACCCCGCGCGAGCCGGAAGCGGAACCTCCGTTTTGTACGTCCCGGCCCCCGCCGGTCACCAGCAGCTCCCAGGTCAGCGGCCCCGGCAGCCCGTCCGCCGCCGCGCCCCGCCACCCCTGGGCCTCCTGGAACGCCCGGGTCGCCCTGCGGTCCGCGTCCGTCCAGCGCGGTCCGGAAGGAGCGGGGTAGAAGCCCCCGGCACCGCGGGCGACGAGCATCCGGCCGAGCTCGGCGACGTACTCGTTCTCCGCGCCGGGGCCGAAATACGCCGCTCCGGGGAACGGGATCCGGCCCGTCGGGAGGGACGCCCCCGCCCCCGCCGCGCCGTCGGTCACCCCCTTGTAGCGGTACGGGACATAACGCGCGGAGTTGTTCCAGTAGGCGTACGGGGTGGTCTTCCGGCGGGTGTGCGGCGCGGTCTGTTCGTAGGCGACGTACTGAGATCGGGTGGTGTTCGTCCAGCCGCCGAAAAGGACCACATGTGATCCGCCGTACGGGTCGGCCGCATTGTGGAACAGCAGCATGTCGCCCGGCTGGAGTTCGTCCTTGGTGATTCTCTCGGCGTATTTCCCGAGGCTGCCGGTCCATTCGTTCCCGGGCAGTCGCCAGGCCATCGAGACGTAACCCGAACAGTCCTGCCGGTAACCGTCGGACCAGTAGGAGCCCACGCCGTACGGAATCTTCCGGGTGACCCAGTTCCGGGCCCGCTCGACGATGTCCGCGCGGGTGATCGCGGGCACCCGCGCGAGGCGTGCGGGACTCGCGGGCCGAACCGCCTGACCGCCGGGACCGTGCAGCGGGGCCCGCGCTCCCTGTGGGGTGACCGGCTCGTCACCTGCGGGAACGTCCGGACCGGCGGGCCGCTGGGCCTGGGGGACGGCGGCCGCTGGCGCGGCGACCGCGG
>NZ_NCTE01001053.1:3434-5996 GCF_002114215.1 Streptomyces sp. 13-12-16 | reverse complement strand
CCGGTGATCCGGGGCCGGAGTCGGGCCGTGGAGGGAGGCGTCAGGTGCTTCCGCGTGCGCCGGGGCATCCGGGAGCAGGGCCTCAGATGTCCTTGGCGGGGACCGCAGCGGCCGGGTGCCAGCCCAGGGCCCTGGAGATGCCGCGGGCCGCGAGGCGGAGGGCCGGGGTCAGGGTGGGGACGCGGGCGTCGGAGTGGGGGACGACGACCGACACCGCGGCGGTGACCGTGCCGTCGGGGCCGCGTACGGGCGCCGCCACCGACAGCGCGTCCGGGGTGACCTGGCGGTCGCTCACCGCGACGCCCGAGCGCCGCACCTCGGCCAGTACCCGGCGCAGCGGCTCCGGTTCGGTGATCGTGTACGGGGTGAAGGAGGCGAGCGGGCCCGCGCAGTACTCCTCCTGGAAGCCGGCGTCGCTGTGCGCGAGCAGGGCGAGGCCGACCCCGGTGGCGTGCAGCGGCCAGCGGGCGCCGACCCGTATGTGCACGCCGACCGACGAACGCCCCGACAGCCACTCGGTGTAGACGACCTCACCCCCGTCGCGCACCGCCAGCTGCACGTTCTCGTGCGTCGCCTCGTACAGGTCCTCCAGGTACGGCAGCGCGACCTGCCGCAGCGCCGGCCCGCGCGGGGCGAGCGCGGCCAGTTCCCACAGCCGCAGCCCGACGTGGTACGTCCCCGACGCGTCCCGCTCCAGCGCGCCCCACCGGGCGAGCTCGCCCACGAGCCGGTGCGCGGTGGTCAGCGTGAGCCCGGCCCGGCGGCTGATGTCCGTCAACGTCAGCGCCGGGTGCGCGTGGTCGAAGGCCGCGAGCACGGACAGCAGACGGTCGGGCGCGGAGCGGCTGGTCATGTCCGGCTGTCCTCCGGTGGGTCGGGTCGGCGGAGCGTACCCGGCGCGGTCGCGCCGCGAGTAGGGTCGTCCCGGTTCGTCGTGGTGGGAAGGTGCGGATGTGAAGCTGACGATTCTGGGCGGTGGGGGATTCAGGGTGCCGCTGGTGTACGGGGCGCTGCTCGGGGACCGTGCCGAGGGCCGGGTGACCCGTGTCGTCCTGCACGACGTGGACGCCGGGCGGCTGCGCGCGATCGCCCGGGTGCTGGCCGAACAGGCCTCCGGTGTGCCCGACGCGCCCGAGGTGTCCTTCACCACCGACCTCGACGAGGCGCTGCGCGGCGCCGCGTTCGTCTTCTCCGCGATCCGCGTGGGCGGCCTCGAAGGCAGGGCGAACGACGAACGGGTCGCCCTCGCCGAGGGCGTGCTCGGCCAGGAGACGGTCGGCGCGGGCGGCATCGCCTACGGCCTGCGCACCGTGCCCGTCGCCGTCGACATCGCCCGGCGGGTGGCCCGACTCGCCCCCGACGCCTGGGTCATCAACTTCACCAACCCCGCCGGTCTGGTCACCGAGGCCATGTCCCGCCACCTCGGCGACCGCGTCATCGGCATCTGCGACTCACCGGTCGGCCTCGGCCGCCGCGTCGCCCGGGCGCTCGGCGCGCGGCCGCGGGAGGCGTGGATCGACTACGTCGGCCTCAACCACCTCGGCTGGGTACGCGGTCTGCGGGTCGCCGGCCGCGACGAACTCCCGCGCCTGCTCGCCGACCCCGTCCTGCTCGGCTCCTTCGAGGAGGGCAGGCTCTTCGGCGCCGACTGGCTGCAGTCCCTGGGCGCGATCCCCAACGAGTACCTGCACTACTACTACTTCAACCGTGAGGCCGTACGCGCCTACCAGGAGGCGGAGCGGACGCGGGGCGCGTTCCTGCACGACCAGCAGGCACGGTTCTACGCCGGGGTGACCGGCCCCGACGTGCCCGCCCTGGAGCTGTGGAACCGTACCCGCGCCGAACGCGAGGCCACCTACATGGCCGAGAACCGGGAGGCGGCCGGTGCGGGCGAACGCGAGGCCGAGGACCTGTCCGGCGGCTACGAGGACGTGGCGCTCGCCCTGATGCGGGCGATCGCCCGCGACGAACGCGCCACCCTGATCCTCAACGTCCGCAACCGCGGCACCCTGTCACCCCTGGACGGGGACGCCGTCATCGAGGTCCCCTGCCTGGTGGACGCCGGTGGCGCGCACCCGGTCTCCGTCGACCCGCTGCCCGACCACGCCACCGGTCTGGTCTGCGCCGTCAAGGCCGTCGAGCGCGAGGTGCTCGCCGCCGCCCGGTCGGGCTCCCGCGCGACGGCCGTCAAGGCGTTCGCGCTGCATCCGCTCGTCGACTCCGTGAACGTGGCCCGCCGTCTCGTCGACGGCTACACCGCCGTCCACCCCGGCCTCGCCTACCTCGGCTAGCCGGCACGGCACACGGCTTCGGGCCGGCCGGTCGCCCCCCGTGACAGCGGCCGACCGACCCGAGCCCCCCGTTCCCCCGTGCTTCCCCCCCCCGGCGGCTTCCCCAAGTCGCCTTCACCATCAAGAGCACGCGGCCCGGCCCCTGATACACCCCCGGCGGAAATTCCCCGAAAAAATTTCTACGCGCGCGCCCCGGTCGCCGTCCGCGGCTCCACGGACGCGGCCGGAGCCGGTACGGCCCCCAGCGCGGGCGCGGCCGTGGGCACGTCGG
>NZ_NCTE01001053.1:1140-3250 GCF_002114215.1 Streptomyces sp. 13-12-16 | reverse complement strand
GTGTAGTCCTGGCCCAGGAACGGCGGTACCAGCTCGCCCGGGTCCTCGCCGAGCGCCAGCCGCACGGCGGCCCACGGGGCGTTCACCCCGCACAGCGACAGCTGGTGCAGCCCACCCGCCGGCCGGGTGTTGACGTCCATGAGCACGGGCCGCTCGCCCAGCATCCGGAACTGGATGTTGGACAGGTAGTGCAGTCCGAAGCCCTCCGCGATCCGCCGGGCCGGCTCCAGCCACTGCTCGTGCAGCGTGAAGCCCCTGCGCCGGCCGTTCTTGGTGCGCCCCACCGCCAGCCGGATCCGGTTGTCGGTGCCGGTGAGACAGTCCACCGACACCTCGGGCTGCTCCAGCCGGGGCATCACCAGCCAGTCCACCGGCTCGTCGGCCTCCCGCAGGGCGTCCAGCACCAGGCCGAGCGGCACGTGCGGGCTCGGGAAGCCGCTCAACTGGGTGAGCGAGAAGGGCGCACGGGTGATCACGCGGAAGCCCACCCCGCCCGCGCCGGACGCGGGCTTGAAGCAGGCCCGGTACCCACCCGCCTCCAACTCGTCGACGGCCGCGACGAGTTCGTCCGCACTGCGGACCCGCCACCACGGCGGCACGGGCACCCCGATCGCCTGGACCGCCTCATAGGCGATCACCTTGTCGTGGAACACGGCCACCGCCTCGGGCGGCGGCGCGAGGAGCGCCGTACCGGCCGCCTCGAACTCGGCGCGGTGCGCGACGATCGCCGCCTGGTGCAGCCGGGGCACGAACACGTCGATGCCGCGCCGCTCGCACTGGGCGAGCGCGTACTCGACGTACGCCGCCGGGGACAGCCCCTCGGGTTCGAGTTCGGCGGTGTCGGCGGCGGCCAGCACGGGGGAGTCGGGATCGCCGTGGGTGGCGTGGATCTCGACGGCCCGGTCGCCGGGATTTCTCCGCAGCTGATCCATGAAGAACACGTTCTCCGCGTACGTGCGGTTGAGCCAGACGCGTACGCGAGAGACCATGCAGGCCGCCTTCCGGGGTTCGCGGGCAGGGCTCAGCGGCCCGCTGCCCGGGCAGGAGTGTGGAGGGTCACCGAACCGCCCTGTGCGCAGGACGTTTCACGGCGGTGGTGATGGGGCAGATCATAGGGCTTCGGCAGCCGTTCCAGTACCACACACGAGTGACGGGTCGTGCTTGTCCCGGCGGCACGGATGTGATCTCGTTCGTGCGGGAGTGTGTGACGGCTGAAGGGGGAGACGGGTGATGTCGGGGACAGACGGCGGCGGACAGCTGTGGGCCATCAGCGACCTGCACATCGGTTACACCGAGAACCGTGCCCTGGTCGACGGCATGCGGCCCGAGTCGGACAAGGACTGGCTGATCGTGGCCGGTGACGTCGCGGAGACGGTGGAGGACATCCGCTGGGCCCTCAAGACCCTGGCCGGCCGGTTCGCCAAGGTCGTCTGGGTGCCCGGCAACCACGAGCTGTGGACCCACCCGAGCGACCCGGTCACCCTGCGCGGCGTCGCCCGCTACGACCATCTGGTCGAACAGTGCCGCGACCTCGGGGTGATCACACCCGAGGACCCCTACCCCGTCTGGGACGGCCCCGGCGGCCCGGTCGTCGTCGCACCGCTGTTCCTGCTGTACGACTACTCGTTCCTGCCCCCCGGGTGCGCCACCAAGGACGTGGGGCTGGAGTACGCGCACGGCACCGGGGTCGTCTGCACCGACGAGCAGCTGCTGCACCCCGACCCGTACCCGAGCCGGGAGGCCTGGTGCCGGGCCCGGGTCGAGGAGACCGGGCGCCGGCTGGCCGAGGTGCCGGACGGACTGCCGCTCGTCCTGGTCAACCACTGGCCGCTGCACCGCCATCCGACGGACGTCCTGTGGTACCCCGAGTTCGCCATGTGGTGCGGCACCGTGCTCACCGACGACTGGCACCGGCGGTTCCCCGTCCACACCATGGTCTACGGCCATCTGCACATCCCCCGGACCACCCGGCAGGACGGTGTCCGCTTCGAGGAGGTGTCGGTGGGCTATCCGCGAGAATGGCGCAAGCGGACGCAGCCGCCGGGGCGGCTGCGCCGGATCGTGCCGGGGGAGGACGAGGGACGATGATCGAGGAACTGCTGCCGCAGAC
>NZ_NCTE01001053.1:0-904 GCF_002114215.1 Streptomyces sp. 13-12-16 | reverse complement strand
GGGGCCCGCCGCGCCATGGACAAGCTGGGCGTGCCCGCGCAGCCGGTGCTGCCCGGTGAGCGGGGCGCCCCCGTCTGGCCCGACGGGCTGGCCGGCAGCATGACCCACTGCCAGGGCTACTGCGCCGCCGCCCTGGTGCGCGCCGCCGACCTGGCGTCCCTCGGCATCGACGCGGAGCCGCACGCCCCGCTGCCCGAAGGCGTCCTGTCCTCCGTGGCGCTGCCGCGGGAGGCGGCGCGGATCGGCGGGCTGGCCGAGGAGCTGCCCGCCGTGCACTGGGACCGGCTGCTGTTCAGCGCCAAGGAGTCCGTCTACAAGGCGTGGTTCCCGCTCACCGGGAAGTGGCTGGACTTCATGGAGGCCGACCTCGACCTCTTCGCCGACCCCGGCGACCCCACCCGCGGCGGCTTCCGGGCGACCCTCCTCGTCCCCGGCCCGCGCGTGGGCACCCGGGTGGTCGATCACTTCACCGGCCGCTGGATCACCGAGAAGGACCTGGTCGCCACGGCGGTCGCCGTCCCGCACAGCTGAGCGGGGCACCCCTCCTACGGCTCGGGGTGCCAGTCGCGCAGCATCCGGAAGAACACCTCCTCGTTGCCGGCCAGGCCCGCCCGGGCCAGGGCGGTCTCCGCCTCGGCGAGCACGGAGGGCGGCACCGTCGGGGGCCCCACGGGCCCCGGCGGGCCCGACCGGGTGTCGAGGGCGGCGCGCACCGTGTGCAGCAGCCGTAGATAGGCCTGGACGGCGGTGCGCTCGCGGTCGGTCAGTACGGCGGCGGACATCGCTCGGCTCTCCCCTGTCGAGATCGGTCACACATCGCCTCCAGCTTGCCGCCCACCACTGACAGTCGGGTCCCACCGGGGCCGGTCCGCCCGCCCGGCGGGCACGCGCGCCGGGCGCTCCT
>NZ_NCTE01001052.1:979-2689 GCF_002114215.1 Streptomyces sp. 13-12-16 | reverse complement strand
CGTGCCGGACGCACGGCCTCACCCGGAACCGGTCACCCCGGCCGGACACGCCCGGGGGCGCCACCCGTCCACGGGAGCCCGCCGCCCCCCGGGCGGGCGGGGCCGGCCGGCTGCCCCGCTTCCGCCCCCGGGGTCACAGGCCGGTGACCTTGCTGCTCGCCGAGATCTCGTAGACAAGGGTGACGGTGCGCCGGCCACCCGGGGCCAGCGGGATGTCCCAGCGGACGATGCCGTCCGCGTCGACCGCGTCGGGCGCGGGGGAGCAGTCCTCCCGGCGCAGGCGTACCTCCACCGCCGAGACCTCGGAGACCGGGACGCGCTCCCGGACGACGACCGTCCTGTCGTCGTGCTCGCCGGGGGCGGAGAACCTGGACAGGTGCAGGCGGACGGTCCGGGTGAGGACGGTCCGCTGGGAGATCCCGGCGGTCCCGCGGGTCTCCTCGGTGTGCCGCAGCACCCGGTGGTCGTCCCGGCTGCCGAAGGCGAGCTCGACAGGGGCGCCGGGGGCGGTGAAGTCCAGGGTGCCGCGTCCGCTGAACCCACTGCCGCGGACCAGGTCGACCGGCCCGGCGAGCAGAGCGTGGCCGGACCGGTTGTCGCACCGCACCACCTGGCTGACCAGGGGCGACAGCTCGGGGGAACTGGCGTACTCACTCCTCGCGGGCGAGGTGAAGGAGGAGAGCGGCACCCGGTGGGCGCGGCCGTCGGCCGGCACGGAGACCGGTGCGGGGGAGCGGAGCACCCGCACCTCCCCGCCGTCGTCCACGCCCGGCAGTCCGAGTACGGGGACGGGACCGAGGTCCGCGACCTCCTCCTCGCGCAGGTCGACGTGGACGGTGCGGCGCTCCGCGGCGGAACGCTCCTGGAGCGTCAGCCGGTCCTCGCCGAGCCGGGGCGGTTCCGCGGCCCCCGCGGAGCGGGCCGTCGACAAGGTCAGCCGTACGTCCGACCAGTCCTCGCCGGTGCGCTGCCAGACGATCGCGTCCGTGTCCAGCGTGAGGGAATCCCCGTCGAGCACGGCCCGGTAGGCGGGCCGCCACACCGCGCACGGTGTGAGATGGCTCAGCCGCAGCCCGGCCTGCCCGGCGGCCGGGGCGCGCACGGTCAGCTCGATGTGACCGACCAGCTCGGCGGGCTCCGTCTCGGAGAGGTCCAGGACCCGCCGGGTCTCGGACAGTTCGGCGGTGACGGCGGACAACTCGGCCTCCACGGAGCGCAGCCGCTCGCCGTGGGAGTCGCGCTCACCGTCCACCCGGTCCAGTTCCCGGGTCCAGCGGTCCCTTTCCGCCTCCCCGGAGCCGGCGCCCTCGCCGATCTCCCGCAGCAGATCGGCGGCGAGACGGCCGAGCAGGTCGAGGCGGGCACGCAGCCGGTCGCGCCGCTGCTCCAGGTCCGTCCGCTTCTCCTCCAGGGCCGTCACACGCCGGCGCAGCGCGGAGTCGTCGTCGGCGGGCCCCGGCCCGCGCGGCGTCCAGCCACGGACGATCCGCGCGTCGAGCACGGTCGCCGGGTGGCCGTCGGTCAGCTCGGCGTGGAGGGTGCGGTCGACGGCCAGCGCGCTGACCGGTCCGAGGCGCAGCCGCTGCGTGCCGGCCTCCAGATCGAGCACGGCCGCACGCTCGACGTGAGCGCGGTCCTCCGTACAGGTGACGGCGGTGACGGGGAGGGGGATGAGCTCCGATGACGTAGACATGCTGGGTCAGCTCCTGC
>NZ_NCTE01001052.1:0-848 GCF_002114215.1 Streptomyces sp. 13-12-16 | reverse complement strand
GATCCGGATTTCGTAGCCGCCGTCGAGAGCGGTGGTGCCGCCGGCGGGCAGTTCGATCCGCCACAGGCGGGTGCCCGGCGCGTGGCGCTCCGGACCGGCGTCGTCCTCGGGCGCCGCCCAGTCGGCTCGTTCCTCGATCCGGATGTCCGCGTCGGAGGTGACGGGCACGCGCTCGCGCACCTCCACGGAGACGGGCACCGCAAGCCGGTTGGCCAGCTCCACGTGGACGCGGTGGTCGAGCACCGTGACGTTGTTGCGCAGCCCCGCGGTCGACTCGTGCAGGTTCACCCGGCGGGTGACCCCGATGGCCTCGGCCGGTCCGAGCCCCACCCGGGACACACCGCCCGGGGCGAGCGTGGGCAGCGCGGCGGTCAGCAGGAACTCCTCGTTCACGGTGACCTCCACCGGACCGGCCAGCAGGGCCTGATCGGTGGCGTTGGAGAGCACCAGCGTCGTGTACACGGTCTGCTCCACGGACGGGACGCAGATGTACTCGGTGCGCAGGCCGACCGGGATCTCGCCGACGGTGACGGTGTGCCAGGTGCCGTCCGAGGGAATGTCGGCGGGAGCGGCGGCATCGAACCGGTGGTCGAAGGAGCCCGCCGACTCGCGGGGCCGCACGGCGTACCCGGGAAGGGGCAGCGAGCCCACCGTCTCGGCGCGGCGGCGGTACTCGGCGGTCACCGGGTCGAAGCCGGAGCCGGGGAACAGCCTGCCCCGGCGACCGCCCGGCTCGTCCGGGCCGCACAGGACGAGTGCGGAGTAGTCGAGTTCGGCGCCGTCCGGCCGCGGCGGACCGGTCACGGGCACCGGCGGCGCGGGCGCGGCGGGCGGTGGCGGAGCCGCCC
>NZ_NCTE01001051.1 GCF_002114215.1 Streptomyces sp. 13-12-16 | reverse complement strand
GCCCGCGCGGCCGGACCGCGCATCGCCGCCGCCCGCGCCGCCCTGGACGACAGCGGCCACCACCGGTTCACCGCCGCCGCCGAAGAGGCCGGTGCCCACCGCTGGGCCGAGACGCTGCACGGCCTCCTCGCCGACCCCGCGGCCCCGTTCTCGATGGGCGACCTGGTGGCCGGCGGACTGCAGCCCCGGCACCGGCGAGTGGTGCGGCTGATGCTGCCCCTGCTGGCCGAGCACGGCCTCGCCCGGACGACCGGACAGACCTGGCGGCTGACCGGCGCGGAGACCCGCGCCGAGGCGCTGCTGCGCTACCTGGTGGAGGACCACCCCCGATTCGGCGCCGAGACGCTGCTCCTCAACCGGCAGCTGCGCCGGCTGCCCGACGTGGTGCGGGGACGCGTCGACGCACGCGAACTCCTGCCGGCCGGGGACAGCGCGTACGAGCAACTCCACGAGACCGGCCCGGCCCACCGCTTCGCCCACCGCGCCGTGCAGGCACTGCTCGGCGACATCGTCGGCCGCTGGCCCGCCGACCGTCCGCTGCGCGTCCTGGAGGTCGGCGCGACCACCACCGCCCTGACCGCCGCGGCACTGCCCGTGCTGCCGGCCGACCGGACCCGCTACACCCGCACCGCCCCCACCGGCAGCGGTCCCACCCGAGCCGAACACCGCTTCGCCGCCTACGACTTCGTCGAGCACCGCACCCTGGACCCGGACGCCGACCTGATCGCTCAGGGACTGCCCCGGTCCGGTTTCGACCTCGTCCTCGCGGGCGACGCCCTGCACGCCACCACCGACCTGGCCGCGACCCTGCGCCGGCTGCACGAGGTGCTGGCCCCCGGCGGACACCTGCTGGCCGTCGAACCGCACCACGCCCGGCTCCAGGCCCTGCTCTCCGGCACGCTGGACGACTTCTGGGAGCGCGGAGACCACACCCTGCGCCCGGCGTCCCGCATCCTCTCCCGCGACCGGTGGGCTCCGCTGCTGCGGCGGTGCGGCTTCTCCGGTGTGGCGCAGACCGGGCCCGAGGACCGCTCCGTCCTCCTCGCGGCGGCGGACCACGACGGCGGTACGGGCCACGACGGCGGTGCGGGCCAGGACCGGGGCTACGGTCCGGGCCGCGACCACGGACCGGGCCAGGACCACGGCCCGGACACCGGGCCACCGCCGGCGGCCCCCGGTGCCGCCTGGGTGATCGCCGTCGAGGACGACACCGAGACGGCGACCGCGCGGGCACTGGCCGCCCTCCTCGGGAAGGCCACCGTCGTCGTCGCGCCCGACCGGGCCGCCGCCTGGAGCGAGGCCCTGCCCACGGACACCGGTCCGCGCGTCGTCCTGCTGCTCGCCGAGCCGGGCCCGCACGACACCGTCGTACGGACCACCCGCCGGGCGGCCCTCCTGCGCTCCCTGGCCACCGCCTGCGACGGCCCGAAGGGTGCCACCGGCCCCCGCGTATGGCTCGTCACCCGTCCGACCGGCCTCTTCCCGGCCCCGGAGCAGCCCTCCCACCCGGACGACGCGGCCGTCTGGGCGGCCTGCCGCACCCTCGCCAACGAGCGCCCCGACCTGTCCCTGCGACGCCTCTCGTGCCACCGCACCGGTGACGCCCACACCGACGCCCGCCGCCTGGCCGGCGAACTCCTCGCCCCCGGCGACGACGACCCGGGCACCCGGGAGGACGAGATCGTCCTGACCGCCGGGGGCCGGTTCGTCCCCCGGCAGGTCCAGCACCCGGCGGACGAACCCCCCGGCGTCCCCGCCGGCACGCCGTACATCCTGGAAGCCCGCGACCCCGGCCTGCGCCGACGGCTGGTCTGGCGGCAGACGGACCTCCCCGCACCCGGACCGGGCGAGGTGGCCCTCGAGATGCGGGCCGTGGCCCTCAACTACCGCGACCCCATGAGGGCCAACGGCCTGCTGCCGCCCGAGGCGGTGGAGAACAGCCCGATCGGCCGCGGACTGGGCACCGACGGCGCCGGCGTCGTACGCGCCGTGGGGGAGGGCGTACGGGACCTGAAGCCCGGCGACCGGGTCTGCGGCCTCGTGCCCGCCGCCCTCGCCTCCCACGCGACGACCCCCGCCTCCGCCGTCGTCCGCATCCCCGACGGGCTGGGCTTCACGGAGGCGGCGACCTTCCCCGTCGCCTTCCTGACCGTCCACCAGACCCTCGTCAACCAGGCCCGTCTCGGCCCCGGGGAGACCGTGCTCGTCCACGGCGGAGCCGGGGCGGTGGGCCTGGCCGTCCTGCAGTGCGCCCGCCGTCAGGGCGCCCGCGTCATCGCCACCGCCGGCACGGAGACCAAGCGGGACCTGCTGCGCACCCTCGGCGCCGAGCACGTACTCGACTCACGCAGCCTGGACTTCGTCCCCCGCGTGCGGGAACTGACCGGCGGCCGGGGCGTGGACGTCGTGGTGAACTCCCTCAGCGGTGAGGCCATCGCCCAGGGCCTCGGCCTCCTGAGCCCCAACGGCCGTTTCATCGAGCTGGGCAAGAAGGACATCTTCCTCAACAACCCGATCACACTGCGCCCCTTCGACCGCAGCCTCACCTTCATCGGCTTCAACCTCGACGCCGTCATCGACTCCCCGGAACTCGGCGCCCTGCTCCTCACGGACTTCGAGGCGGAGGCCGTCTCCGGCACCTACCGCCCCCTGCCCCACACGGTCCACCCCGCCGCACGGGTCGAGGAGGCCTTCCACCTCCTGCAGCACTCCCGGCACACCGGCAAGGTCGTCGTCACCTTCGACCCCCTCGACGAACCCGTCCCCGTGGAACCCGCACCCGGCACCCTCCGCCTCGACGGCGAGGGCACCTACCTGATCACCGGCGGACCGAGCGGACTCGGCGCCGCCACCGCCCGCCTGCTGGCCGACCGCGGGGCCCGGCACCTGGCCCTGCTCTCCCGCAGCGGACCCGACGCCCCCGACGCGCCCGCCCTGCTCCGGGAACTCACCGACCGCGGCGTGCACGCCACCGCCCACGCCGCCGACGTCACCGACGAGACCGCGCTGCGCCGGGTCCTCGACGCCGTCGACGCCACCGGACACCCCCTGCGCGGTGTCGTCCACGCGGCGATGCACATGGACGACGCGGTGCTGGCCGACCTCACCGACGACCGGTTCGCCGCCGTACTGGCGCCCAAGGCGGGTGGCGCGGCCCTCCTGGACCGCCTCACCGCCGACCGCGACCTGGACCTGTTCCTCACCTACTCCTCCGTCTCCGCCGCCATCGG
>NZ_NCTE01001050.1:2725-5604 GCF_002114215.1 Streptomyces sp. 13-12-16 | reverse complement strand
AGGTGGGAGACGTCCGCCGGCAGCGCCGCCCCGGCCGCGCCGGACCGGGCCGGCGGGCCGGGGCGCCTCGTCCTGCCGAACCGGCCGTCAGTGGCCGGCGGTGACGCCGGAGAGTTCGTTCGTGCTCTTCGGCAGGGTCACCGACGCCAGTTTCTCGCCGGTCTCGATGTCGACCGCGTGGAGCCCCCGCTTGCCCGGTTCGGAGACGTACGCGGTGTGGTCGCGGACGAAGAGGGTGGGCCGGGGCTGCTGCCAGTCCAGGGGCTCCTGCCAAGCGTCGACGACGGGGATCTCCTTCTCCACCTCGCCGGTCCGGGGGTCGATGACGTGGAGGGCGCCGTTCGTGCCGAGGACGAGGGCCTCGCCGTGCGGTCCGCGTCCGAGTGAGCGGAAGGAGTAGCTGGTGCCGAGGTCGACCAGGCGCAGCTTCCCGGTCCCGGTGTCGATGAGGGAGACGCGGGTCGGCCGTTCCAGCTCGGCGTCCGGATCGGTCTTGTAGTCGCCCAGGAGGACCGGTGACGCGTCGCTGCCCGCCTGGTTGCCGATGCGGCCGTAGTCGTCGGGGGCGTCGACCTTGGTGAACTCGCCGTCCTTGTAGATCAGGACGCCGTCCTCGCAGCCGACGGCGACGGCCTCGCCCCGGGCCGCGGCCTCGCCGTGGACGCCGGGGCAGTTCTCGCTGCGTGCGATCTCCTTGTCGTTCTTGTCGAGGACGAGGGCGCCGGTGCGCTTCTCCTCGGTGCCGAGGGTGGTGAGGAGTTCGCCGTTGCTCAGTTCGATCGCGACGCCGTGGTGCGCCTCGGCGGAGGTGTAGGTGCGTCCTTCCGGCTTCTTGCCGCCGTCGAGGTCGGCGGGGTCGAAGACGTTGACCTCTCCGGTGCCGTCGGTGAAGAGCACCGTCCTGCCGGCGTGCCGTACGACGTGTCCGGGCTTGGCTCCCTCGTAGGTGATGCCGGTGAGGGTCTGCCCGGTGGCGTCGAGGACGCGGAAGCCCGTGTCGGTGGAGACGATGACGTGGTCGTCGTCCCCGGCGGGGTTGACCCGGTTGAAGCCGGGCAGCTCGATGGTCCTGACCGGCTTCAGGCTCTCGCCGTCCAGGATGTACAGGCCGCCGTCGAAGGTGGCGACCAGCGGGTCCTTGACGTCTCCGGCGGGTGTGGTGCCGGGCGTCGCCTTCGCCGCCTTCGTGTCGGAGGAGGCGCCGCCCCCTCCCCCGCAGGCGGTCAGGACCGCGGACACCGCGAGGGCGAGGGCCGTACCGGAGACGACTCTTTTGCGTATCGGCTTGTTCACTGTGTGTGTTCCTTTCCGGCCGCGCGGACGCGGCGTCGGGGTGGTGGGTGGTGGGTCGGGCGGCGGATGGTGGGCCGGGTGGCGGGTGGTGCCGGCTGGTCGGGCCGGCCCGGTGCGACGGCGCGGGTTCAGCCGGCGGTCAGGCCGTCGGTCATGGCCTCGGTGTTGGCGCGCATCATCCGCAGGTAGGTGTCGGCGCCCCCGCCCTTCTCGGTCAGCGACTCGGAGTGGAGCTCGACGACGCGCACCCGGCCGCCGAGTTCCGTGCGCAGGACCTCGGCCAGGCGGGTGGGCTGGGAGGAGTCCGCGAAGACGGTGCGCACGCCCGCTTCGCGCATGGCCTCGGTGAGCGAGCGCAGGTCGGAGGAGCTGGGAGAGGCCAGGGTGGTGCCGCTGGGGACGACCGCGCCGATCACGCGGAAGCCGAAGCGGTCGGCGAGGTAGCCGAAGACGTGGTGGTTGGTGACCAGGGCGCGCCGGTCCTCGGGTATGCCGTCGAAGGACTTCTCCATCCAGGCGGTGAGATCGGCGAGTCGTGCGTCGTAGCGTTCGGCGTTGTCCCGGACCGCCTCCTCGTCCACGCCGTCCACGTTCTCGATCACCTGGTCGGCGATCAGTCCGGCGGCCCTGCGCACGCGGTCGGGGTCGGTCCAGAAGTGCGGGTCGGGCCGCCCGGCCTCCTCCTCGGGGCCTCCGTCGGCCTGCTTCCGGAAGGTGAGCGGGTCCACCGCCCCGCCGGCCTCGAAGGTGGCGACCCCGGACTCGCGGGCGGCCTCCACGTGCCGCAGTACGTTCTCCTCCAGGCCCAGGCCGTTGAAGACCACCAGGTCGGCGTGTTCCAGTTCGGCGGCCTGCACGGCCGACAGGCCGAAGGAGTGCGGGTCGGCACCGGGCTTCATCAGTACGGTGACCTCGGCCTCGTCGCCGACGACCTCGCGGGTGACGTCACCGAGGATGTTGGTCGTCACCACGACCCGGGGCCGCTCGTCGCCGCTCGTGCAGGCGGTGGCCGTAGCCGCGCAGGCGAGGGCGACCAGGGCCGCCAGGAGGCGGCGCAGCCGCAGAACGGTTCGTTCCGGTGTCGTCATCGTCCGGTCTCCACCATCAGCGCCGGCTTCATGTCCAGGTCGAAGGTGCGGGCGACGCGCAGGCCGTCGTTGTAGTCGATCTCGTGCACGCGACTGCCTTCCGGGTCGTTGAGGTAGGCACGGCTGCGGTCGACCTCGATCACGGGTCCGCCGGTGCCCGCCCGCGGATCCCCGGTGAGGAGCCGCCCGGTCCGGGCGACCGGCTCGCCGGTGGTGATGTCGTAGCCGTGCAGTGCCCCGTCGGTCTCCAGGACGAGGAGTGGGGAGCCCTCTCCGGCGGTGTTGGCGGCGACGACCGGGCCGGTCTCCACGCGGGTCCACGTGCGTTCGGTGACGTCCAGCACCCACACGGCCCGGTTCCCGGCCGGTGCGGTGAGGGTGTCGCTGCCCGCGCGGTGACGGAAGGACGACGCCCGTTCCCCCGCGGGCAGGTCGCGGCCGTACGGGATCCTCTCGACCGTGAAGCCTCCGTCGTCCTCGCGGACCAGCAGGACGCCG
>NZ_NCTE01001050.1:0-2561 GCF_002114215.1 Streptomyces sp. 13-12-16 | reverse complement strand
CCCCCGCCGGGTCCTCGCAGGTGGCGTCCGGGGACGCCACGCGCCCACCCTCACGGTCGTACACCGTGACCTTCGGTGTGCCGCTCCGGCCGTCGCGGGTGAGGGTCAGCAGGTGCTCCGCGTACGGCACCACCGCCCCGGCGTGGGTTCCGGGGAGCGTGCGGGGGGAGCCGACGCGCCCCTCCTCCAGGTCGGCCCGGCGGTGGACCGTGGCCCGGCCGTCCTCACCGGTCACCGCGGTCACGGCCGCGTCGCCGCGCACCCGCGCGCCCGGGCCCGCCGGGAGCCTGCCGGTGTCGCGTATCGCGGTGCGGTAGTAGTGCATGTGGTCGCCGTGGTCCACCGTCCAGGCGCCGGCGTCGAGGACGCGGGTGCCGTCCGGGGTGTGGAAGTAGCCGAACCGGCCGTCCGTGGTGAGTTCCGTGGTGCCCCTCGTCCGGGACTCCTCGTGCGTCCCGCCGGTGATCAGGTCCAGTACCCGGGTGTCCCCGGTGCCCGGGTCGTTGAGCACCAGTCGTGACTGCTGCTCGGCCGCCTCCTGGGCCCCTTCGACGTAGCCGTGCGGGGTGGCGGAAGTCGTGGAACCCGCTTTCGGGGAGGACGTGCCGTCGTCCCGCCCCGCGCAGCCCGCGGTGAGCAGCGCGAGGGCCACGAGCGCGGCCGGCGCCCCTGCAGTGACGTTTCTTCGGACGAACAAGGACATCGCCTCTCAGGTCTTTCTCAGTCGGTCGCCGGCGGACGGATGCCGGCCGGACGGGTGCGGCGGTGGCGGATGCCGGACGCCAGGTGGGAGAGGAAGAACAGGCTCACGGCCAGGGCGGAGACGGTCGCGCCGGCGGCGGTGCCCAGGTGCCAGGAGAGCAGCAGGCCGAAGAAGGTGGCGGTCACGCCGAGCAGCGCCGCGAGGACCATCACGCCCCGCACGCCGCGCGCCCAGGGCAGCGCGGCCGCCGGCGGAGCGATGAGCAGGCCCAGCACCAGCAGCGTCCCCACGATGTGGAACGAGGCGACGATGGCCAGCGCCAGCAGGCCGAGCAGCACCGCGTGGGCCAGGCGCGGACGCAGCCCGAGCGTCCGGGCCTTGCGCGGGTCGAACGCCAGGGCCAGGAAGGCGCGGTGGCCGAGGACCGAGACGGTCAGGGCCAGTACGAGGGCCACGCCCAGCAGCGCCAGGTCCTGTTCCCGCACGGCGAGGACGTCGCCGAAGAGGAAGCCGGTCAGGTCCACCGCGAAGGACTGGGACCGCGACACGATGATGACGCCGAGCGACAGCATCCCCACGAACAGCAGCCCGATACCGGTGTCCTGGGACAGCCGCGGGGTGCGGTTGAGGGCGGTGACACCGGCCGTCATGACCGCCGCGCTCAGCAGCGCCCCCACCATCGGGTTGCCCCCCAGCAGCGCGGCGAGTGCCACTCCGGGCAGCAGCCCGTGCGACATGGCGTCACCGAGGAAGGCCATCCCCCTCAGCACCACCCATGTGCCCGCCAGGGCGCAGATCGCCGACACCAGGATTCCGCCCCACAAGGCGCGTTGAACGAAGGTCGCCTCGAAAGGGGCTGTCAACCACTCCATGCGAGCACACTACAATGAAAATCATGTTCAAAAAATCCGGCCTCCCCTCCGCCGCCCCCGGGGACACGACGTTCCGTATCCGCTTCACCGAGCTGTCCGCGGGCTACGCCGGCCATCCGGTGCTCCATCAACTGACAGCGGAAATACCGGCGTCGGCCACCACCGCGCTCGTCGGCCCGAACGGCAGCGGGAAGTCCACCCTGCTCGGCGTCCTGGCCGGAGTGATCCGGCCCACAGCCGGCGAGCTGCACCACACCGGCAGCCGGCCACCGGCGTTCGTCCCCCAGCGCGGCGCGGTCGGTGACGCACTGCCGCTGACGGTCCGGCAGACCGTGGAGATGGGGCGCTGGGGCGAACGCGGCCCGTGGCGCCGGCTGACCCGGCGGGACCGCGCCACCGTGGACGCGGCCATGGACCGCATGGGCGTCGCCGGCCTGGCCGCCCGTCAGCTCGGGGACCTGTCCGGCGGGCAGAGGCAGCGCGCCCTCATCGCCCAGGGGCTCGCCCAGGAGTCGGACCTGCTCCTGCTCGACGAGCCGACCACCGGACTCGACCCCGAGGCCAGGGAGCGCATCGCGGCGCTGCTGACGGAGCTGGCCGACGACGGCGTGACCGTCGTCCACGCCACACACGACCTGGACGCCGCCCGCGCGGCCGACGCCTGTCTCCTGCTGCGCGAGGGGCACTTGACGGGACAGGGGCACCCCGACCTGGCCCTCACCCCGTCGGCACTCACCGACGCCCGGCAGCCGGGCGAAGGTGCCCGGCGCGTGGATTCCGACAGCAATCGCACGTGAAAATCGTTGTCGCACACTGACGGCATCTCCCGTGCGACCGTTCCGGGACGACCGGACCGAGAGGACCTCCCATGGCCGTGCCCAAGCGCAAGATGTCCCGCAGCAACACCCGTCACCGCCGCGCCCGCTGGAAGGCGAGCACCCCGAACCTGGTGCCCGTCACGGTGGACGGCGTGACCCAGCGGGTGC
>NZ_NCTE01001049.1 GCF_002114215.1 Streptomyces sp. 13-12-16 | reverse complement strand
CGCGGTGACGCGGCGCCCTCCGGCGGCAGCGCCGCCCGCAGCAGCCGGCCCGCCGCTCCCGCCAGGAGCTCGCGCTGCGCGTCGGACACGCCCGCGGCGACGCTGTCCAGCAGGACCCCGTGGGCCTTCACGCAGCGGTGCCCGTCCGTCTCGACCAGGTCGATCAGCGAGTGGTCGAGGAGCGCGCGCAGGGCCGGTTCGACCCGCTCGGCGCTCAGCGGCGGATCGAGGTGTTCGAGGCCGTCGGCCCTGCCCTGTGCCGCCGGCATCAGCAGCGACAGCGGGACGGGGTCCGCCGCCCAGAGGGACAGCAGCCGCAACAGGGTCGTCGCCTCCGGCAGGCCGCCCTCCGCCAGGGTGTCCAGCGACAGCTGCCAGGTGCGGCCCACCAGGCGGCGGGACTGTCCGCCACCGGTCACCGGCGCTCCCCGGTCGACCAGGGCCGTCGACTCCTCGCCCAGCCTCCGGTCGTACTCGTCCATGGTCCACGACTCCAGCAGCTGGTGGGCCAGGTGCGCCCCGGCCAGGGTCAGGGCCAGGGGCAGGCAGCCCAGGCGCCGGGCGACCTTCCGTGCGGACTCCTGGGTGCCCGCCTCCGGGGCCAGGTCACGCAGGAGCAGGGTGGCGTCCTCCAGGGGGAGCACACCGATCCGGTGGCTGCTCACCCCCGGGGTGTGCCACAGCGGGGAGGTCGCGTGACGGGTGGTCACCAGCACCGTCCCCGAGGGGCTCGGGCGCAGCCAGGCGCCTTCCTCCAGGATGCCGGGGTCGTCGGCGTTGTCGAGGACCAGCAGCCAGGGGTCCGCGGAGTGGTCCAGGTAGTGCCAGACCAGGTCGGCCGCGGCGCGTCGGCCGCCGGCCGCGGCGGCCAGTTCGCCGCCGGTGGCGCCGCGGTCGCCGGCGACGGCGAGCAT
>NZ_NCTE01001048.1:524-1825 GCF_002114215.1 Streptomyces sp. 13-12-16 | reverse complement strand
GCCCCCGCACACCGTGCGGCCGCGCGTCACCCCCGCCCGGGCGGCGGACCGCCGCCGCCCGGCTCGTACGACCGCCGCCGTCCGGCGGCGAGATGGTGGAGCAGACGTATGTCACGTACAGGACCGGTGAAGAGCTACGACGTCGTCGTACTCGGCGGAGGTGTGGCCGGGTGCGTACTCGCCGCCCGGCTGAGCGAGGACCCGGACCGGTCGGTCTGCCTGGTCGAGGCCGGCCGGGACTACGGGCCGCAGGGCGACGGATGGCCGCGCACGGTGCTCGACGCGCGGGGTCTGCCGCGCGACCACGTGTGGGAGCGGCACGCGGCCGCGCACCGCATCCGGGCCCGGATCATCGGCGGCTCCTCGTGCGTCAACGGGTGCTGGAACACCTGGGGCGCCCACGCGGACCACACGGACTGGGAGCGGGCGGGGGGCGAGCGGTGGTCGGCGCGGGCCATGGAACCCTTCCGCCGGGCCGCGGTGGACCACATGGGGCTGCGGCCGGTTCCGGAGAGCGAGTTCTCCGTCTGGAGCAGCGCAGCACTCGACGCGGCCGGCGAACTCGGCTACCCGCCGGTCGACATGGGCACCTCGGGCGCCCCCGGTTACGGCACTCCGCTCATCAACTCCTTCGACGGTCTGCGCTGGAACGCGGCGTTCGCCTACCTCGACCCGGTGCGGGAGCGCCCGAATCTGACGATCGTCGACGCGGCCCTCGTCGACCGGCTGCACGTCGTGCGCGGCCGGGTGCGGGGCGCCGACATCGTCCGCGGCGGGGAGCGGACCACCCTGGCCGCCGACGACTACATCGTCGCGTGCGGGACGTACGGGTCTCCCGCCGTGCTCCTGCGCAGTGGCCTCGGGCCGGCGGACCACCTGCGGGGACACGGCATCCGGCCCGAGGTCGAGCTGCGCGGCGTCGGAGCCAACCTGTCGGACCAGCCGGGTGTGTTCGTCCCGCTGGCACCCACCGAGGCACTCGAGGCCGCGCTGGCCGGCAAGGAGGCGGCGGGCGACCTCTACGTCAGCCGCATGCTGGTCAGGGCCGCCAGCGACCGGTGCCCGCCCGGCTCCTGGGACCTGCACATCCTCCCCGTGGCGGGCCCTCCGCTCTTCGGCAGCCTGCCGCCGGGCCGGTACGAGGCGGGTATCTCCTCCTTCCTCATGAAACCGGCCTCCCGGGGCCGGGTCGCCCTGCGCTCCGCAGACCCCACCGAGGCCCTCGACATCCGGCCCGGGTTCTTCTCGGACCCGGAGGGCCACGACCTGGCCGTGGTCCGGCGGGGGCTCGGCCTCGTCGC
>NZ_NCTE01001048.1:0-375 GCF_002114215.1 Streptomyces sp. 13-12-16 | reverse complement strand
CGGCCCCCCCCCCGCCGCTCTCACCGACGAGGAGATCAGGGCCCGCACGGGCACCTACTGGCATCCGGTGGGGACCTGCGCCATGGGTCCCGCGGACGATCCGTACGCCGTGGTCGACGGGACGGGCCGGGTGCACGGGTTGTCCAACCTGCGGGTCGCCGACGCCTCCGTGCTGCCGACGGTGCCGGCGGCCAACACCCAGCTGCCGGTCCTCGCCTTGGCCGAACTCCTGGCGGACGCGATACGGGCCGAGGCGGGCGGGCGCTGAGACGACGCGGCACCACGACGGCAGCGGACGGCGCCCGGCCGAGGCGCCCCCGCACCGAGGTGCGCCGGCCGCGCGGATCAGGGCCGCCCGCGACGAACGACAGGCCC
>NZ_NCTE01000107.1 GCF_002114215.1 Streptomyces sp. 13-12-16 | reverse complement strand
CGCCAGCCTGCGCCGCAGCTCCGCACCGTCGTCCGCGGCCGGACCGCCGACGCGGCGGCGCCGGGCACGCACCAGGCCGCGCAGCAGAGGGGGGAGCCGATCGGTGTCATGGTCCCGCAGGGCCGCCGTGTCCAGGCTGAACGGCGCCGGCGCGGGCTCCCGCGTGCGCAGCGCGTCGTCCAGGAGCGCCAGGCCCTCCTCCTGCGACAGGGCGGGCAGGCCCATGCGCCGCATACGGTGCAGATCGGCCGCCTCCAGCTTGCCGAGCCCGGTGTCGGCCTCCCAGAGACCGAACGCCAGGGACGTCGCCGGCAGGCCGGCCCGGTGGCGGTGCTGGGCGAGCCCGTCCAGGAACACGTTGGCCGCGGCGTAGTTGCCCTGTCCGGCGGCCAGCAGGGAACCGCCGAGCGAGGAGAACAGCACGAATGCCGACAGGTCGCGGTCGGCCGTCAGCTCGTGCAGGTTCCAGGCCCCGTCCACCTTGGGCCGCAGGACCGTCTCCACGCGCTCCGGCGTCAGCCCTCGGACCAGACCGTTGTCCACGACACCGGCCGCGTGCACGACCGCGTCGACCGGATGACGGGCCAGCACCCCGGCCAGCGCGGCACGGTCGGCCACGTCGCACGCCTCGATGTCGACGCGCGCTCCGTGGGCCGCCAGTTCGGCGCGCAGTTCCGCCGCGCCCGGTGCGCTCTCGCCCCGGCGGCTGGTGAGGACCAGCCGCCGTACGTCGTGGGCCGTCACCAGGTGCCGGGCGACCAGGGCACCCAGGCCGCTGGTGCCGCCCGTGATCAGCACCGTCGACGCCGGGCCCCAGGGGGCGTGCGCCCCGTCGACCGCCGCGGCGGGAACGCGGGCGAACCTGGGGACGAGCACTTCGCCGCCCCTGACCGCGATCTCGGGCTCGTCCACGAGCGGCGGCACGGTCGCCTCGTCGTCGAGGTCGATCAGCATGAACCGGCCGGGGTTCTCCGCCGCGGCGGCCCGGACCAGGCCCCACACGGGTGCCTGGCTCAGCTCGACGTCCGTGCCCCCGGCCGGCACCGCGCGACGGGTGACGACCGCGAGCTTCTCCTCGCCGCTGTGTTCCCCGGTGAGCCACTCCTGGATCCGCGCCAGCACCGCGTCGGTGACCGTGCGGACGGCCTCGGGCGTATCGCCGTCGGCGCGCGGAGCCTCGTACACCACGACGGGCGTCCGCTGCGCGGGGCCGGTGGCGGCTTCGGTCCAGGTCAGGGTGAACAGTGCTGCCCTGCGGTCGGCGCCGGCCCGCAGTTGCCCGACCGAGACGGGCCTCGCGGCCAGGACCTCCACCGAGAGGACGGGCTCTCCGCTCTCGTCGGCGACCAGCACCGTCGAGCCGTCCTCCCCGTCGTTGCGTGACAGCCGGACGCGCAGTGCCGAGGCACCGGCCCGGTGGAGCGTGACGCCGTTCCAGGAGAAGGGGAGTTCCGGTGCCTCGTCCTCGCCGTCCTCGATCAGTCCGACGTGCATCGCCGCGTCCAGCAGCGCCGGGTGCAGGCCGAAGCGGGCCGCGTCCGTCCCCTCCGGGAGCGCGACTTCGGCGAACACTTCCTCGGCACCGCGTCGCCAGGCCGCCCTGAGTCCTCGGAAGGCCGGGCCGTAGTCGTACCCGCGGGCGAGCAGCCGCTCGTAGGCGCCGTCCACCGGGATCGGCGTCGCGCCCTTCGGGGGCCAGACGGTCAGGTCGTCCGACGGCGAGCCGCCGGACGGGGCGATGCCACCGGTCGCGTTGCGGATCCAGGTCTCGTCGTCGGGGGACGAGTAGATCTCGACGGTGCGCGCCTCGGAACCGTCCGGGCCGCCGACCACGACCCGCACCGCGACCCCGCCCTTCTCGGGGACGACAAGGGGCGCCTCGAGGGTCAGTTCGTCGATCGCCGCGCATCCCACCCGGTCGGCGGCTTGCAGCGCCAGCTCGACCAGGCCGGTGCCGGGCAGCAGCAGGGTGCCCAGCACGTCGTGGTCGGCGAGCCAGGGGTGGGAGTCGAGGGAGAGCCGTCCGGTGAACACGGCTCCGCCGGTGTCCGGCAGCACGACCTTCGCGGTCAGCAGCGGGTGCTCGACCAGGTCGAGTCCTGCGACGGCTTTCGCCTGCTCGGTCACCCAGTACCGTTCGCGCTGGAAGGGGTAGGTGGGCAGCTCGACGCGCCGCGCGCCGCGCCCGTCGAGGACGGCGCTCCAGTCGACCGGCACGCCCTCGGCGTACAGTCGTGCGACTCCGGCGAACAGGCTCTCCGTCTCGGGGTGGTCGCGGCGCAGCGTGGCCGCCGCCGTCCCCTCGACGTTCTGCTGCGTCATGGCGGTCAGGACGCCGTCCGGGCCGATCTCCAAAAACCGCGTCACGCCCTCGTCGTGCAGCCGGCGCACGTCGTCGGCGAAGCGGACCGCGTCGCGTACGTGCCCCACCCAGTACGCGGCCGACGCCATGTCCTTGACCAGCCGGATCTTCGGCTCGTGGTAGGTGACGCGCTCGGCGACCTCGCGGAACTCCTCCAGCATCGGGTCCATCAGCGGCGAGTGGAACGCGTGCGAGACGGAGAGGCGGTTCCTCTTGCGGTCGGTGAAGTGTCCGGCGATCGCGTTCACCGCGTCCTCGGCGCCCGAGACGACCACCGAGGAAGGACCGTTGACCGCGGCGATGCCCGTCCCGGCGGTGAGCAGCGGGGTGACCTCGTCCTCCGTGGCCCGGATCGCCACCATCGCCCCGCCGGGCGGCAGCGCCTGCATCAGCCGTCCCCGTTCCACCACCAGGCGCGCCGCGTCCTCCAGGTCGAAGACCCCCGCCACGTGGGCCGCCGCCAGTTCGCCGATCGAGTGCCCGGCCAGGAAGTGGGGGCTGATCCCCCAGGAGTGCACCAGCCGGAAGAGGGCCACCTCCAGGGCGAAGATCGCGGGCTGGGTGAACTCGGTCCGGTTCAGCGCCTCCTCGTCACCCCACATGACCTCCTTCAGCGGCAGCCCCGTCGCCTCGCACACCTCGTCGAACGCCGCCGCGAAGGCGGGGAAGACGTCGTACAGCTCCCGGCCCATGCCCGGACGCTGGCTGCCCTGGCCGGTGAACAGGAAGGCCGTCCTGCCGTCACCGCCCGTCCCGGTGATCGTCTCCGGTCCGAGGAGCACCGCACGGTGTTCAAAAGCGGCACGTCCCGTCGCCGCCGAGAACGCCACGTCGAGCGGGTCGCGGCCCGCGGTGAACGTGCCGATCCGCTCGATCTGGGCCCGCAGCGCCTCGGGCGTCCTGGCCGAGACGACGACCGGCGCGACCGGCAGTTCGCGGCGCTCCCCCGGCTCGTCCCCGGCCGGCGGCGCCTCCTCGATGATCACGTGCGCGTTCGTTCCGCTGATCCCGAACGAGGACACCCCCGCGCGACGCGGACGGCCGTCGCCGGGCCACTCCCGCGCCCGTGTCAGCAGCCGGACGTCGCCCGCCGTCCAGTCCACCCGTGGCGTCGGCTCCTCCACGTGCAGGGTCCTGGGCAGCTTCGCGTGCCGCATGGCCTGCACCATTTTGATGATCCCCGCCATGCCGGCCGCCGCCTGGGTGTGTCCCAGGTTCGACTTGACCGACCCCAGCCACAGCGGCCGGTCCTCGGCGCGGTCCTGCCCGTACGTGGCGAGCAGCGCCTGGGCCTCGATCGGATCGCCCAGTGTCGTGCCCGTGCCGTGTGCCTCGACGGCGTCCACGTCCGCCGCCGACAGCCCCGCGGCGGCCAGCGCCTGGCGGATCACCCGCTGCTGGGACGGGCCGTTGGGTGCCGTGAGGCCGTTGCTGGCGCCGTCCTGGTTCAGGGCGCTCCCCCGGACCACCGCCAGCACGGGGTGCCCGTTGCGGCGCGCCTGCGACAGCCGCTCGACCACGAGGACTCCGACGCCCTCGCTCCAGGAGGTGCCGTCGGTGGAGGACGAGAAGGACTTGGAGCGGCCGTCGGCGGACAGGCCGCGCTGCTCACTGAAGTCGATGAACGTCTGCGGCGTCCCCATGACGGTCACACCGCCGACGAGGGCGAGGGTGCACTCCCCCGAGCGCAGCGCCTGCGCCGCCCAGTGCAGTGCCACCAGCGACGACGAGCAGGCCGTGTCCACGGTCACCGCGGGGCCCTCGAGACCGAGGGTGTAGGCGACGCGGCCGGAGACGAGGCTCCCGCCGCCGGTTCCGCCGGCGTAGTCGTGGTACATGACGCCCGCGAACACCCCGGTCGGGCTGCCCTTCAGCGTGGTGGGGGCGATTCCGCCCCGTTCCAGTGCCTCCCAGGACACCTCCAGGAGCAGCCGCTGCTGCGGGTCCATCTCACGGGCCTCCCGCGGGCTGATGCCGAAGAAGTCCGGGTCGAACCAGGCGGCGTCGTGCAGGAATCCGCCGTTGCGCACATAGGTCTTCCCGGGCTTGCCCGGTTCGGGGTCGTAGATGCCCTCGACGTCCCAGCCGCGGTCGGTCGGGAACTCCGATATCGCGTCGACGCCCTCGTCGACCAGCCGCCACAGTCCCTCGGGCGAGTCCACGCCGCCCGGATAACGGCACGCCATGGCGACGATGGCGATCGGTTCGTCGTCCGCGGGCGTCACCACGGAGGTGACGGAGGTCCGCGTCACGGCTCCGGACAGCTCCTCCAGGAGGTGCCGCGCCAGGTCGCCGGGGGTCGGGTAGTCGAAGACGAGGGTGGCGGGCAGCCGGATTCCGACGGCGGCGCTCAGCAGGTTCCGCAGTTCGATCGCGGTGAGGGAGTCGAACCCGAGGTCGCGGAAGGTCAGGTCGGGGTCGACGGCGTCGGCTCCGGCGTGGCGCAGGACGGCGGCGGCCTGGGAGCGGACGATGCCGACGAGTTCGGGGACGCGCTCCTCCTCGGGGAGCCCGGCCAGCCGCCGCAGCAAGGTGTCGGCCGCGGGTGCGGTGGTGTCAAAGACGCGGCGCGGGCGGCCTCGGACGATGCCGCTCAGGAGCGGCGGGGGCGTGTCGAGGGCCGCCCGGTCGAACCGGGCGAGCACCAGCGCGGGCTCGGCGGCGCCGGCGGCCGCGTCGAGCAGCGCCAGTCCCTCCGCCGGCGCCAGGGC
>NZ_NCTE01001047.1 GCF_002114215.1 Streptomyces sp. 13-12-16 | reverse complement strand
AGACCGGCGTGCGCGGGGGCGGCGTCCCGGCCGACGCGGCGGACGCGGCTCCGGGCGCGGCTCCGACCGCCAAGAGCGTGCCCGCCGCGGCCGAGACGGGCGCGCTGGAAGCCAAGCCGTAGAACAGGGCGTTGTCAGTGCCGGGCCCTATAACTGGTGGCATGACGCAGACACCGACACCGGCCACCCCCGTGCACTGGAAGGTCGTCATCGACGCGGCCGACCCGCACGCGCAGGCCGGCTTCTGGGCCGCCGCCCTCCGGTACGTGGTGGAGGACAACAGTGCGCTCATCGAGAAGCTGCTGGCCGCGGGTGCCGTCCCGGCCGAGCTGACCGTCGAGTCCCACGGCCGCCGGGCCTGGCGCGACCTGGCCGCGGTACGGCACCCCGACGACCCGTACGACGAGGAGAGCGGCACCGGCCGCGGACGGCGGCTGCTGTTCCAGCGCGTGCCGGAGGAGAAGACGGTCAAGAACCGGCTCCACCTCGACCTGCATCCCGGTGCGGGACGCCGCGAGGAGGAGCTCTCACGACTGGAGGGGCTCGGCGCGCGGGTGCTGCGGCGGGTGGAGGAGCCTTCCGGGGGATGGCTCCTGATGGCCGACCCGGAAGGCAATGAGTTCTGCCTGCACTAGGGGTTCGGCCCGACTCCTCCCGATGCCCCCGAAGCCCCTGAGGCGGAGGCTTCTCAGGACTGCCGGGCGCGGGCGCGTTCGGTCAGCCGGCCCATGCGGGCACGGGCGGACTCCAGTTCCTCGATCTCGTCGGCGGCGGGCCCGTCCTCGGCGGTGAGCTCGTTCCACAGGGCGATCAGCTCGTGCCCGAGCTCCAGTCCGAGCACCGGCTCGCGCACCGCGCGCCATGCGGTCGCCGCGCTGCGGACGTTGCCGTAGGCGGCCTCCGCGTCCCCCGCGCGACGGCAGATCACGGCGAGGTCGAGGGAGATCCGGAAGGCGCGCAGCGGCTCACCGGCCAGGTAGGCGATGTACGCGGCGAGTTCGCGCAGTCGCAGCACCTCGGGGTGCTCCGGCCCCAGGGTGCCCGAGGCCTCCGCGACGGTCTCCTCGGCCAGCCGGGCCGCCGTGTCGATCCTGCCCGTCCGGACTGCGTCGTTGACCCGGGCCATGGGTTCGGCGAGCCGGCTCTCACCGGCGGCGAGGGGTTCGTCACCGAGCACCGCCTCCGCCACGGCGTCGAAACCGCGGGGCGGGGTGGGCTTGGGATCGGGATCCAGCACGGGCTCGGACTCGGGGGACGGTGTGGTCCCGTGCGCCCGGGACCGGTCGGCCTCCGGGTCGGGGTGCGGCCTCGCGTCCATGGACGGGGGCGGGCCGAACTCGCCCGTCGGGGGCGCGACCGTGCCGGGCGGCGTGACCTCCGCCGACCCGGGTACGGCCCTCAGTTCGAACGTCGGCACGGCGTCCCGGGGAGCCTCCGGCTCGGGCACGGGGCGCAGCTCGAAGGTGGGGGTGGCGTCCCGTACGGCGTCCGGTCCGGACGTCCCTTCCGGCGCCGGCTCGGGCACGGGGCGCAGCAGGTGCGTCGGCCGGCCCGCGTCGGGCTCCCGCGCCGGCGTCGTCAGGACCGGCTGCGCCGTGAAGTGGCTGGAGCCGTCCGGGTCGACCCGGAGCGGGACGACGCAGCCGATGCGCTCGTCGTGCACGGTGGCGAGGACGGCGTGACCGGAGGCGATGGCGATGCGGTGGAGGCGGTTCAGCACCGCCTGCTGGATCTCCTCGCCGGGGCCGGCGATCACCGTCACCCCGCCGACCGACGCCCCGCGCGTGTCCGCCCGGCCCACGGGGACATGGACGTCGATCGGCGCTGCCGCAAGGTTCGCCGCATGTGCGGCCTGCTGCTGTTCCCGCTTCTTCTCGCGGCTGAGTCGAGACATCGTTCCCTCATTCGGGTCGTACACCTACCGTCGAGTCTGTCCGCTCGCCCGCGCTTCTCACGTCACCGCGTTGTCACAGGCTCGTCCCAACGGCCGCCCGCGCGGGTTTCCCGTCCGCCCGGCGGCATGAGGATCGAAGCGGCGAGCAGGAGAGGGGACATGGGACAGGGACCGGAGATCTGGATCCGAGGACCGGTGGCGGTACCGGAGGCGGCCCCGCCGGAGCCCGCCCCCGCACGGGCGGCGGCGCGGCGCTTCTCCTGGGTCGGCCTGCACGGCGGCGCGGGCGTCTCCACGCTCGCCGCGGTCTACGGCGGCCATGACAGCGGACGCGCCTGGCCCGGCCCCGCCGG
>NZ_NCTE01001046.1 GCF_002114215.1 Streptomyces sp. 13-12-16 | reverse complement strand
CGGGGTCGGCGCCGACCGGCGCCGAGGCCCGGCCCGTGGGGCTTCGGCCGCTCCCGGCGGCCCCCGGCACCGCCGGACGTTCCCTCGGCCGGCCGCACGCCGGTGCCCCCGGACTCCGCCGGGACGAGGAACGCCTTTCCGTCCCTTCCGCCGTCCCGGGCCCGGCCCGGACCGTCCCAGTACCGGGGGCCCGCCGATGAGCACCATCGCGTTCCTCAACATCGCCCTGCACGGACACATCAACCCGACGCTGCCGGTCGTGGCCGAACTCGTCCGCCGCGGCCACACCGTCACCTACCACACCACCCCCGCGTTCGCGGACGAGCTGGCGGCCACCGGCGCGACCGTGTGCCTCTACCCCGGGGACGGCCCCCCGCTCGCCGGTCCGCCCACGCCCGTCACCATGCTGGACGGGCTCGCCCGCACCGCCCTCGCCCTGCTGCCCACCGTGCTGGCCGATCTGCGCCGTGTCCGGCCCGACCTGATCGTCCACGGAGCCGCCTGCCCCTGGGGCCCGGTCGCCGCGAGCGAACTCGGGGTGCCCGCGGCCTCGGTGTTCACCACCATGGCGTTCAACCGACGGGTGCCCGGCCCCAGCAGCGCATCGTGGGGACTGCTGGCCGCGGCGGCGGCCCGGCCCCGCAGCGCCCTGGGCTACCTGCGCTCGCGATGGCGGCTGTCCCGCCGTCACGACACCCGGAACCTGCCCCTGCTCGACCTGGTGACCGCGGGGCAACCGCTCAACCTGGTCTTCACCTCGCGTGCCTTCCAGCCCGGCGCCGACTCCTTCGACGGGTCCTACCGGTTCGTCGGCCCCAGCGTCGGCGCCCGTCCGCACGACCCGTCGTTCCCGGCCGGCCGGCTGCGACCCCCGGTGCTGTACGCCTCGTTGGGCACGGTCTTCGACGCCGGTCCGCGGGTGCTGCGCGACTTCGCCACCGGGCTCGCACCGCTGGGCGGCACCGTCGTCGTCTCCACCGGGCGCACGGACCCCGCCGTACTGGGTCCGCTGCCGGACAACGTGCTCGCACGCGCCTTCGTCCCGCAGCCGGACGTACTGGCCCGCGCGGCCCTGTTCGTCACCCACGGCGGGATGAACAGCGTCAACGAGGCCATGGACGCCGGCGTGCCCCTGCTGGTCGTCCCGCAGGGCGCGGACCAGCCGCTGGTGGCCCGGCGGGTCGTCGAACTCGGCGCCGGCCTGTCGGTCCGCACCGAGGACGTCTCCGCGGAGACGGTCAACGTCCTCGCCCGGCGCCTGCTCACCGAACCCCGCTTCCGGGACGCGGCGACCGCCCTGCGGACCGCCCAGCGCGAGGCCGGCGGCCATCTGCGCGCCGCCGACGAACTCGAGGACTACCTGCACCGGGCCGGCCCCGCCGCCCGGCCGACCCCGGCGGACCCG
>NZ_NCTE01001045.1 GCF_002114215.1 Streptomyces sp. 13-12-16 | reverse complement strand
CGGCCGCGCCCCCGGGCTGATCCGGGGGAGGGGTGCCGTCCGGTTTCCGCCGGGCCGGGCGGGGCCGGGCACGCGCTCCCCCGGCGCCCCCGCCCGGCGGCGGCGCCTCCTACCGCTGTCGCGTCGCCCTGTGCCGGATCTCGGTGTCGGGGCCGGGTGAGCACACGCCCTCGTGTCCGTCCTGGAAGCGGACGCGGTAGGGCGGGTTCCCTTCCTGGCCCATCACTTCGACGATCTCTCCGACCTTGTCGTGCTGGCCGACCACCCTGCCGTGCTGGACAAGCTGGTCGCCCTCGGTTGCGCGCATCGGGGCCTCCTCTCAACCGCGTGCCCGCTGGGTGACGGCGATGCACACGAGCACAGCCGCGGCCGTCAGCGGGGCGGCCACCGTCAGCTGCTCGTTCAGCAGCAGCACCGACCACACCAGTGTGAGCAGCGGCTGGGCCAGCTGCAACTGGCTGGCCTTGGGGATGCCGATGGCCGCCATGCCCCGGTACCAGACGATCAGCCCGAGGAACTGCGAGCCCGCCGCCACCCACAGCAGGCCGGCCACGCTGTGCGCGGACAGTGTCACCGGTTCGACGGCCAGCGCGACCGCGGCGACGGGCAGGGTGAGCGGCAGGCACAGGACCAGTGCCCAGCCGATCACCTGCCAGCCCGGCATCACCCGGGCCAGCCTGCCGCCCTCGGTGTAGCCGGCCGCGCACACCAGCAGCGCGGCGAAGAGGTACAGGTCGGCCGTGGTCAGCGCGCCGCCGCTCTGCTGCACGGTGAACGCCAGCACGGCGGCGGCCCCGGCGAGGGCCGCCGTCCAGAAGGTGCGCGAGGGGCGGGAGCCGACGCGCAGGGCGGACAGCAGCGCCGTGGTCAGCGGGAGCAGGCCCACCACGACGGCCGCGTGCGCGGTGGTGGAGGTCTGCAGGGCCAGGGTGGTCAGCATCGGGAAGCCGAGCACCACCCCCGCGCCGACCACCGCGAGTCCGGGCCAGTGCTTCCGGTCCGGCGGCGGCACCCTCCCCCACGCTCGGCTCCGCTCGCGCGGGGGCGCCCCCACCGCCAGCAGACAGCCGCCGGCGACGAACGCCGCGAGCACACTGCGCACGGCCACCAGCGACCAGGGTCCGAACCCTTCGAGACCCCAGGCGGTGGCGGGGAAGGTGAGGGAGAAGGCGATCACGCCGAGGGCGGCCTGGAGGGTGCCGAAGCCACGGTGGTCGCGAGGAGTGGTGACTGCTATCGGTGGTGCGGCGGTAGCGCTACTGTGTGCTCTCATGCATGAGCGTAGCAGTGTCGGTGAGCTGGCGGAGCAGTTGCGTAGGGAGCTGGACCGCTACTCTCCCGGTGGAAAGCTCCCGTCCAGCCGGGCCCTGGTGGAGCGGTTCCGGGTGAGTCCGGTGACCGTCTCCCGGGCGCTGGCGCAGCTCGCCGCCGAGGGCCTGGTGGTCACCCGGCCCGGCGCCGGCGCCTTCCGGGCGCGGCCCCGGGTGCCGACCGCGCCCGCCGGGGACACCTCCTGGCAGGAGGTCGCCCTCAG
>NZ_NCTE01001044.1 GCF_002114215.1 Streptomyces sp. 13-12-16 | reverse complement strand
GCGGTCGAACTGCAGGACCCCCGCCGGGGTCTCCTCCGCCCAGGTCAGCGTCTCGCCGTCGATCAGCTTGCGGCGGGTGCGCAGGGCCGTGCGGTACAGCTCCAGGGTCGAGCCCTCGGCACCGTCCTGCGCCTCGACGGCGTACGCGGCGAAGGACGGCGGCTGCGGCAGCCAGGCACCGGCCGCCCCGAAACCGTACGACGGACCGGTCGTCGTCCACGGCAGCGGCACCCGGCACCCGTCGCGGCCCTTGCGGACGTGTCCGGTCTGTTCCCAGATCGGGTCCTGGAGGACCTCGGTGGGCAGGTCGGCGACCTCGGGCAGGCCGAGTTCCTCGCCCTGGTAGAGGTAGGCCGAGCCGGGGAGCGCCAGCATCAGCAGGGTGGCGGCGCGGGCCCGGCGCAGCCCGGCGTCCGGGTCGACGGCGGGGGCGTGGCCGCCGGACAGCAGCCAGGCGTTCTCGTCCGTGCCCGGCGGCAGCGCCAGCCGGGAGGCGTGCCGGACGACGTCGTGGTTGGAGAGCACCCAGGTCGCCGAGGCGCCGGCGGCGTGCGCGGTCTCCAGCGAGTCCGTGATGACCTGGCGCAGCTCCTCCGCGTCCCACCCGGCCTGGAGGTACTCGAAGTTGAAGGCCTGGCCCAGTTCGTCCGGACGGGCGTACAGGGCGCGCCGGGCGCCGGGGACCCAGGCCTCGGCGACGGCCATCCGGGGCGGGGAGTAGGCGTCGAGGATCTTGCGCCAGTCGCGGTAGATCTCGTGCACCTCGTCCCGGTCGTAGAAGGGGTGGGTGCCGGGCGGGAAGTCGGCGAGGGCGGCCTCACCCCCCGAGGCGTGGTCGCCGAGGTCGCGCAGCGGCTCGTCGAGGTCCTTGGTGAGGGCGTGCGCGACGTCCACGCGGAAGCCGTCCACGCCCCGGTCGGCCCAGAACCGCAGGGTGGTGCGGACGTCGTCGCGGACCTCCTGGTTCCCCCAGTTGAGGTCGGGCTGCTCGGCGGCGAACAGGTGCAGGTACCACTGCCCGTCCGGTACCCGCTGCCAGGCGCTGCCGCCGAACACGGACTGCCAGTCGGTGGGCGGCAGCTCGCCCCGCTCCCCCTTGCCGTCGCGGAAGACGTAGCGGTCGCGGGCCGGTGAGCCGGGCCCGGCGCGCAGCGCCTCCTGGAACCAGACGTGCTGGTCTGAGCTGTGGTTGGGGACGATGTCGACGATCACCTTCAGGCCTAGCCGGTGGGCCTCGGCGACGAGCGCGTCGAAGTCGTCGAGGGTGCCCAGGCGCGGGTCGACGTCGCGCGGGTCGGCGACGTCGTAGCCGCCGTCGGCGAGCTCGGAGGGGTAGAAGGGACTCATCCACAGGGCGTCGACGCCGAGGGTGGCGAGGTGGGTGAGGCGCCGGGTGATGCCCCGCAGGTCACCGAGTCCGTCGCCGTCGGCGTCGGCGAAGCTGCGGGGGTAGACCTGGTAGACGACGGCCTGCCGCCACCAGTCGGGATCCCTGGAGGAGAGGTCGGGCGTGGCGTCGGGGGCGGGGTGCGGCGGCCGGGGGTCGGGCGCGGGGGTGCGATCGGTCACGCGGTCTCCTCTGGGTGCGTGCGGGTACCGGCGGAGAATCTGTCCAGACCACCGTAAAAGCGAACGCACCGGCAGCGGGGAGCCATTCCCTGCCGGTGTGGCGGGATCCCCCCATCCGGTTCGCCGGGACCGGTCCGGTCCCCCCGGCGCGGAGGGTGGCGGACCGCGGGAGCGACGGGCGGCCGTGTCCCCGTGAGCACCGGCCCGCAGCGGTGACCCGGCCGCCCCCGGCGGACGGCTACTCCGGGGCGCGCTCGACCGTCGCCAGGTACAGCTTCACGTAGCGGGCCACGTCCACGTCCAGGCCGACGTCGACCAGGGGCTGCTCGCGGGTGCCCTCGTGGATCTCGGACTCGCCGACGCGGGAACGGCGGTCGACCACGGTCTGGCCCCGGGTCGGGCCGGGGGCCAGGGAGACCTCGACGGGGAGCCGGTGGGTGGTCAGGCCCTCCGGGTCGGCGACCGCGCACAGCGCTCCCGCGTCGCCGAGCCCGCCGGCGTCCTCGGTGGGGTCGTCGGGGCGGCTGCCCGGCGTGGCGGGGCGGTGCGCGAGCAGCTCACCGGCGAGCCGGGTG
>NZ_NCTE01001043.1 GCF_002114215.1 Streptomyces sp. 13-12-16 | reverse complement strand
GTAGTGGTGCGCGGCCCGGCCGGCCGTGCGCGGTCCGGGGCCCGCCGTACGGACCTCGGCGATCGCACGGGCGTACTCCCCGGGGCCGCCGCGCACCCGCCGGGCGCCGGCACGGGTCTCGGGCGGCAGGTCCTCGATCGCCGGGCAGGAGGCGTAGAGCACGGGCAGACCGGACGCCAGCGCCTCCACGGCCGCCAGACCGAAGGCCTCCTCCGCGGACGGGGAGGCGAACAGGTCCATCGCCGAGGTCAGCGAGGGCAGGTCGGGGCCGGGGGAGCCGTCGGGGACGACGGGACGCTCGCCGGTGAACAGGACCCGCCCCGCCACCCCGGCCTCATGGGCGGTGCGGCGCAGCACGTGCTCCTCGGGTCCGCCGCCCACCAGCAGCAGCCAGTGGTCCTCCGGCAGCAGGGCCAGCGCCCGGACGAGGACGTCGAACCGCTTGCCCCGGGCGAGCCGGCCGACACCGCCGACGACGAACGCGCCCCGAGGCAGGCCGAGGCGCCGCCGGGTGCGTTCCCGCCGCTGCGGGTCGAAGAGGAAACGGTCCAGGTCGATGCCGTTGGGGACGACCTCGATGCGGGGGGCGGGCACACCCCAGCGCTTCAGCCGGTCGGCCACCGTCGGGGAGACGGCGACCGTCGCCGAGCCGAGCCGCTCGCTCGCCAGGTACAGCGCGCGCACCCCGGCCGTCAGCCTGCGGCCCTCCATCTGGGTGTCGCCCAGGGAGTGTTCGGTCGCCACGACCGCGCGGACCCCGGCGATCCGGGCGGCGATCCTGCCGTAGACACAGGCCCGGTACAGATGCGTGTGCACGAGGTCGTAGCCGCCGGACCGGATCACCCGGACCAGGCGCGGGAGCGCGGCCAGGTCGCGGTTGCCGCCCATGCCCAGGTGCACCACCCGTACGCCGTCGGCGCCGAGCCCCTCGGCGACCGTGCCGGGGTTGGTGAGCGTCACCACGTCGCAGTCGACCGGCAGATGACGCAGCAGCAGCCGCAACTGCTGTTCGGCACCGCCGACACCGAGCCCGGTGATGATGTGCAGCGCCCTCATCACAGGCCCTCCACCGGGCGCCGGCGCAGCCGGTGCAGCCGGAGCTTGAGGTGCAGGCGCCACGCCGTGTCGTTCTGCCCGACGTGCGCCCGCGGCAGGGCGTGCGGGCCGGTCAGCGGGCCGGGGTCGATGGCGCAGGCGTAGGTGTAACCCGCTTTCCGTACGGCCTCGACGGCGCGCGCGTCGACCGTGCCGTACGGGTAGCAGAACCCTTCGGCCGGGGCGCCGGTCAGCTCCTCCAGCCGGGCCCGGCTCCCGGCGACCTCGGCGGTGAGCGTGGCGTCGTCCGCGCGGGTCAGGTCGACGTGGGTGAGACCGTGCGAGCCGATCTCCACGCCCTCGGCGGCGGCGCGCCGGATGCCGTCCGCGGTCAGCAGCGGCTTGCGCGGGCCGAGCGGGTCCCAGGCGTTGTCGCCGCCGAGCCGTCCGGGCAGGACGAAGAGGGTGGCGCCGCAGCGGAAGCGGCGCAGCAGCGGCAGGGCCCCGGCGAGGAAGTCGGTGTAGCCGTCGTCGAAGGTGAGGCCGACCAGGTCCCGGCCCTCGCCCCGGGCGCGCGCGGCGAGGAGTTCGGCGACGGACACGCCGCGCAGCCCGCGCCGGCGCAGCCAGGCCAACTGCCGTTCGAGCCGCCGGGGGGTGACGGTGATGCGGTACGGATCGTCCGAGCAGTCGCCCACCGAGTGGTACATCGCCACCCAGGGGACGGGGCCCGGACGGGGCGCGGAGGGGCTGCCGGTGGCGACGGAATCAACGGGAGCGGCCATGTGTGAGCCTTCGTGTGACGGTGCGTACGGAGCGCAGTGCGGATGCGGGGCGGATGCCCGGGACGGACAGGGCGAGCGGCACGAAGACGGCGGCCACGGCCGGACAGCCGGCCGCGAGAGCGGCCACCGGGGACTCGAAGCGGCTCGCGGCGAACACCCCGGCGGCGACGGCGAGGACCGAGGCGAGCACGGGCCGGCCCAGCCGGCCCAGCACCTCACGGACGCCGATCGAGACGCGGGCCGGGCCGCCGGCCGTGTCG
>NZ_NCTE01001042.1 GCF_002114215.1 Streptomyces sp. 13-12-16 | reverse complement strand
CGACGACGGCGCGCCGCTCCAGGGTGGCCCGGCGGGTCACGAGGGACAGGGCGACGTCGGCGGGCGTGAGGCCGGGGTGCGCGTCGAGGTGGGCGAGGAGGGCACGGGCCTGGCCGCGCAGGGCGGCGTCGCTGCGGGCGGACAGGATCCAGGGCAGCGGGCGGTCGGCGCGGGTCTCCCGCGCGTCGTCGCCGTCGGTGTCCGCCTCGTCCGCGTGCTCCGGGTCGGCCGGGGCCTGTTCGAGGACGACGTGGGCGTTGGTGCCGCTGATGCCGAAGGAGGACACGGCGGCGCGCAGGGGCCGGGGGGTGGCCGGTTCGGGCCACTCGGTGGCCTCGGTGAGGACGCTGACGGCGCCGGCGGACCAGTCGACGTGCGGGGTGGGTGCGTCGACGTGCAGGCTCTTGGGCAGCAGGCCGTGCCGCAGGGCGAGGACCATCTTCATGACGCCGGCGACGCCCGCGGCGGCCTGGGTGTGTCCGATGTTCGACTTGACGGAGCCGAGCAGCAGCGGCCGTGCGGGGTCGCGGTCCTGGCCGTAGGTGGCGAGGAGCGCCTGGGCCTCGATGGGGTCGCCGAGGCGGGTGCCGGTGCCGTGCGCCTCGACGGCGTCGACCTCGGAGGCGCCGACGCCGGCGTCGGCCAGGGCCTGGCGGATGACGCGCTGCTGGGCGGGGCCGTTGGGGGCGGTGAGGCCGTTGGAGGCGCCGTCCTGGTTGACCGCGGAGCCGCGGACGACGGCGAGGACCTGGTGGCCGTTGCGGCGTGCGTCGGAGAGCCGCTCGACGAGGATCAGGCCGACGCCCTCGGAGAAGCCGGTGCCGTCGGCTCCGGCGGCGAACGGCTTGCAGCGGCCGTCGGCGGCCAGGCCGCGCTGGCGGGAGAAGTCGACGATGATCTCCGGCGAGGACATCACGGTGACACCGCCGGCCAGGGCCATGGCGCACTCGCCGCGGCGCAGTGCCTGGAGTGCCAGATGGAGGGCGACGAGGGAGGAGGAGCAGGCGGTGTCGACGGTGACGGCCGGCCCCTCCAGGCCGAAGGTGTAGGCGACGCGTCCGGAGACGACGCTGTTGGCGTTGCCGTTGTTGACGTATCCGGCGACGTCGTCGGGGACGTGGGTGACGCGCTTGAGGTAGTCGCTGGAGGACAGGCCGGCGAAGACGCCGGTGCGGCTGCCGCGCACCGACCGGGGGTCGATGCCGGCGCGTTCGAACGTCTCCCAGGCGGTCTCGAGGAGCAGGCGCTGCTGCGGGTCCATGGCGAGGGCCTCGCGCGGGGAGATCCCGAAGAAGTCGGCGTCGAAGTCGGCGGCGTCGTGCAGGAAGCCGCCCTCGCGGGTGCGGGAGGTGACCTGGTCGCCGGGCAGGGCGTCGTAGAGGCCGTCGAGGTCCCAGCCGCGGTCGCCGGGGAACGCGCCGATGGCGTCGGCGCCGTCGGCGAGGAGCCGCCACAGGTCCTCCGGGGAGCGCACCCCGCCGGGGAGGCGGCAGGCCATGCCGACGATCGCGACCGGCTCGTCCCCCTGGGTGTCGGCCGGGAGGGGGGCCGGGGCGGCGGGCACGGGGGCGGGGGCGGCTCCGGAGAGTTCGCCGTCGAGGTGGGCG
>NZ_NCTE01001041.1:827-7956 GCF_002114215.1 Streptomyces sp. 13-12-16 | reverse complement strand
GGCGGCGTTGTCCGCGAGGCGGGCGTGGGTGACGGTGGTGGAGGAGGTGCGCAGGGCGGGCCGTCGCGGATGCCGCCGGGCCGCGTCGGTGACCGGATCGTGCAGCAGGGGGCCCGCATTCGGGAAGGGCACGGCGTCCAAGGGCTCTTCGGGGTGGAAGGACGGGTCCCAGCCCAGGGCGGTGTCGTGCCAGGCGTCGGGGTCCGTCAGGGTGTGGAGCAGACGTACGAAGGCGTCGAGCAGGGCCGGTACCCAGCCGTCGGGGAACGCCCCCTCGACGGCGTCCCAGGCCAGGCGGAGGCGTCCGCCCTCGTCCCACACGATGTGGTCGAGCAGGACCTGCGGGGTCTGGGAGATGCCGTACACCTCCTGTCCGATCCAGGACGCCGGAGGCTCCCCGGCCCCTGCGAGACCCACCCCGCTGGTGAACACCACCGGGTGGCTGAGGGCTCCCACCGGTGACGGTTCCTGCTCCCGCAGTTCCCTGAGCACCTCGACACCGGACACGGACCGGTGGTCCAGGTCCTCCCAGAAACGGTGGTTGACGGCGGTGGCGTAGTCGGCGAAGCCCTTCCAGTCGGCGGGGTGGAAGCGTGGCGTGCCGACCAGGGCGGTGGTGGTGAAGTCGCCGACCACCCCCTCGGCTCCGCTCTCGTCCTCCGGGCGGTCGAACAGGGTGGTGTTGAGGCAGATCCGTTCCCCGGCTCCCCACCGGCCGAGGACGACGGCGAAGGCCGCGAGCAGGGCCGCGGTCGGCGTGACAGCGTGCTCCGTACATCGGGCGCGCAGTTCCGCCCAGGTCCCGGCGTCGAGTTCGGCGGCGGAGCGGATGAAGCGGGGCGGGGTGGTGTCGGCGGGATCGCGCAGCAGGGGCAGCCGCGGCGACGGCGGCAGCTCGGGGGCTCGTTCGGCCCAGTAGGCGTGGTCGCGGGCGCGCCGGGCCGACCACTCCGGGTCCCTCGAGCGGGCGCGCTGGAGGTCGGCGAACCGGGCTGCCGGCTCGGGAAGCCGATGGTCGGGGTCCGCGACGAGGCGGCCCCACTGGCGCATCAGCAGCATCCATCCGGTGAGGTCGGTCAGGAGCACGTCCACGCCGACGTGCAGCCGGGTCCGCCCGTCGGGCAGCAGTGTGGCGTGGATGTCGAACAACGGCCACGACTCCGTGGGCCGGTTCTGGTGGGAACGCTCCTGCCGCTGAGCGGACAACGTTTCCCTCACCTGCTCGGCGGACTCACCCCGCAGGTCGGTGACGCCGATCCGGTAAGGGCCGGGAGTGGCTGCGATGCGCTGGCGGCCCCGGTCGTCCACCGTCATGCGCAGCATCGGGTGGTGATCGACCAGTCGGTTCCAGGCGGCTTCCAGCCGGGCCACGTCCACGAGCGGGTCCGTACCGCCGGGCGTGCGGTCGTACTCGTAGTAGTAGAAGGTGGCCACTCCGCCCAGCGGCATGCCCTCGGCCCGCCCGGCCAGGTACGAGGCCTGAATGGGCGTCAGGGGGAAGTGCTCCTCCGCTTCCCCGCCGTTCCGCACACCGCCGGGTTCCACCCCCGCCCGACCCTCGGCACCGAGGGGCTCGGGATCAGTGACCTTCTCCGGCACGTGCCCGGCGAGCAAACGGTCCGCCACCGCGCGGGCCGTCGCACCGTCACCCAGAAGGGCCGTCAACGGCAGGTCCTGTCCGGTGCGTTCGCGGATCCTCCGCCTCAGCCGCACCGCGGTGAACGATTCGAGCCCCAGGGCCGCGAGCGGAGTCGTCCGTGCGACCTCGTGGGGTGGTGTGCCGAGGACTTCGGCGATGCAGTCGATGACGCGGGCAAGGAGGTCGTCGCTCGGCACAGGCTGGTCCATCCGGTCTCCGTCAAAAGGCGGGCAGGGCAACGCCTCCACCGCAGAGAGACCCGGGGAGGCGGAACACCGACGAACCTAGTTGAAAATGATTATCAGATCAACCAACTTGCCGTGCCGGATCGCTCGCACGCTCGAGAACGCACAACCCCAGGCCGGAATCACCGGCCCGGCGCAGCACCAGCCCCACCTCGGCGACCTCAGCCACCAACGCGTCCTCCGTCGCGACCCACCAGCGGTACTCGACCGACGTCCCCGCCAAGGGCCGACCCCGACGCAGGACGCCGTAGTCCATGCGCCAGGTGATTTCGTCCGCTCCGGTGGGACGCGCGCTCGCCCAGCCCTCGTACTCCAACTCGCCGACGACGACCCGGGCCATCCGCACCCGCTCCACCTCCACCGGGGTGAACGGCGGGGCGAGGTTGAACACCAGCGCCCCACCCGGGGCGAGTTGCCGGGCGGCGCGGCTCCACAGTGCGCGCCTCTGCCCGGGCGGCAGGTGTCCGATCATGTTCAGGGCCACCACGGCCCGCACGCCGTCGGGCCAGTCGGCGCCCGCACAGTCACCGGGAACCACCGTGACGCGCTTGCGCAGTTCGTCGTCCTCGTGAACCCGGGCGAGCAGGACGGCGCGCATCGCGGCGGACGGTTCGACGGCGAGCACCGGAACCTGTGGCAACGCGTCACAGATGACGCGCACGCCCCGGCCGGACCCGGCCCCGAGGTCCACCACGGCCCCGGTTCCGGCGCGGACATGCGACAGGACGTCCGCCAGCGCCGGAGCCAGCGGCCCCCACGACTCGGCGATCAGGATGTCGAGGTACTCGGCGGACCGCTCGTAGGAGTCGCTCATCACTGCTCCAAAGACTCGATGCCTCAAGGTTCGCCCCGTACAGTAGTCAGAAATGAATTTCATTACTAGAAAGATGTGAGGGGCGTTGACGCAGCGTCAGCCGGGTCCTTCGGGTCTCCCGAGGCCCTGGGGAACGGCACTGGAAGACGCCTCAGCAAGGTGTCCTGGTCCGGCACCGCGCGGCCACCGTCTCGGCGGCTTCCTGCGGGCGGCGCGTCAGCGGGGCCGTGCGGCGAAGCGGGTGACGTGAGCGACCAGAAGTACGCCGAGAGGCGGGGCGGGCTCACCGATGTCGTGCGCCTCGTCGTGCGGGCGGTCGTGTACATCTCCCTCGGCGGGTTCGCACTCGTCACGATCACCACGGTCGCCGGAACCCTCGGGCCGATGCTCGCACTCGACCTCTGCACCCCGCCTGTCGCCGCCTGGTGGACCGTGTTCACCGCCGTCGTCGTCCAGGGTGTCCCGTTCCTCCTGCTCGGCGCACTGGTCTCCGCGGCCATCAGTGTCTTCGTGCCCGAGCGCGTCTTCACCCGGCTGCTGCCGCGCAGCCCGGCTCTCGCCGTACCCGTCGCGGGCGCGGCCGGTGTGGTGCTTCCCGGCTGCGAGTGCGCGTCCGTGCCGGTGGCCGGCAGCCTGATGCGGCGCGGGGTCGTTCCGGCCGCCGCGCTCGCGTTCCTGCTCTCCGCACCCGCGATCAATCCCGTCGTCCTCGTCGCCACGTCCCTCGCGTTTCCCGGTCAGCCGCTGATGGTGGTGGCCCGGCTCGTCGCCTCGCTCGTCACCGCCGTCGCCATGGGCTGGTTGTGGGCACGCTTCGGCAGGAAGGAACGGCTGCGGCTGCCGGAAGCACCGACGGCCGGGACCGGCACCTCCCGCGCGGGCTCCTTCGTGGCGGGGCTCCAGCACGACTTCCTGCACGCCGGGGGTTTCCTGGTAGTGGGTTCGGCGGCAGCGGCGACCTTCGACATCGCGGTGCCACGTTCGCTGCTGGACGTCTTCACGGCGTCCGCCTGGGTGTCGGTGCTCCTGCTGGCCCTCCTCGCCGTGGTGCTGTGCGTGTGCAGCGAGGCGGACGCGTTCGTGGCGGCGTCGCTGAGCGGGTTCGGACCGATCGCGCAACTGACGTTCATGGTGGTCGGCCCGATGGTCGACCTCAAGCTGTTCGCGCTTCAGGCCGGCACGTTCGGGCGGACCTTCGCCATCCGGTTCTCGTCCGCGACCTGGGTGGTCGCGGTGGCGAGCAGTGTGCTCGTGGGGTGGTGGGTGCTGTGAGGCGGTACGGTCCCGCCGTGCTGTTGCTGCTGGTCGGCGCCGCAGTGCTGCGGATCTCGCTGTTCAGCGACCTGTATCTGCGGTACGTGCAGGCCGGGCTGCGGCCCTACCTGATCGTGTCCGGGACGCTGCTGGTGTTGCTCGGTCTGGCGCGGGCGGTGTTGACGGCGCGAGCGGCACGGGACGGCACCGCTCCCATGGACCGGAGCGCGCACCCGGCCGAGGAAGGGCACGGCCACATCCACTCCCCTACGGGCGGCCCGCGCGTCGCCTGGCTGCTCGCATTGCCCGCCGCCGCCCTGCTCCTCTTTCCGCCGCCCGCGCTCGGTTCCTACAGCGCCGCGCGCGAAGAGGCCCGACGCGCCGCGGAGCATGTCGGCACGTTCCCCGCGCTGCCCGCCGGGGACCCGGTGGACCTGAGCCTGGCCGAGTTCAGTACCCGCGCCGTCTACGACAGCGGGTACTCGCTGAAGGACCGCACGGTCCGGCTGACCGGGTTTGTCACCCATGGGGACGGCGGCGCCTGGTACGTGACCCGGCTCCGGGTCGCGTGCTGCGCGGCCGACGCCACAACGGTCAGGGTGGAGGTCCGCGGCGCGGACGCACCGGAGGCCGACACATGGGTGGTAGTTACAGGTGCCTGGCACCCCGAAGGCGAGCTGGGATCATCGGCGGCCTGGCCCCCGGTGCTGGACGCTGCGACCGTCCGACGCATCGCGGAGCCGTCGGATCCGTATGAGAAGCGCTGACCTCGATCGCCATGGGCAGCGAGAGGGCGCCCCGGTAGGAGCGTGTCCGTGCGGCTGTTCCCCGCCCGGTCGGAGCCGGGAGGGTGCTCGTCCCGCCTCGCAGGCGAGACGAACACCTCGATCCCGCTCTTCGGCATGACCTGACGGACAGGTTCCAGCTGTGCTGTCGGGAGCTGCAGGGAAGCAGGGCCGTCTCACGCGCGTTCTTGACGGCCCGTGCCACCTGCCGCCGCTGCCGGCGCGTCACATGGGTCACCCGGCGGCTGCGGATCTTCCCCCGGTCGGAGATGAACCTGCGCGGCAGATCGGTGTCCTCGTAGTCGACGTGGGTGATGCCGGCGGTGTCCAGCGGGTTGGCGCGTTTCGCGGTGCGCCGGTCGGTGCTGGTGCGTCGGGGCATGGCGGGGTCGTCCCTTTCTTCGCACACCGTGCGGTGCGTACGCGGCTTCAGGACACCGGGTCGAGCAAGTCGTCGAACACGTGCGGAAGTTGTTCCCAACGGTTCCGGCCCGCCGCGTATTCGTCATCGGTGAGCAGGCACGAGTCGAGGAGGGCGCGCAGGCTGCCGCGGTCCAGGCCGGGTGCGGTGAAGGTGAGGTACTGGCGGCGGTCGCCGTGTTCCGGGTGCCAGTCCACCGAGGCGGCGACGCGGCGCTCCGCGGGCACCGTCTCCCAGGCGGGTGAGCAGCGCGGCGCAGCGGAGCGACTTCTCGCCGACCGGACGGACCAGCAGCACCGGTACCCGCTTGCCGAAGGGGAGCCCTCCCCCGATCAGTTCATCGAACAGCTCGTCGACGATGTTGAGCGACCCCTCGACGGGCAGGGCGGCGTAGGCGTGCGGGCTGCGCAGGTCGAGGACGAGCGGACGAGGACGTCGAGCGGGGACCCGAGGGGGTCGACGAGCGAGTGCAGGAAGGGTGCGGCCCCCAGCAGCGAGGCGAGCGGTGGATCCACTCTCGGCCTCAGGTACAAGGGCACACCCACGAAAGACCCCTTCCCACCTCGGCCGGCTCCCGTCGCGACGGCCGTTCGGGGGTAGTCGTTTCCAGGTACGCACGCCGCTGAGCCTCACGGGGCCGCCGCCAGGGGTGAGGAGGGCCGACATGACCTGAAGGTTCGCCCACGTGACCTTCACTGCCGCAAGGTCGATACTGTCGGTAGCGGCGCCCCCGGCCGACCGGCAACGAACCAGCTCGCAGAACTGACGAGCCGTCACCAAAGTCGGCATTGAGTCAGCACCAGTACCGTCACAGCCCGCTTCCGACCGCCTCGAATCGTCAAAACCAAGAACTGCTTATAACCACTCTGACCAGCAAGAACGCAGGTCGGCAACCCGCCTGCCAAGCCCCCCAGGAGGTACCCATGAGGATGCTGATCAACGTCCCGGAGACCGTGGTCGCGGACGCGTTGCGGGGGATGGCGGCGGCCCATCCCGAGCTGGCGGTGGACGTGGAGAACCGGGTGATCGTGCGCAAGGACGCGCCCGTGGCCGGAAAGGTGGGCCTGGTCTCCGGCGGGGGGTCGGGGCACGAACCGCTGCACGGCGGGTTCGTGGGGCCGGGGATGCTGTCCGCGGCCTGTCCCGGCGAGGTGTTCACCTCCCCGGTGCCCGACCAGATGGTGCGGGCCGCGGCGGCCGTGGACAGCGGGGCCGGGGTGCTGTTCGTCGTGAAGAACTACACCGGTGACGTGCTCAACTTCGACATGGCCGCCGAACTGGCCGAGGACGAGGGCATCCAGATCGCGAAGGTGCTGGTCGACGATGACGTGGCGGTGACCGACAGCCTGTACACGGCCGGCCGGCGGGGCACGGGCGCGACCCTGTTCGTGGAGAAGATCGCGGGCGCGGCGGCGGACGAGGGCCGGCCGCTGGAGCGGGTGGAGGCGATCGCCCGGCAGGTGAACGAGAACTCCCGCAGCTTCGGGGTGGCGCTGAGCGCCTGCACCACGCCGGCCAAGGGCAGCCCCACCTTCGATCTTCCCTCCGGTGAGCTGGAGTTGGGCATCGGCATCCACGGCGAGCCGGGCCGGGAGCGGCGGCCGATGATGACGTCCGGTGAGATCGCCGAGGTCGCCCTCGACGCGGTCCTGGAGGACCTCACGCCGCGCAACCCCGTCCTGGTCCTGGTCAACGGCATGGGCGCCACCCCGCTGCTGGAGCTGTACGGCTTCAACGCCGAGGTGCAGCGGGTGCTCGGCGAACGCGGGGTCCCCGTGGCCCGTGTCCTGGTCGGCAACTACGTCACCTCCCTCGACATGGCGGGCGCCTCGGTCACCCTGTGCCAGATCGACGAGGAGCTGCTGCGGCTGTGGGACGCGCCGGTGCGGACTCCGGGACTGCGCTGGGGCATGTGAGGGACGCTGGGGCCATGACCACACGAGGAGTTCCCGTGCTCGACGCCGACTTCTT
>NZ_NCTE01001041.1:0-584 GCF_002114215.1 Streptomyces sp. 13-12-16 | reverse complement strand
GACAGGGGCCCCCCCGCCACTCCCGGGGCGGTGCTGACCCAGGCCGGACGGCTGCTCATCTCGACGGTGGGCGGTGCGTCCGGTCCGCTGTACGGGACGCTGCTGCGCCGCACCGGCAAGGCGCTCGGGGACGCCGCCGAGGTGGACGGCCGGCAACTGGCCGAGGCGCTGCGCGCCGGGGTGGACGCGGTGCGGCAGCTCGGTGGTGCGGCACCGGGCGACAAGACGATGATCGACGCGCTGGTGCCCGCGGTGGACGCCCTCGGCGACTCCTTCGCCGCCGCGCGCGACGCCGCCGCCGAGGGTGCCGTGGCGACGACTCCGTTGCGGGCGCGCAAGGGCAGGGCCAGTTATCTGGGTGAGCGCAGCATCGGGCACCAGGATCCGGGGGCCACGTCGGCGGCGCTGCTGATCGCCGGACTCGTGGAGGCCGGCGGTGAGTGACGGGAAGCTGGTGGGGATCGTACTGGTGTCGCACAGCGCGGCGGTGGCCGCGTCGGTGGCGGAGCTGGCGCAGGGGCTGGCGGGCGCCGGTGGGGCGGTTCCCGTGGCGCCGGCGGGCGGCACCGAGGGCGGCGGGCTGG
>NZ_NCTE01001040.1 GCF_002114215.1 Streptomyces sp. 13-12-16 | reverse complement strand
AGCGGGCCGCCGAGGACGCGGACCGCAGGGTGCGTGAGGCGGCCTCCGCGCGGGACGCCGCCGACCGGCGCTGCGCCGAACTCGACCGGCTCTCCGCGCGGGCCGCCGCCTCGGTGCGCCGGCTGGGTCCCCTGCGCGAGGAGTACGAGCGGGTGGCCCGCATGGCCGGACTCACCGCGGGCACCTCGGCGGACAACGAACGGAGGATGCGCCTGGAGTCGTACGTCCTCGCCGCCCGCCTGGAACAGGTCGCCGCCGCCGCGACCGTACGGCTGCACCGCATGTCGTCCGGCCGGTACACCCTCGTCCACTCCGACGACCGCACCGGCCGCGGCCGCAGCGGACTCGGACTGCACGTCGTCGACGCCTGGACCGGACGGGAGCGCGACACCGCGACCCTCTCGGGCGGCGAGACCTTCTTCGCCTCGCTCGCCCTGGCGCTCGGTCTCGCGGACGTCGTCACCGACGAGGCGGGCGGGGTCCGGCTGGACACCCTCTTCATCGACGAGGGCTTCGGCAGTCTCGACGACCAGGCCCTCGACGAGGTCCTGGACGTCCTGGACTCCCTGCGCGAACGCGACCGCAGCGTGGGCATCGTCAGCCACGTCGGCGATCTGCGGCGCCGGATACACGCCCAGCTGGAGGTCGTGAAGGGACGCTCGGGCTCGGAGCTGCGCCGGCACGGCACCCGCTGAGGGGGCCGGCTCAGCGCCCCAGCGGGCGGCGCGGCAGCGGCGAGGAGTAGACGACGCTGGTGGTCACCGAGCCGAGCGTGCCGATCCGGCCCGCCACCTCCTCCAGGTGCCGCATCGAACGGGCGGCGACCTTGATGACGAAGCAGTCCTCGCCCGTCACGTGGTGCGCCTCCAGGATCTCGGGCGTCACGGCGACGAGGTCGTGGAACGGCTTGTAGTTGCCGGTCGGGTAGCGCAGCCGTACGAACGCCAGGATCGGCAGCCCGATCCGTTCCGGGTCCACCACCGCCGTGTAGCCCTGGATGACCCCTGCCTCCTCCAGGCGGCGCACCCTCTCGGTGACCGCGCTCGCGGACATCGAGACGGCACGGGCGAGTTCGGCGAAACTGGCCCGTCCCTCCCGCTGGAGGACGTCGAGGATGCGCCAGTCGGTGGCGTCCGGGGAATACGCGGTCATGCATGAGGAGTAGCAGGAGAATCCCCGGCCGATCAAGGTGAAGGCCGGGGATCTCCGCTTCAGGACCGGCTCCCGCGGCCGTAGTTTCTCTCCCATGACGACCACCACCGTGAACCCCGTCCTGCGCGTCGCCCCCGCCTCCCCGGCGGAGGCCGCCGCCCACTTCCGCGCGAGCCTCGCCTTCCACGCCGATGTCTCCGACGTGGCCGCCGCGCTCGCGGCCGACGGGGACCCCGGGTTCGTCCTGGTGGACTCCCGTTCCACCGAGGCCTGGGACCAGGGTCATGTCCCCGGCGCGGTGCACCTTCCCACCGCGCTCGTCCCGGAGCGGGCCGCCGGGCTCCTGGATCCGTCGGTCCCGGTCGTGACGTACTGCTGGGGCCCCGGCTGCGACGGCGCCACCCGGGCCGCGCTCGCCCTCGCCGAACTCGGCTACCGGGTCAAGGAGATGCTCGGCGGATTCGAGTACTGGGTGCGTGAGGGCTTCGAGTTCGAGACCTGGCGGGGCCGGGAGCGCCGGACCCCCGACCCGCTGACGGCACCCGTGGGCGCCGACGACTGCGGATGCTGAACCCCCGGTTCCGGTAAGGGGGTCGACCCGGTAGGTTCTGCGCATGGTGCGATACGCGGAGCCGGGCACGGTCGAGTGGGTGGAGTCGGGCGGCGGTCCGCTCATCGCGGTGCCGGAGGCGGTGCTGCCGTTCTGGACGGGCGCCGACGGCGAGGAGACGGCCTCGGACTACGACCGGGCCTGCGAGGTGGACGGACTCCTCGGACTCCTCCCGGTCGGCGACGCGACGGCCCTGGTCCTGGGCGACGAGCCCGCCGCGACCGCCTTCCTCCCCGAGCACGGCACCCTCGTCCGCTGGATCGCCGGTGACTCCGAGGCGGAACTCCTGGGGAGCGTCCCGGCCGCGCTGCACACCGCGCGGTGGCAGCCCGAGGTGCACTGGAAGGTGCCCGGCACGGTCGTCCTGTTCGACGCGGCCTGGCCCGGCACCGGCTCCACGGGCACCGACCATGTGAGCCTCACGCTCGCTCCGGGCCGCTACGCGGTCCGCGCGGCGCGGGTCCAGCCGGGCCCGGAAACCTGGCTGGTCCTCGTCCAGCTCCGCCCGCTGCCCTGACCGGCGGCCGGCCGTCACGGCGGGCGAGCCCGGCCCCGGCCCGCGCACACCGTGGACGGTCACGGCGCGCACGGGCCGGGGCC
>NZ_NCTE01001039.1 GCF_002114215.1 Streptomyces sp. 13-12-16 | reverse complement strand
CTCCGGCAGCGCCCCGGCCGGGTCGCGCCCGGCGCGCGTCACCAGCTGGTGCAGCAGGCCGGCGGTGCGCACGGCCAGCCGCCGCCCGGAGAGGCGCAGCGCGGCGAGGTGTGCCGTGGTCATGGGCGGCAGCGGACGAGCAGAATCGTTCCCGCAGTCGGGGTCCCACGCGTCGGCGAGCCCTGGGCAGACCAGGAGGTAGTCGTCGACCGGGGCGAGCAGCCGCGCCGCGTCGGGGACGCCGGCGAGGTACGGCCGTACGCGGGCCGTCAGGCCGGCCAGCAGCCGGGTGTCCTGGCGCAGGGTGCGGCTGACGGACCGCAGCTCCGCCTCCACGTCGGCGTGCGGGGAGCCGTCCCCGACGGTCGCCACCCCCCACATGGGTGCCTCGACGACCGCGGTGACGGTGCCGTGCCGGTGCGGGTGGAACCACGTCGACTCGACGGCGGCCTCGGTGATGGCGGCGGCGAGGTCGCGACGGTGCGGGGGCGGGATGCGGTAGACGGCGGGGCCGAGTCCGGGCCAGTACAGGGCGTCGTAGGCGCCGAGTTCGCGCGGGACGCCGAGACGGGCGGCGATGCCCGCGACCCGCCGGTCGAGGCCGGGCAGGTCGCGGGTGAGCTCGACGAAGCCGCCGCCGACGTCGACGCCGTGCAGGGAGCACTGGAGGAAGGGCCGCAGTTCGTCCTGGAGGGCGAGCAGGGCGCGGGTCTCGGGCAGCGCGGCGGCTGCGGCGCCGTCGGGCAGCCATTCGGGTTGTTCCAGGAAGCCGGGCCGGAAGAAGTTCCGGAAGTGGTGGCCGAGGGTGTACGGGCCGGTCAGCCAGCGCTCGTTGCGGCGCAGCCCGTCGGGGTCGAGGCAGAGCAGCAGGTTCCAGGTGGCGTCGGCGCCCTCGGTGAGCCGGGGGTCGGCCAGGGCGCGCTCGGCCAGGCGCAGCACTGTGGCTCCGCCCACGGGCTCGTTGGCGTGCGGCCCGGCGACGACGAGGGCCTGGCGGCTGCCGTGGCCGACGCCGAGCAGCCACAGGGGGATGCCCGCGCGGGAGGCGCCGACCCGGCGCAG
>NZ_NCTE01001038.1 GCF_002114215.1 Streptomyces sp. 13-12-16 | reverse complement strand
GGAGGACAGCACGCCGGAGGCGGGAGCGGGGATCTCGGTGTCGACCTTGTCGGTGGAGACCTCGAGCAGCGGCTCGTCGGCCTCGACGCGCTCACCCTCGGCCTTCAGCCAGCGGGTGACAGTGCCCTCGGTGACGCTCTCGCCGAGCGCCGGAAGGGTTACGGAAACCGCCATGGTTTCGGTTGCTCCTTTAAAAGTGCGGAAGTCTGTGTCGTCGCGCCCGATGACCGAGAGCGTCAGTCGTGGGAGTGGAGGGGCTTCCCGGCCAGCGCCAGGTGGGCCTCGCCCATCGCCTCGTTCTGCGTCGGGTGGGCGTGGATGAGCTGGGCCACCTCGGCCGGCAGCGCCTCCCAGTTGTAGATCAGCTGGGCCTCGCCGACCTGCTCGCCCATACGGTCGCCGACCATGTGGACGCCGACCACCGCACCGTCCTTGACCTGGACGAGCTTGATCTCGCCCGCGGTCTTCAGGATCTTGCTCCTGCCGTTGCCCGCCAGGTTGTACTTCAGGGCGACGACCTTGTCCGCGCCGTAGATCTCCTTGGCCTTGGCCTCGGTGACGCCGACGGAGGCGACCTCGGGGTGGCAGTACGTCACCCGCGGGACGCCGTCGTAGTCGATCGGGACGGTCTTCAGACCGGCCAGACGCTCCGCCACCAGGATGCCCTCGGCGAAGCCGACGTGCGCGAGCTGGAGCGTCGGGACGAGGTCACCGACGGCGGAGATCGTCGGGACGTTGGTGCGCATGTACTCGTCGACCAGGACGTAGCCGCGGTCCATGGCGACGCCCTGCTCCTCGTAGCCCAGGCCCTGCGAGACCGGGCCGCGGCCGATGGCGACCAGCAGGACCTCGGCCTCGAACTCCTTGCCGTCGGCGAGGGTGACCTTGACGCCGTCCTGGGTGTACTCGGCCTTCTGGAAGAAGGTGCCCAGGTTGAACTTGATGCCCCGCTTGCGGAAGGCGCGCTCCAGCAGCTTGGAGCTGTTCTCGTCCTCGACCGGGACCAGGTGCTTGAGGCCCTCGACGATCGTGACGTCGGCGCCGAAGGACTTCCACGCGGAGGCGAACTCGACGCCGATGACGCCGCCGCCCAGGATGATCGCGGACTTCGGCACGCGGTCCAGGACGAGGGCGTGGTCGGAGGAGATGATCCGGTTGCCGTCGATCTCCAGGCCCGGCAGCGACTTCGGCACGGAGCCGGTCGCCAGCAGGACGTGGCGGCCCTGGACACGCTGGCCGTTCACGTCGACGGAGGTGGGGGAGGACAGCCGGCCCTCACCCTCGATGTAGGTCACCTTGCGGGAGGCGACCAGACCCTGGAGGCCCTTGTACAGGCCGGCGATCACGTCGTCCTTGTACTTGTGCACGCCCGCCATGTCGACGCCCTCGAAGGTCGTCTTGATGCCGAACTGCTCGCTCTCGCGGGCCTGGTCGGCGATCTCGCCCGCGTGCAGCAGGGCCTTGGTGGGGATGCAGCCGTTGTGCAGGCAGGTGCCGCCGAGCTTGTTCTTCTCGATCAGGGCGACGTCCAGGCCCAGCTGCGCCCCGCGCAGGGCCGCGGCGTAGCCACCGCTTCCACCGCCGAGAATCACTAGGTCGAAAACGGTGCTGGCGTCGTTCGCCACGTCACGTCCTCCATGCATGTGCGCCACGCCGGTCTCCAGTGACCGGTCGGCGGCTGGTGTCCGGCCGCTCTATGTTCTCGGCCCTTGGATGGGGCCCTGTCCTGCCGAGCCCCATCTTCGCACTTGTGGAACCCGAACGAGACGCCGGGCCGTGGTGTGAGACGTCCCACGTTCACTCGCAGCCGACGGGAGGACAGGCCGCTGAGGACGCGGGACTGTGTCTGATCTGCGACTCTCCACCACACGGGCGCGCCCGGCCCGCAACACCTGCGGAGGGGACCGGCCGCGCCCGGCCCGAAGGGGTGCGGGGTTGTGTCCGATCTGCGGCTTCGCCGCGCGGGCGCGTCCGGTGCGCCGCGTTCACGTGTGGAGGGGGCCGGCGGCGGCCGGCCGAAGGGGTGCGGGGTTGTGTCCGATCTGCGGCTTCGCCGCGCGGGCGCGTCCGGTGCGCCGCGTTCACGTGTGGAGGGGGCCGGCGGCGGCCGGCCGAAGGG
>NZ_NCTE01000106.1 GCF_002114215.1 Streptomyces sp. 13-12-16 | reverse complement strand
CGCGGCGAGGCCGGCGGCGACCTCGGCCAGCGCCGCGGTGTCGGTGCCGCGGACGTCGCCGTAGCGCAGCGAGCGGACCAGGGCGGGCAGCGCCTGGGCGAGGTGGCCGACGTCCGTGTCGAGGGCCGCGCGGTCGGTGAGGATCCGCATCACCGTGGGCAGCGCCTCGGGCAGTGCGGCCAGCAGGCAGTGCTCGGCGAGCCCGGTGACCTCGGCGAGGCCCCGCGCGCCGACGGCGTCCGCCTCCGCCTTGGCGGTCGCGGCGGCGAGTACGGTCGTCCCCCAGATCCCGGCCTCGGCGACCCGCACGGACAGCTCGGGCTCCCAGCGCAGCCGCCAGGTCTCCCGGAAGGTCCCCGTGCCGCCGCGTGCGGCGGCCGGCTCTCCCCAGCCGATGCCGAGCAGCCGCAGCCGGTGCAGCAGTCTGCCGCGCTCCGCGTCGGTCTCCTTGCGCAGGTCGAGTTCCAGCTCCCGCTCCCCGGCCTCGGGTTTCAGTCGCAGCCGGCGCTGGATCCGCGTGAGGTCCCGCTGCAACGGCACGGCGGGGGCCGCCGCCGGTACCTCCCCGAGCACGTCGCCGACGACCAGCCGGTCGCGCACCAGTGCCAGCGGCACGTCGGAGCCCTCGCACATCACCGCCCGTACGGCGTCGGTCGTCTCGCCCAGGCCGGGCAGCGGACGTCCGCGCAGCGCGGCGAGGGTCTCCGCCAGCCGTACGGCCTCGATGACGTGCGCGGAGGAGACGATCCGGTCCTCGGCCCGCAGCAGCCCGGCCACCTTGGTCAGCCACCGCTCGACCGGCCGGTCCGGGGCGTCGAACAGATGCCCGTACCAGCCCGGGGAGTCGATGCCCGCGCCGTAGCCGCTCGTCCGGGAGAGCCTGCGGTGGGTCCAGGGCACCCAGGTCATGTCCGTCTTCACCTTGGGCAGCCCTTTCAGCAGGGCGCGGTCGGCGGCGACGGCGGCCTTGTGCCGCAGCGCCGGCACGTGCCAGGCCCCGCAGACCACGGCCACGCCGTCCTCGGACTCCCGCAGCGCCGCCCGGATCCGCAGCCGCATGTGCGCCTCGCGCACGAGGTCCCGCCGGTGTCCCCCGCTTCCGTACTCCTCCCGCAGCGCGGTCATGGCCTCCTCGAGCGCGGTGAACGACGCCATCGCGTCCCCCTCACCCACGCCCCGGTGCTCGACGACGTCCTCCCACCACCGCTCCGCGTCGTCGTACCCGGCGGCTTCGGCGAGCGCCCCCAGGGGGTCGATCCGCACGTCGTCACCCGCGCCGGGCCCGGGGTCCTCGTCGTCCTCCCGGGCCAGGGTGTGCGCGGCCGGCAGGTCGATGAAACGGACCGGGACCTTGTGCTCCAGCGCCCAGCGGAGCGCGACCCACTCCGGGGAGAACGCGGCCAGCGGCCAGAAGGCCGAGCGGCCGGGTTCGTCCACCGCGTGGGCGAGCAGCGCGACGGGCGGCCGCATGTCCTCCTCGGCTGCGAGCGGGAGCAACGCGTCCGCCTCCGGCGGGCCCTCGATCAGCACGACGTCCGGCCGGGCCTCCTCCAGCACCGCCCGCACCGCCCGCGCGGACCCCGGACCGTGATGCCGCACGCCGAGCAGCAGCGGCCCCGCGGTGTCCGCCTTCCCGCCGTTCATCCGCTGACCTCCCGGCAGGCCCGGTAGAAGTCCTTCCAGCCGTCGCGCTCGCGGACCACGGTCTCCAGGTACTCCTGCCAGACGACGCGGTCCGCCGCCGGGTCGCGGACGACCGCGCCGAGGATGCCCGCGGCGACGTCCCCGGCCCGCAGCACGCCGTCGCCGAAGTGGGCGGCGAGTGCCAGCCCGCCCGTGACGACGGAGATCGCCTCGGCTGTCGACAGCGTGCCGCTGGGCGACTTGAGCTTCGTACGGCCGTCGGTGGTGACCCCGTCGCGCAGCTCGCGGAAGACGGTGACGACCCGGCGGATCTCGTCGATGCCGTCGGGCACGGCCGGCAGGTCGAGGGAGCGGCCGATCTGGTCGACCCGGCGCGAGACGATGTCGACCTCCGCCTCCGGGGTCTCCGGCAGCGGCAGCACCACGGTGTTGAAGCGGCGGCGCAGGGCGCTGGACAGGTCGTTGACCCCGCGGTCGCGGTCGTTGGCCGTGGCGATCAGGTTGAAGCCGCGGACCGCCTGCACCTCCTGGCCCAGCTCCGGTATCGGCAGCGTCTTCTCCGACAGGAGGGTGATCAGCGTGTCCTGGACGTCGGCCGGGATGCGGGTCAGTTCCTCGACGCGGGCCGTCATGCCCTCCGCCATGGCCCGCATCACCGGGCTGGGCACGAGGGCGTCGCGGCTGGGGCCGTGGGCGAGCAGCCGGGCGTAGTTCCAGCCGTAGCGGATGGCCTCCTCCGGGGTGCCGGCCGTGCCCTGTACGAGCAGGGTGGAGTCGCCGCTGACCGCGGCGGCCAGGTGCTCGGAGACCCAGGTCTTCGCGGTGCCGGGCACGCCGAGCAGGAGCAGGGCGCGGTCGGTGGCGAGGGTGGCCACCGCGATCTCGACGATGCGGCGCGGACCGATGTACTTCGGTGTGACGACCGTGCCGTCCGGCAGTGTGCCGCCGAGCAGGTAGGTGGCGACGGCCCACGGCGACAGCCGCCAGCGGGCGGGGCGGGGGCGGTCGTCCTGCGCGGCCAGCGCGGCGAGTTCGGCGGCGAAGGCGTCCTCGGCGTGCGGTCGCAGCGCCTGTGCGGGCACGGCGTTCGCGGGCGACGCGTTCGTGGGCGCGGAGCCGTTCCGCGTCGGGTCGACGGGCGTCGGTCCAACGGACACAGTCATGGCGGAGTCCCCCTCCAGCTCGGCCGGTTCGGATCTGCCACCAACCGTGCACCACGCCACTGACAATCGCCCTGACCTGTGCGGACGTGCTCGCCGGGGCGATTGTCAGTGCCGGGATCTAGTTTCGGTGGCATGACTCAGCAGGGGGTGCGCTGGACCGCGGACCAGGTGCTGGCACTGGCGCCTGACCCCGCGTCACGCACGGCGGGGAGCAGACTCGGCGCGGCCGGTCCGTGGTCCGGGACCGGCAGTTCGGACGAGGGGACGGTGTGGGGGCTGTGCGAGGGCGGTGGGAGCACTCCGTACCGGACGGTCGTCGACATCGCGGACGCCTCCGGGCCCGCGTACCACTGCAGTTGTCCGAGCCGTAAGTTCCCGTGCAAGCACGCGCTCGGTCTGCTGCTGCTCTGGTCGGGCGGGGACGGGGCGGTGCCGCGGGGAGAGGCGCCGGAGTGGGCCGAGCAGTGGACCGCGGGCCGGCGCGCGCGCACGGAGGAGAAGCGGACCGCGGACGCCTCGGGCTCCTCGGGTCCGGCCGGGCCGGAGGCGGCGCGGCGCAGGGCGGAGCGCCGGGCCGAGCGGGTGACGG
>NZ_NCTE01001037.1 GCF_002114215.1 Streptomyces sp. 13-12-16 | reverse complement strand
CCTCGTGCGCGGCCGGTACGGTCCGTCTCCCCTCGCGCACGAGGGCGACCACCCGCGACGCCGCGGGCAGTCCCGCGTCGCGCAGGGGGCGGCCGGCGAGCCGCGTCGACGTCGCCCCGCGGACGTCGACGCCGAGCACGACCACCTCGCCGCGGGCGAAGAAGTCCACGTGCCGGGCGCCCGGCACGTGCAGGACGCGCTCGACGGCGCTCGCGGTCTCGAACGCCGTCGAGACGAGGAGGTCCACATCGAGGTCGCCCGCCCGCCAGGCCTCCAGGTAGTCCGTCCCGGTGGCCCGTACGACCGTCCGCGCCGACGACAGCCGGCGGGCGAGCATGGCGGTCACCAGGTTGACCTCGTCGCGCGAGGTGCACGCCAGGACGAGCTCGGCGTCGGCCACGCCGGCTTCCAGGAGCGTCTCGCGGCGGGTGCCGCTGCCGCGCGTGACGCGCACGTCGTAGGCGTGCGACACGGCCTCCAGACGCGTCTGGTCGATGTCGATCACCGTGCACTCGTGCGCCTCGGCGAGCGACTTGACCACGGTGTGACCGACCTGGCCCGCACCCACCACGACGACCCGCATGCCAGCATCGTGGCACGCGGGCCGGGCGCCCGCCCGGCACCGGCCCCCGGCGCCCCTCGCGGCGGGACGCGGGACGACGGCCGTCGGTACCGCCCGGCGCGTTCTCCCCGGCTGTGGGAGCGCCGGAC
>NZ_NCTE01001036.1 GCF_002114215.1 Streptomyces sp. 13-12-16 | reverse complement strand
CGCCGCGCTCACCGCCGCCGACCGCGACACCGCCCTCGCCGCCCTCACGGCGCTCGCCGCGGGCGAGGACGCGCCCGGCCTCACCGTCCGCCGGACCCGCGGCCGCCCCAAGCTCGCCGTGCTCTTCTCCGGCCAGGGCTCCCAGCGCCCCGGCATGGGCCGCGGCCTGTACACCCGTTTCCCCGTCTTCGCGCGCGCCCTCGACGAGGTCCTCGGCCACCTCGACACCCTGCTCGACCGCCCGCTGCGCCCCCTCCTGCTGGCCGAGGAGGGCACCGCCGAGGCCGCCCTGCTCGACCGCACCGGGTACGCGCAGCCCGCCCTCTTCGCCCTCGAGGTCGCCCTCTACCGGCTGGTCGAGTCCTGGGGCCTGGCCCCCGACCACGTCACCGGTCACTCCGTCGGCGAGATCACCGCCGCGCACGTCGCGGGCGTCTTCTCCCTGGCGGACGCCTGCACCCTGGTCGCCGCCCGCGGCCGGCTGATGGAGGCGCTGCCCGAGGGCGGCGCCATGGTCTCCGTCGAGGCCACCGAGGACGAGGTGGCCCCGCTGGTTGCCGAGCACGCCGACCGGGTGTCGATCGCCGCCGTGAACGGCCCCTCGGCGGTGGTCGTCGCGGGCGCCGCCGACGCCGTCGACACCGTCGCCGCCCACTTCACCGCCCTCGGCCGCCGCACCCGCCGGCTGCGCGTCTCGCACGCCTTCCACTCGCCGCTGATGGAGCCGATGCTCGCGGAGTTCCGGGAGACCGTCGCCGGACTGTCCCCGCAGGCCCCCGCGCTGCCCGTGGTCTCCAACCTCACCGGCGCGCCCGCCACCGTCGGGCAGCTGACCTCCGCCGACTACTGGACCGACCACGTCCGCCACCCCGTCCGCTTCGCCGACGGCGTCTCCTGGCTGGCCGGCCACGGCACGGGTGTCTTCCTCGAACTCGGCCCCGACGGCACCCTGTCCGCGCTCACCCGCGCCTGCCTGGACGCCGCCGGACACGAGGACGCCGTCGCCCTGCCCGCCCTGCGCAAGGACCGGCCCGAGTCCACCGCGCTCACCGAGACCGCCGCCGGCCTGTACCTGCACGGCGTGCCGCTGCGCTGGGAGCGCTGGTTCGACGGCACCGGCGCCC
>NZ_NCTE01001035.1 GCF_002114215.1 Streptomyces sp. 13-12-16 | reverse complement strand
GACAGGGCGGTGTCCGCGTGGGCGTGGGGCTCCGCGGGGGCCGGCAGGAGCAGGTAGCCGGTGAGGTCGACCTGTGTGCCGCACGCGCGCGTGCCGTCCGCCGCCAGGCTGCCGGCCGTACCGACCGCCTCGATGCGCCCGCCGCCCAGCCGTACGTCCACGGTCCGGCCGTCGGTGAGGCGCGCGCCGCACAGCAGCAGCGGGGCCGGATCGGCCGCAGTCGGCCCCGGAGCCGGGTCCGAGGACGAGGGCGGATGGGACGGTGGCTGCGGCCGGCTGTCGGGCATCGCGTTCCAGGGGCTCGGGCTGCGTGGGGAGGGGAAGGTCACGCAGGCAAGATCACGCAGAGTGAGTCCGAGCCTAGGCCGGGGGCCCCTTCCCCGCCGGGAGGAGCCCAATAGTCGTACCGGCGTGGTCCACCCGGGAGAGGGGGGCCGAAACGGATTTGGGCGAACGGCGGCGGACCGTGTAATGTCTTCATCGCTCGCCCCAATAGCTCAGTCGGCAGAGCGTCTCCATGGTAAGGAGAAGGTCAACGGTTCGATTCCGTTTTGGGGCTCTGGTGTGAGAGGTTCCCGCCGCGAGGCGGGGCCCGATCGCATCAAAGCGGTGTAGCTCAGTCGGTAGAGCAAGCGGCTCATAATCGCTGTGTCACCGGTTCAAGTCCGGTCACCGCTACAGACAGTAGCCGATTGCGGGGTCGGTCCTTCGATCGGCTACTCTTTCTTGCGTAAATACCGTCAATCCGTTCGTCAAGGAGCACTCACGTGGCTGCCACCGACGTCCGCCCGAAGATCACGCTGGCCTGCGTGGAGTGCAAGGAGCGGAACTACATCACCAAGAAGAACCGGCGTAACAACCCGGACCGTCTTGAGATGAAGAAGCACTGCCCGCGTTGCAACGCGCACACCGCGCACCGCGAAACGCGATAAAACAGGCTCGTACACGAGGCCGTCCCCCCAGCCAGGGGGGCGGCCTCGTGTCGTTTTCCCGTCGGCCGGCCGCGGTCAGGACCGGCCGGCCGCAGGCAGACCGGATGGACCAGGCAGACCAGTCGGACCAGGTAGGCCAGGTAGACCAGTCGGACCAGGTAGGCCAGGCAGACCGGGTAGACCGGTCGGACACAGTCAGACACAGGAGGTGCCGCGCGCATGGCGCTCGACCAGTCCTTCGTGGGGCGGAGCTACCCGCCCACCGAGCCCTACGAGGTGGGCCGGGAGAAGATCCGCGAGTTCGCCGAGGCGGTGGGGGACGCCAATCCGGCGTACACGGACGTGGAGGCCGCCAAGGCTCTCGGCCACCCCGATGTGATCGCCCCGCCCACCTTCGTGTTCGCGATCACCTTCAAGGCCGCCGGGCAGGTCGTCGCCGATCCGCAGCTCGGCCTCGACTACAGCCGGGTGGTGCACGGCGACCAGAAGTTCGCCTACGTCCGTCCCGTGCGCGCCGGTGACCGGCTCACGGTCACCTCGACCATCGAGGCGGTCAAGTCGATGGCGGGCAACGACATACTGGACATCCGGGGTGAGGTGCACGACCAGGCCGGCGAACACGTCGTGACCGCCTGGACCAAGCTGGTGGCCCGCGCGGCCGAGGAGGCGTGACCAACACCATGACGGCGAAGATCTCCTACGCCGACGTCGAGGTCGGCACCGAGCTGCCCGCACAGACGTTCCCCGTGACCCGGGCCACCCTCGTCCAGTACGCGGGCGCCTCCGGCGACTTCAACCCCATCCACTGGAACGAGAAGTTCGCCAAGGAGGTCGGCCTCCCCGACGTCATCGCGCACGGCATGTTCACCATGGCCGAGGCGATCCGCGTGGTGACCGACTGGACGGGCGACCCGGGCGCGGTCGTCGAGTACGGCGTCCGCTTCACCCGGCCGGTCGTCGTCCCCAACGACGACCAGGGCGCCGTCATCGAGGTCAGCGGCAAGGTCGCCGCCAAGCTCGACGACCACACGGTCCGCGTCGACCTCACCGCGACCAGCGCCGGACAGAAGGTCCTGGGCATGTCACGGGCGGTCGTCCGGCTGGGCTGAGCCGGACACGGCGGGGAGGGGGGCTTGTCGGTGCCGTCTCGTAGTCTTGGGCCCGTGCAGGAACTCCACGACGCCCCCCTCGCCCCGCTGACCACCTTCCGGCTGGGCGGCCCCGCGACCCGGCTGGTCACCGCGACGACCGACGACGAGGTGATCGCCGTCGTCCGCGAGGCCGACGACAGCGGTACGCCGCTGCTGGTCATCGGCGGCGGCTCCAACCTGGTCATCGGCGACAAGGGCTTCGACGGCACCGCCCTCGTCGTCGCCACCAAGGGCTTCACCCTGGACGGCACGCGGCTGGAGCTGGCCGCCGGCGAGGTGTGGACCGACGCCGTCGCCCGCACCGTGGAGGCGGGGCTCGCCGGCATCGAG
>NZ_NCTE01001034.1:3518-7829 GCF_002114215.1 Streptomyces sp. 13-12-16 | reverse complement strand
GCCGACCCGGTCCCCCGCCGCATCCGGGGAACGATCGGCGGCCGGGTCGCCTTCGACACCCGCCGCGCGCTGTACGTGTGGGAGTGGCAGGCGTACCCGCAGTTCAGCATCCCGATGGAGGACCTGGTGGAGGGCGTGCTCCACGACGACCGGCACACGGAGCAGCTCGGCGCGGGCCCCGCGCACCGCCACACCCTCCAGGTCGGTACGGAGGTCCGCGCGGGAGCGGCGTGGGTCTGGGGCGAGGGCGCCCCGGGGTCCCTGCACGACACCGTGCGTTTCGAGTGGGAGGCGCTGGACTCCTGGTTCGAGGAGGACGAGCCGGTGTTCGTCCACCCCCGCAGCCCCTACTCCCGGGTGGACGCCCTGCGGTCCGGCAGCAGCGTCCGCGTCGAGCTGGACGGGGTCGTGCTGGCCGACGCCCCCAACTGTGTGAAGCTGTTCGAGACGGGCCTGCCGACCCGCTACTACCTCGACCGCACGACCGTCGACTGGTCCAGGCTGCGGCACTCGGACACGGTGACCCGATGCCCCTACAAGGGCACCACGAGCGGCTACTGGTCCTTCGACGGAGGTGCCACCTCCCACGAGGACATCGCCTGGACGTACGACTTCCCGACCGTCCACGCCCACCGCATCGCCGGGCTGACGGCGTTCTACAACGAACACGTCGACCTGTACGTCGACGACTTCCTGCTGCCCAGGTCCACCGACCCCACCCGGGCGGCCGCCGGCTGACGTGTCACACATCGGCTCCCGGCCCGGTCTCATGAGGCGGAAGGTTCTTCGCAATCCACCGTCTCCCAAGGAGCCAGGCCGTGAGTGACATCGTTCTGGAGCCCGCAGCGCGGGAATTCGCCGACGCGACCGCCAAGCCGCCACTGCTGTACGAACTCGGTGTCGAGGGCGCCCGCAAGCTGCTCGACGACGTCCAGTCCGGGCCGGTCGCCAAGCCAGACGTGGACGAGAAGTGGATCACCGTCCCGGCCGAGGCCGGTGACGTGCGGGTCCGCATCGTCAAGCCCGCCGGCAGCACCGGCGTCCTGCCCGTCGTCCTCTACGTGCACGGCGGCGGCTGGATCCTCGGCAACGCCGGCACCCATGACCGCCTGGTGTGTGAACTGGCCGTCGGCGCCCGGGCGGCCCTGGTCTTCGTCGAGTACGACCGCTCCCCGGAGGCGAAGTACCCCGTCGCCGTCGAGCAGGCGTACGCGACCGCCCGCTGGGTCACCACCGCGGGCGGCGGGGAGGGGCTGGACGGCTCCCGCATGGCCGTCGCCGGTGACTCCGTCGGCGGCAACATGAGTGCCGCGCTCACCCACCTGGCCAAGCGGCGCGGAGACGTGACCTTCCTGCACCAGTCGCTGTACTACCCGGTCACCGACGCGGGCCAGGACACCGAGAGCTACCGGACCTTCGCCCACGGACCGCACCTGACGGCGAAGGCCATGGAGTGGTTCTGGGACGCCTACACCACCGACCCCGCCGAGCGCGCCGAGATCACCGCGTCCCCGCTGCGCGCGACGACCGAGGAACTGCGCGGGCTGCCGCCGGCCTTCGTCGTCGTCGACGAGAACGACGTCCTGCGCGACGAGGGCGAGGCGTACGCCCGCAAGCTGACCGAGGCCGGCGTGCCGACCACGAGCATCCGCTACAACGCCACCCTGCACGACTTCATGATGCTGAACCCGGTCCGCGGGACCCAGGCCTCCACCGCGGCGATCGAGCAGGCCGTCCAGGTCCTGCGCAAGGCCCTCGGCACCGACTGAACACGTCGGTGCGAACCACTGCGAAAGGCCGCTCCATGAGTGCTCGGAAGCCGACCGTCGTCCTCGTCCACGGCGCGTTCGCCGACTCCTCCAGCTGGAACGGCGTCGTCGACGCGCTCCAGTCCCACGGCTACCCGGTGGTGGCCGCGAGCAACCCGCTGCGCGGTCTGGCCGCCGACAGCGACTACGTCAGGCAGTGCGTCACCGCCGTCGACGGCCCCGTGGTCCTGGCCGGCCACTCCTACGGCGGCTCGGTCATCAGCAACGCCGCGCGGGGACTCGACCACGTCAGGGCACTCGTCTTCGTCGCGGCCTTCCTGCCGGACGAGGGCGAGAGCGCGGTCGCCCTGTCCGGCGAGTTCCCGGGCAGCACCCTCGGGGAGGCGCTCCGCCCCGTGCCGGTGACCCTGCCGGACGGCGGCCGGGTCGCGGACCTCTACATCGAGAAGAGCAGGTTCCACCAGCAGTTCGCCGCCGACGTCCCGGCCGCGACCGCGGCGGTCATGGCCGCCACCCAGCGCCCCGTGACCGACGTCGCGCTGGCGGAGGGGGCGGCGGCCCCGGCGTGGAAGGACATCCCGTCCTGGGTCCTCGTGGCCACCGAGGACCGGAACATCCCCCCGCGGGCCCAGACCTGGATGGCCGAGCGCGCGGGGGCCACGGTGGTGACCGTCGCAGCCTCCCACGCGGTCGGCGTCTCGCGCCCCGCCGAGGTCGCGCGCCTGATCGACGAGGCGGCACGGACCACCGGCTGAGCGGCCGGCCGGAACGGGGGACCGGGACCCGGCCGTACCCCCGGCACACACGCCGGCCGGGCCCCCCGGTGCCTTCACGAAGGAACGGACACCGGGCCACCGACTTGGGAGCGCATCATGAACACGGACAAGCAGGCCGCCCGTGGGCTGGCCGACATGGAGGCGTATCTGTACCGGGAGGCCCACCTCAGCACCGCCCGCCGGCGCGTGACCGCCTTCACCGGGCGGACGGCCGGGCTGACCCACGAGCAGAAGCGGGACATCGAGCTCTGGTACCTGGAGGAGCAGAAGTACGTGGCCCGCATGGTGACGCAGCACATCGCCGACAGCATCGGCGCGGCCGAGGCGGCGCACCGCCTCCGGTTCGCGCGGTGGCTGCGCGGGACGCTGATCGCCATGGCCGTCATCAGCACGGTGATCCTCGTGGGCACGGTGGTCGTCACGGCGTCGGTGGCCTGAGCCGGCGAGGGGACACCGGCGCGCCGCGCGGCCCCGGCACTGTGGCCCCCCCGGGCGCTGCAAGCGCTTGCGGCGACGGCCCTGCGCCCCGTGGACGCCACGGTATCGTGGCAGCCGGGAGGCGGTCATGGTGAGGGGCGGAACACGGACCGGGCTCATCGGGCGGCGAGACGAACGCCGGGTACTCGACGATCTGCTCGCACAGGCGAGGGCCGGGCGGAGCGGGGTCCTGGTGGTGCGCGGCGAGGCGGGCATCGGCAAGACCGAGCTGCTGAACCACCTCGTCGACCGGGCCACCGGCTGCCGGGTCGTCAGGGCGGCCGGTGTGCAGTCCGAGATGGAGCTCTCCTACGCCGGGCTGCACCAGCTCTGCGCCCCGCTGCTCTCCCACCTCGACGACCTCCCCGAGCCACAACGCGACGCGCTGGGCACGGCGTTCGGACTGCGGGCCGGTGACGCGCCCGACCGTTTCCTGGTCGGCCTGGCCACCCTGAGCCTGCTCGCCTCGGCCGTCGGCGACGAGCCGCTGGTCTGCCTGGTCGACGACGCGCAGTGGCTGGACCGGGTGTCCTCGCAGACCCTGCAGTTCGTCGCGCGCCGGCTGCTCGCCGAATCGGTCGTGCTGGTCCTGGCCGTCCGCGAGTCCGGCACCCGCGAGATCCTCGCCGACCTGCCGGAACTCCTCGTGCGGGGCCTGGACGAGCACGAGTCCCGCAGACTCCTCGACTCGGTCGTCACCGGGCCGCTGGACGCGAGCGTGCGGGACCGCATCGTCGCCGAGACACGGGGCAATCCGCTGGCCCTGCTCGAACTGCCGCGGGGGCTGACCGCCGTCGAGACGGCGGGCGGCCTCGGCGGCCCCGGGACCCGGCCGCTGTCCAGCCGGATCGAGGCGGGCTTCCTGGGCCGCATCCGGTCGCTTCCGGACCGGACACGGCAGTTGCTGCTCATCGCCGCCCTCGAGCCGATCGGCGACGTCTCCCTGCTGCGGCGGGCCGCCGAGCGCCTGGGCATCTCCGTGGACACCGCCGTCACCCACGCCGAGGCGTCCGGCCTGATCACGTTCGGCACCTGGGTGCGCTTCCGCCACCCGCTGGTCCGCTCCGCGGTGTACCGCGCCGCCGGCCTCGCCGAACGCCGGCGCGTGCACGCGGCCCTGGCCGACTCGATCGACGCGGACCTCCATCCCGAACGCCGCGTGTGGCACCTGGCGAGCGCGACGACGGGACCCGACGAGGCCGTCGCCGCCGAGCTGGAGGCAACCGCCGACCGGGCCTACGCGCGCGGCGGCATCGCCGCGGCGGCGGCCTTCCTGCACCGGGCCACCG
>NZ_NCTE01001034.1:2230-3261 GCF_002114215.1 Streptomyces sp. 13-12-16 | reverse complement strand
GAGCCCGCTCGACGAGGCCGAAGCGGCCCGGGCGACCCTGCTGCGGGGACAGATCATGTCCGCCGCCAAGAGCGCCAGCACCGGACTGCCGTACCTGCTCGAAGCGGCCGGGCGGCTCCAGCCGTTCGACCGCCGGCTGGCCCTCCAGACGTACCGGGACGCCGCCCACGCGGCCCTGACCGCGGGCCGGCTCGCCACGGGCGGCGTCCGCGACGTCGCCGAGGCCGTACTGGGCGCGCCGGGCCACGCCCCCGCGGCGAGCCGTGAGGAACTGCTGCTGACCGGCCTGGCGCGGGTGATCACCGAGGACTACTCCGTGGGCGCGCCGCTCCTCCTGGAGGCCGTGGCGGCCTTCCGGACGGAAGAGCTCACCCGGGAGGACGGCCTGGGATGGCTCCCGCTGGTGTGCCGCATGGCTCACAACACCTGGGACTTCGCCTCCTGGTCCGAGCTCTCGTCGCGGCTGGTCGACCTCGCCCGCGGCAGCGGAGCACTGGCCGTACTGCCCTCGGCCCTCCTCCTGTGCCTGTCCAACCGGGTCTTCGCCGGCGACCTGCGCGGGGCCGACTCCCTCGCCGTGGAGGCGAGCGCGATCGCCGAAGCCACCGGCAGCAGCTTCTTCGCGCACTACGGAGCACTCGTCGTGGAGCCCTTCAAGGGACATGAGTCCTCGACCCGGCAGGCGATCGAAGCCGTCACGCAGGACCGTCTCCTCCGGGGCGAGGGCAAGGTGACGACGGCCACCCAATGGGCGGTCGCGGTCCTCCACAACGGCCTCGGCCGGTACGGGGAGGCCTACGCCGCCGCCCGGCGCGGCTGCGAGAACCCGCAGGAACTCGGGCTGTCCCTCCAGTCCCGGGTGGAACTCGTCGAAGCCGCCGTACGGCTGGGGCACACCGCGCACGCGGCCGAGGCCGCGCGGACGATCGAGGAGATGGCCCGGGCCTGCCGGACCCCCTGGGCCCTGGGCATCTCCGCCGCCACCCGCGCCCTGGTGAGCGAGGGGCCGGCCGCCGACGCCCTGCACCGGC
>NZ_NCTE01001034.1:0-2117 GCF_002114215.1 Streptomyces sp. 13-12-16 | reverse complement strand
CCTGGACGCGGCGGGGACCCGCATGGACGGCGCCCGCGCCCGGCTCCGCTACGGCGAGTGGCTCCGCCTCGGACGACGACGGGACGACGCCCGTGTCCACCTGAACGAGGCGTACGAGATGCTCGGCGAAGCCGGGGCCGAGGCGTTCGCCGAGCGGGCGCGACGGGAGTTGCAGGCCACCGGGGCGACCGTACGCAAGCGTGCCTCGGCGGCCCCGGCGGCCCTCACCGCGAAGGAGGCCGAGATCGCGCGGCTCGCGCAGGCGGGCCTCACCAACCCGGAGATCGCCGCCCGGCTGTTCCTCAGCCCCCACACGGTCGAATGGCACCTGCGCAAGGTGTTCGCGAAGCTCGGTGTCTCCTCCCGCAAGGAGATCGGCACCGTCGCGCTCACGTCCTGACCACCCGTCAGGCGACGGACTCCTCCGGTTCCGCCGGCGGCGCGGGAACGGTGACGACCGGGACCCCGCCGCCCAGCATGCGGTGGACGGGGCACCGCCCGGCGGCCGCCAGCAACTGCCTGCGCTGATCCGGCTCCAGGTCACCGGCCAGCCCGATGCTCTTGACGACGCGCCCCTCCGTCCCGAACCGTACGGCCACGTCGACGCGGTCCAGCCGCCAGCCGCGCCGGTCGGCCAGCGCCCGCACGGCCATGGACGTGCACGACCCCAGCGCGGCCAGCAGCAGCTCTCCCGGGGTGGGGCCCGTGTCGGCGCCGAGCGGTTCGGGCTCGTCGGCCGTCAGGGTGTGGGTGCCGATCGTGACGGCACGGGTGAGCCGTCGGCCTTCGGTGACGGACACGATACGCGTGGTCATGGGTCTCCCTCTCGGCGCGGGGCGAGGACGGGGCGGCGGGGACCGCCGGGGAACCCGTCCCCCTCCCCACAGACCGGGCGGTGTCCGCAGCTGTGACAACGCCGCTCACAGCACCGTGCGCAGGAGCCTTCGCGAGGTGATGCCGAGCTTGACGTACACCTTCCGCAGGTGCCATTCCACGGTGTGCGGGCTGATGAACAACTGGGCGCCGATCTCGGAGTTGGTGAGCCCGTCCCTGGCCAGCTGCGCGATCTGCGTCTCCTGGGCGGTGAGCGTCGCCGCGGCGTCGGCGCCGTGCCGGGCCACGGTCTCACCGGTGGCCCGCAACTCGCGCACCACGCGCTCGGCGAACGCGCTCGCGCCGAACCGTGTGAACAGCGTGTGCGCCTCACGCAACTGCTCCCGGGCGTCGACGCGACGGCCCTCCCGGCGCAGCCACTCCCCGTACAGCAGGTGCGCCCGGGCCAGCTCGGCCGCGATCCGGGTGCGTCCGAGCCGTTCGATCGCCTCCCGGTACAGCCGCTCGGCCGCGTCCCCCTGGCCGAGCAGCGCCCGGGAGCGTGCCTGAACGCCCAACGCCCAGTCCGTCGCGGCGGCGTCGGTGGTCCGGGTCAGCCGGTCCAGCGCCTCCTTTGCCGCGTCATGGCGGCCGCTGCGCACCGCGGCCTCCACGAGTTCGGCCAGTCCCAGGTTGGCCGTGACCAGGTCGTGCGGATGCGCACAGGCCTGCCGGGCCGCGTCGAAGGCCTCCTCGTACCGGCCCAGGCCGTTGTGGAGCACGGCCTCGGCCCGGTACGCGACGGACACGCCGATGCCCTCACTCCGGTTCACGGCGTCCCCGATGCCGGTCTCGATCAGTGGCAGGGCTTCGCGCGCGTGTCCCCGCCAGGCGGCGAGCGTCATCGCGCCGTACGGCGCGAAGCCGCCGCCCGCCGCTTCCTGGACCCGGGCCGTCTCCGCGATCAGCAGCGCCGCCGCGTCCAGGTCACCGTCGCACGAGTGGACGACGACCCGTGAGTCGAGCGCGAGCGGCAGCTCGGTCAGCGCGCCGACGGCGCGGGCCGTCCGCACGTGGCGGTCCACCAGCTCCGTCCACGCCTCGTCGTCCCACAACTCGGCCGCCAGCGTCGAGGCCGGCCACGACCAGCGCAGCACCTGCTCCGGATCGGTCTCCCGGCGGAACGCGCGCACCGCCTCGCGCCCGGCGGGCACCGCGTCGCCGTACCCGGCGGTGAACCTGGTGGCCAGGGCGTCCAGCAGCAGATCGGCGGTGCGCGGCGGCCCCGTGACCGGCTCCGACGC
>NZ_NCTE01001033.1 GCF_002114215.1 Streptomyces sp. 13-12-16 | reverse complement strand
CCCGCCCCGCGCCGGTCGACGCCCCGGCCTCGCTCGACCGCGCGCTGGCCGGCGCGGCCGCCGTGGTCAACTGCGCCGGGCCCTTCGCCACGACGGCCGCTCCGGTGATCGAGGCGGCGCTGCGCGCCGGGATCCCGTACGTGGACGTGGCGGCCGAGATCGAGGCGAACCTCGACACCTTCACGCACTTCACGGACCGGGCACGGGAGGCCGGAGCGGTGATCGTCCCCGCGATGGCCTTCTACGGCGGCCTCGGCGACCTGTTGGCCACCACGGCGATGGGCGACTGGACGGCGGCCGACGAGGCGCACATCGCCTACGGGCTGAGCGGCTGGCACCCCACCGCCGGGACGCGCGTCGCCGGCGCCGTCTCCCGGCGGCGGCGGGACGGCCGGAGCGTCCGTCACCGCAACGGGCGGTTGGAGTACCACCGGGAGGACCTGCCCGTCCTGGAGTGGCCCTTCCCCGCCCCGATGGGCCCGCGGTCCGTCATCGGGGAGTTCACGATGGCGGACGTCGTCACCGTGCCCAGCCACCTGGCCGTCCCCGAGGTGCGCACCTACATGACGGTCGAGGCGGCCCGGGACATCGCGGCCCCGGACACGCCGACACCGGCCGCGGCCGACGGGTCCGGACGGTCCGGGCAGACCTTCCTCGTCGACGTGGTCGTGCGCTCCGGCGCCGTCGAGCGGCGTGCCGTGGCGAGGGGCCGGGACATCTACGCGGTCACCGCGCCGCTCGCGGTCGAAGCGCTCGACCGCATCCTCACGGGACGGACCAGGGCGACCGGTGTCGTCTCCGCCGGCGCGGTCTTCGACGCGCCCGACTTCCTCCGCGCGCTGTCCCCGCACATCGTCCTGGAGCAGGACGGCGGGACGTCCGGTGCGGCCCCGCACGGGGACCACCGGGCCCACACCGCGCTCAGCCGCCCCGCCACGACGACCCACGGGTGAGCGAGGGCACGTCCGGGCGACAACCGGTCGGCGGAGGGGTTCCGGCGGCCGGGACGGAGGGGCACTGTGGGAGGGGAACGGCTTCCCGGATCGCTCACCGGCCCCCTCGCGCGGGGCCAACCTAGGCGGTGGCAGGAACATGGCACTGGGTACGGTCACGGCGGCCTCCTACGAGCTGCGGTTCGACACCGGGCGGGTCTGCCTGGACCTGCTCGCGACCACCCATCCCGTGGAACGGCTCGGCTCCGTGGAGGTGCTGCGCGCCTGGATCACCGGCTCCGGGCTCGTGCCCGCGGGCACCGCGCTCACCCACGCCGACGCGTCCTGGCCGGTGGCCTTCCGTGAACTGCGCGGGTGGCTCGCCCCGTTGGTGCGTGGCCGGCCGGCGCCCGGTGTCCCCTCGTACGACCGCGCGCTCGCCCGGATCAACGAACTGGCCCGCGCGGCGCCGCCGGTGCCCCGCGCGGTGCCCGGTGAGGACGGCGTGCTGGTGCGCCGCCTCGACGGCCCG
>NZ_NCTE01001032.1 GCF_002114215.1 Streptomyces sp. 13-12-16 | reverse complement strand
GGCACCCGGCACCTGGTCCTCACCAGCCGCCGCGGCCCCGACGCGCCCGGCGTCGCCGACCTCACCGCCGAACTCACCGCGCACGGCGCCCGCGTCACCGTCGCCGACTGCGACGTCGCCGACCGCGACCAGCTCGCCGCGCTCCTCGGCTCCCTCCCCGCCGACCTGCCGCTCACCGGCGTCGTCCACGCCGCGGGCGTCCTCGACGACGGCGTCCTCGACGCCCTCACCCCGGACCGCTTCGACGCCGTCCTGCGCCCCAAGACCCTCGGCACCGCCCACCTGCACGACCTCACCCGCGAGCACGACCTGTCGATGTTCGTGCTGTTCTCCTCCATCGTCGGCGTCCTCGGCAACGCCGGACAGGCCAACTACGCCGCCGCCAACGCCTACCTCGACGCCGTCGCCGAGCAGCGCCGCGCCGCCGGCCTGCCCGTCACCTCCGTCGCCTGGGGCCCCTGGGCCGACGCCGGCATGGCCACCGCCGACGTCCTCACCGACCGCATGCGCCACGACGGACTCACCCCGATGGCGCCGGACACGGCCGTCGCCGCACTGCGCGCCGCCGTCGCCGAAGGCACCTCGCACGCCACCGTCGTCGACGTCGACTGGCCGTCGTACGCCGGAGTCCTGACCGCCGCCCGGCCCAGCCCCCTCATCGGCGACCTGCCCGAGGTGCGCCGGGCCCTGGAGGCCGCCAAGGCCGCCGCG
>NZ_NCTE01001031.1:1304-2130 GCF_002114215.1 Streptomyces sp. 13-12-16 | reverse complement strand
CCCGGCGGGCCCGCAGCAGCGGCAGCAGGGCTCCGAAGCCGAGGTCGCCGGTGACGCGGGGCGGGTAGCGCAGGGCGACGGCGAGCGGGGGCTCGCCGGGCTCGGGCACGCCGTCGTCGAGGCCCTCGGGGCCGCCGATGACGACGGGGCCGCGGTCGGTCTCGATGACCTCGACCTCGACCGGTTCCTCGCCCGCCACCTCGACGGTCTCGGTGTGCCGGGCGGCACGGTGCCACGTCCCGTCCGGGCCGAGCGCCTCCACCCCGGCGCCGGTGCGCCGCAGCCGCTCGCGGTAGAGGTCCTGGTAGTCGGCCATGGCGTTGGTGATGGCCCAGGCGACCGTGCCGGTGTGCCCGAAGTGGGCGATGCCGGGGACGCCGGGCACGGCGAGGCCGACGACGTCGAACTCCGGGCAGGACAGGCGGATCTGCTGGTAGACGCCGGGGTCCTCGATGAAGCGGTGCGGGTCCCCGGCGATGACCGCGTGCCCGGTGGTCGTACGGCCCCCGGCGACCATCCAGCCGTTGCTGCCGGCGGTGCCGGGACCGTCGGCGGCGAACAGGCCCACGGCGTCCGCACCGAGGTGGGCGGTGATGTGCGCCCGCCAGAGCTTGGCGGGGAAGCCGGCGAACAGGATGTGGGTGGAGAGCCAGACCGCGAGCGGGGTCCAGGGCTCCCAGCGGCCGGGCCGGAGGCCCACGCGGGCGAACTCGGGGGCGGCCTCGGACACCGGGCCCCCGGCAGGACGGTCCGCCGGGCCGGCCCCGCTCGCGGCGGAGCCGCTGTCCGCCGGGCCGGAGTCCGTCCCGGCGACGGACGCCAGGCC
>NZ_NCTE01001031.1:0-1116 GCF_002114215.1 Streptomyces sp. 13-12-16 | reverse complement strand
GGCCGTGTCGGCCAGGCGGGCGCGGCGGACGAAACGGTCCCAGGGGAGCGCCTCGGGGCCGAGGAACGAGGCCGAGGTGCCCTGCGCGCGGTGCCGTTCGACCTCGAGCTGCCAGGCCCGGTCGAGGGCGGTGACCCGGCCTTGGGCGTACGCGAGTCCGTTCGCGTCCCCCGCGCGCAGATGGGGGACGCCCCAGGGGTCCCGGAAGATCTCGCCACCCACTGTGCCCTCATTTCCCATTAGGTTAGGCTCCCCTAAGTAAACCGTGGCGGAATCGTACGCGAAGGGTGAAGACGCGATGGGGCAGGGGCGGGGTTGGGAGGGCGCGGTCCTCAAATTGTTCCGCGCGAAGGACTTCACGTTCACCGTGACCGGCGCGGAGGACGTCACCGCCGACTACCGGCGGGTGCGCTTCACCGACGGCGGGATGCTGGCGGCGACCGGTCACCACCCCACGATGTGGGTGCGGCTGTGGTTCGACAACGCGGGCAAGCCGCACCAGCGGGCGTACACCCTGGTCGACCCCGACCCGGTGGCCGGCACCTTCGGCCTGGAGTTCGCCCTGCACGAGGGGTGCGCCAGCGACTGGGCCAGGGCGGCGAAGCCCGGCGACACCATCGAGGCGACCGTGCAGGGCACGGGGTTCGAGGAGCCGGACCCCGCCCCCTCCCACATCCTCGCGATCGGCGACCCGGCCTCGCTGCCGGCCGTCAACTCGCTGCTCGGCGCGCTGGACGGGGCTCCGGCGACCCTCTGGTTCGAGGGCGCCCTCGACGGGCTGCCCTTCCTGGCCGGACCCGGCCGGGTCGAGGTGCGCGAGGTGCCCCGGTCGGGGGCCGGGGCGGCGCTGCTCGAACGGGTCCGGGCCGACCTGCCCGAGCTGCTGCGGTCCACCCCCGACCCGTACGTGTGGATCGCCTGCGACACCGCGACCACCCGCGCGCTGTCGGCGTTCGTGCGCAAGGAACTGGGCGTGCCGAAGCAGCGGGTGCACGCGCTGGGGTACTGGCGCGCGACCTGAGCCGGGACGCGGCCGGACCGCCGCGGGCAGTCCGGCCGCACCCGGGATCGCGGCGCACGCCCCCGAGGTGTTCGCCGCGCGCCGGTGCCTCGTCG
>NZ_NCTE01001030.1:9088-17522 GCF_002114215.1 Streptomyces sp. 13-12-16 | reverse complement strand
CAAGGCGGCCGGGATGTACGGCGGTGCCGGCTTCGCCGGCTACATGGTCCTGCTGTTCCTGTCGCTGGCGGCCATGTTCGGTCTGGCCAACGTGATGGACGACGGCTGGGCCGCGCTGATCATCGCCGCGCTGTGGGCCGTCGCCGCGGCCGTGCTGTACCAGAAGGGCCGCGCGAAGATGCGCACCGTCTCGCCGAAGCCCGAGCACACCGTCCAGACCCTGAAGGAGGACGCGGAATGGGCACGTCACCCGACCAAATGAGGGCCGAGATCGCGGCCACCCGCAACCAGCTGTCCGCGGACGTGGACCGGCTCGCCGACCGTGCCAGCCCGCGCCGCATGGCCCGCCGCCGCAAGGCGAGGATGCGCCGCACGGTCTCGGGCGTCCGTGACCGCGTCATGGGCACCGCCTCGTACACGGCGCACGGCATGGCCGACACCGCCCGTTCGGCGGCCGGCTCGGTGCAGTCGGCGGCGGGCTCGGCGGCCGGTTCGGTGCAGGAGGGCACCGGACGCGCGGCCGACTCGGCGCGCGAGGTCGCGGAGCAGGCGGGACAGGCCGTCCAGCAGACACCCGAGATGGCCCGCCGCCAGACGCAGGGCAACCCGCTGGCCGCCGGCCTGGTCGCCTTCGGCGTCGGCCTGCTGGCCGCCTCGATGGTGCCCGCGTCCGAGAAGGAGCAGCAGAAGGCGTCCGAGCTGATGGAGCGCGGCGCCGAGGCGCTGGAGCCGGTGAAGCAGGCCGCCACCGAGTCCGCGCAGCACCTGAAGGAGGACGCCAAGGAGGTCACGCAGAGCGCGGCCGCGGAGGTGAAGGACACCGCGCAGCAGGCGGCCCGCACCACCCAGGACGAGGCCCGCGACCGGACCGGCCAGGTCACCGACCAGGCCAAGGACTCCGGCCGCAGCCTCAAGGACGAGGCCCGCAAGCGCTCCGGTCCGGCGTGAGACCGGAACACCGGCGGACGGGGGAAGCGCTGCCCCGGTCCTCTCGGGCCCGGAGGCAGCGCTTCTCGTCGCCCCGGTGAACGGCTGGCGGGTGGGCATCGGGATCACGGTGGCCACCACGCCGGTGACGCCCGGCGCCGGCTGAAGCCGGGGGCCGCCGCGGGGACGGCCCCCGGTGCGGGTCAGCTCGCGTACGTCTCGAATTCGGCGATCCTCGGGGTGCCCGAGGCGCTGGTGATCTCGAAGGTGATCTTCTTCAGGGAGGTCGCGGAGAAGCTGATGACGCCCGCTCCACTGCCGGAGGCCAGGACGGCGCCCGTGTCGTGGTTGAGGACGCGGTAGGAGCCGATGGTGCCCGAGCCCGACGCCTGCCTGATGTTGATCTTGGAGACGGTGGTGGCCGAGCCCCACTTGATCGAGACGGAGCCGGTCGAGCCGGACGGGGACCAGTACGAACTCATGTCGCCGTCGCGGACGTTGCCGTAGCTCGTGCCGTCGGCCTTGGAGGAGCCGTCGGAGCCCGCGCCGATGCTGAGGTTGGTGCCGGTGGGCGGGTCAGTGGGATCCGGGTCGGTCGGGTCCGGGTCCGGGTCGGTGGGGTCCGGGTCCGTCGGGTCGGGGTCGGTCGGGTCCGGGTTCTGCGGGGTGCAGCTGCCGTCGGAGACCTTCAGGCCCTTGTTGGCGCCCGCCGTCTGGCTCACCACGCTCGGCACGCAGTTGGCCGCGTCGAGGGTGTACGCGTACGGGATGCCGACCGAGGTGTTCGACGTCGGGTTCGGACCGGCCGGGTTGTTGTCGCCCTCCCGCTCGGACCAGGTCACGTTGTCGAAGATGTTGCCGCTGACCTGCCAGTAGCCGGCGGCGTCGGTGTAGAAGGTGCCGAGGACGTCCTTGGAGTCCTCGAAGTAGTTGCTGTCCACCTTGGCGCGGGCGCCGGCCCGGGAGTTGATCCCGGACTCGTTCAGGTTCTTGTAGTGGTTGTTGTAGATGTGCGCGATGCCGCCGCGCAGCAGGGGCGCACGGGAGTCGATGTTCTCGTACAGGTTGTGGTGGAACGTGACGTACCCGTTCGAGGTGTCGCTCTCGCTGGAGCCGATCAGGCCGCCGCGGCCGGAGTTGCGCAGGGTGCTGTAGGACAGCGTCACGTACTGGGTGTTGTCCTTCATGTCGAAGAGGCCGTCGTAGCCCTCCGACTCGCCGCCGGACGCCTCCAGCGTGGCGTGGTCGACCCAGACGTTGCGGACATCGCTTTCCATGCCGATGGCGTCGCCGCCGTTCGACGTGGGCGAGCCGGACTTCTTGACGTTCCGCACCGTCACGTTCTGGATGATGATGTTGCTGGACTCCCGGATGTGGATGCCCAGTTGGTCGAAGACGGCGCCGTTGCCGACCCCGACGATCGTGACGTTGCTGATCTGCTTGAGCTCGATGACGCCGGCGGCGGTGTTGCAGCTGCTGCCGGACACCTTGGCGGTGTTGCCGTGGTTGATGGTGCCCTCGACCTGGATGACGATCGGGGTGGAGCTGCTGGCCCGGCTGCACAGGGCCTGGTGGATCGCGGTACCGGTGGTGGCACGGACCGTCTGGCCGCCCGCACCGCCGGTGGTCCCGCCGTTCTGGGTCGCGTAGCCGGTGACACCGCCGGTCGCGGCGGATGCCGTGGACGTGGACAGGGCCACACCGGTCGCCGCCGCGAGGGCCCCCGTGGCCAGTACCGCGGAGAGTCGCACTGCGACTGATCGTCTCATTCTCGTCTCGCCTTTCGCTCTCATGTGCCGGGTGTTCCGCACCGAGCTGCCTTATGTCATGGGCATGTCAGTACCACCGATGAGGGGAGGCGGGGTGAGCCGACCCATCGGCGAGAAAGCGCTTTCTTCATGTTCGTCGCGACAGTAGGGCCACGTTCGAGGGGCTGGCAAGGCTCCGTACAGTTACGGAGAGGTTGATTCCGGTTAGGTTCCGGTTTAGCGGCGGAGAGGGCGCGCACAGCGGTCGGGGGCCGACGGTGCGTGACCGTCGGCCCCCTGGAACGCCGTGCGCGGGACTCAGAGCACCGGCAGGCTCTTGCGCAGCTCGAAGGCGGTGACCTCGGAGCGGTACTCCTCCCACTCCTGGCGCTTGTTGCGCAGGAAGAAGTCGAAGACGTGCTCGCCGAGGGTCTCGGCGACCAGGTCGCTGCGCTCCATCAGGGTCAGGGCCTCGCCCAGGTTCTGCGGCAGGGGCTCGATGCCCAGCGCGCGGCGTTCCGCGTCGGACAGGGCCCACACGTCGTCCTCGGCGCCCGGCGGGAGCTCGTAGCCCTCCTCGATGCCCTTCAGGCCGGCGGCCAGCAGGACGGCGTAGGTCAGGTACGGGTTGGCGCCGGAGTCGATGGAGCGGACCTCCACGCGCGCCGAGCCGGTCTTGCCGGGCTTGTACATGGGCACGCGGACCAGCGCCGAGCGGTTGTTGTGGCCCCAGCAGATGTACGACGGGGCCTCGCCGCCGGCGCCCGCCGTGCGCTCCGTGCCGCCCCAGATGCGCTTGTAGGAGTTGACCCACTGGTTGGTGACCGCCGAGAGCTCCGCCGCGTGCCGCAGCAGGCCCGCGATGAAGGAGCGGCCCACCTTGGAGAGCTGGTACTCCGCGCCGGACTCGTAGAACGCGTTGCGGTCGCCCTCGAAGAGGGAGAGGTGGGTGTGCATCCCGGAGCCGGGATACTCGGAGAAGGGCTTCGGCATGAAGGTCGCCTGGACGCCCTGCTCGAGGGCCACCTGCTTCATGACCAGGCGGAACGTCATGATGTTGTCCGCCGTGGAGAGCGCGTCCGCGTAACGCAGGTCGATCTCCTGCTGGCCGGGGGCGCCCTCGTGGTGGGAGAACTCCACCGAGATGCCCATCGACTCCAGCATGGTGATCGCCTGGCGGCGGAAGTCCATGCCGACGTTCTGCGGGGTGTGGTCGAAGTAGCCGGAGTTGTCCGCGGGGGTCGGGCGGCTGCCGTCCAGCGGCTTGTCCTTCAGCAGGAAGAACTCGATCTCCGGGTGGGTGTAGAAGGTGAAACCCAGGTCGGAGGTGCGGGCGAGGGCGCGCTTGAGGACGTAGCGCGGGTCCGCGAAGGACGGGGAGCCGTCCGGCATGAGGATGTCGCAGAACATGCGGGCCGTGCCGGGGGCCTCGGCGCGCCAGGGGAGGATCTGGAACGTCGACGGGTCCGGCTTGGCGATCATGTCGGACTCGTACACCCGGGCGAAGCCCTCGATGGCGGAGCCGTCGAAGCCGATCCCCTCATCGAACGCCTGTTCGAGTTCGGCGGGGGCGACGGCCACGGACTTGAGGAAGCCCAGCACGTCGGTGAACCACAGGCGCACGAACCGGATGTCGCGCTCCTCCAACGTCCGGAGCACGAACTCCTGCTGCTTGTCCATCTTCCGCTTCCCCATCCTTGCCGGTCAGGCCGCCTGTCCGCTCCCACTCCCCGGGGAGACGGCCGGGCATTGCGAGCATCCCACCACACCAGCGTTTCATACGCGTTGCCGACCTTGGCCGGACGGCCTGATCGGCCGTCCGACCGGGTGGTCCGATCAGGCGGCCCGGTCGGACGACTCGCCGCGGGTCGGACGACTCGCACACGACAGGTGTACCGCTCCGGAGCCCATCTTGCCCGCTCGGGCCGGTATCCGGAACGGGCGGCTCACGGCCTCGGGGAGATGCCCAGCAGGAGGGGGCCGGTGGGGGCCGAGACGATGTCCGCCACCGTGAGCGGGTCCAGCGAGGCGAAGAACGCCTCCTGGGCCCCGCGCAGGGCGCCGCGCAGCCGGCAGGCCGAGTTCAGCGGGCAGGGGGACGAGGTGGCGGTGCCCTCGCAGTCGACGACGTCCCCCTCGCCCTCGAAGGCCCGGACCACCGCGCCCACCGAGGCGGTACGGCCCTCCTCCGTGAGGCCCAGACCGCCGCCCCGGCCGCGGCGGGCCGTCAGCAGGCCCATGTGCTGGAGCTCGGCGACCACCTTCGCGGCGTGCGTGTAGGGCACGTCCATGGCCTCCGAGACGTCGCGCGTCGTCGGGGTGGAGTCGCCGGCCACGGCGAGGCGCATGAGGACGCGGAGGGCCAGGTCTGTGGAGCGGAGGAGCCGCATGGCAGAGAGCGTAGGTAATACGCATCTTGGGTTCAAGTTTTCTGGAGGCGGTTCGGGGGCGGTCCTGTGGGGGCCTGTGAGGGCCGGAACTGCGTGGTGCGGCCCTGTGCGGTGCGGCTCCGGGGTGCGGCCCTGTGAGGGCCGGACCTGCCGTGGTGCGACCCTGTGGGGGTGCGGTTCCGTGCGGTTCCGTTGGCCGTGAACCCTACGGCTCTCCCCCTCTCCCCTATTACGATCAGCTGACCCGTTCGTCCCACTCCCCCGAAGGACACTCCCATGGGCTCCGCCAAGAAGAGCAGCTCGGCACGTTCGGCGCGCATAGAGGAGATGCGGCGTGCCGAGAAGGCCCGCGAGCGCCGCGCCCGCATCCTCACCGTCGCCGCCAGTGTGGTGGTCGTCGTCGGGCTCGTCGCCGGCGGTGTGGTGCTCGTCAGGTCGCAGTCGGACGACGGCGGCAGCGCGGCCGCCGACTCGAAGAACTCGGGCAAGTTCGTCACGGGCGAGGACGGTGTGCGGAAGTGGGAGGGCGAGCTGGGGCGCAACCACGTGACCAAGGCCGTGGACTACCCCGTCTCGCCTCCGGTGGGCGGTGACCACAACCCGGTGTGGATGAACTGCAACGGGGACGTCTACACCGACGAGATCAACAACACCAACGCCGTGCACTCGCTGGAGCACGGTGCCGTGTGGGTGACGTACAACGCCTCGGCCGACAAGGCCGCCGTCGACGCGCTCGCCGCGAAGGTGAAGAAGACGCCGTACACGCTGATGAGTCCGGTGGACGGCCAGAAGGACCCGATCGTGCTGTCCGCCTGGGGGCACCAGCGCACGGTGACCGGTGCGGACGACCCGAACCTGGACGCGTTCTTCGAGAAGTTCGTCCAGGGGGAGCAGACGCCCGAACCGGGGGCCGCCTGCACCAACGGGCTGTCCAAGTGAGGCAGGTCGGGCTGATCGCGGGCGCCGCGGCCCTGGCACTGGTCGCGGCCGGAGCGATCACCTACGCGGTGGCCGGGGACGAGGGGTCCTCGGACGCGGTTCCGACCGCGGACTCCGCGGACGCCGGGTTCGCCCGGGACATGGCCGTGCACCACCAGCAGGCCGTCGAGATGTCGTACGTCGTGCGGGACCGCACGGACGACGAGGAGGTCCGGCGGCTCGCCTACGACATCGCCCAGACGCAGGCCAACCAGCGGGGCATGCTGCTGGGGTGGCTCGACCTGTGGGAGCTGCCCAAGGTGTCCATGGACCCGCCCATGACCTGGATGGGGATGGGTGACAGCGCTTCCGGCAAGGACGGCGCGCTGATGCCGGGGATGGCGACCGACGCCGAGATGGAGCGGCTGGGGTCGCTGAACGGGGAGCGGGCGGAGGTCTTCTACCTGCAGCTCATGACGGACCACCACAAGGGCGGGGTGCACATGGCCCAGGCGTGTGTCCGTGCGTGCGAGGTGGGGGCCGAGAAGCGGCTCGCCCGGGGGATGGTGGAGGGGCAGGAGTCCGAGATCGCGCTGATGGCGGGGATGCTGGAGGAGCGGGGGGCGGCGGCCCGGCCGTAGCGGACGGGACTCCGGGACATCGCGTCGTTTTGACGATTACACTGGGCCCGTGCCTCAACTACGTCTCGCCCTGAATCAGATCGACTCGAGCGTCGGTGACCTCGCCGGCAACGCCGAAACGATTGTCCGCTGGACCCGGCACTCCGCCGAGCAGGGAGCGCACCTCGTGGCGTTCCCCGAGATGGCGCTGACCGGGTACCCCGTCGAGGACCTCGCCCTGCGGTCGTCCTTCGTGGAGGCCTCGCGGGCGGCGCTGCGCTCGCTGGCCGCGCGGCTCGCCGAGGAGGGGTTCGGGGAGCTTCCGGTGATCGTCGGATACCTCGACCGCAGCGCCGCCGCCCAGCCGAAGTACGGGCAGCCGGCCGGTGCGCCGCAGAACGCGGGCGCCGTGCTGTACGGGGGTGAGGTGGTGCTGAGCTACGCCAAGCACCACCTGCCGAACTACGGCGTCTTCGACGAGTTCCGGTACTTCGTGCCCGGCGACACCATGCCGGTGGTGCGGGTGCGCGGGGTCGACGTCGCCCTCGCCATCTGTGAGGACCTGTGGCAGGACGGGGGGCGGGTGCCGGCGGCGCGGTCGGCCCGGGCCGGGCTGCTGCTGTCGATCAACGCCTCGCCGTACGAGCGGGACAAGGACGACACCCGGCTGGAGCTGGTGCGCAAGCGGGCGCAGGAGGCCGGGTGCACGACCGCGTACCTCGCGATGATGGGCGGGCAGGACGAGCTGGTCTTCGACGGGGACTCGATCGTCGTGGACCGTGACGGCGGCGTCGTGACGCGTGCGCCGCAGTTCGCCGAGGCGTGTGTCGTGGTCGACCTCGAGCTGCCCCCCGCGGAGGCCGACGCGCCGACGGGGGTCGTCGACGACGGGCTGCGGATCGACCGGGTCGTGCTGTCGGAGGAGCCCGTGCCCGCGTACGACGCCTCGTTGTCCGGGGGGTACGCCGAGCGGCTCGACGACGACGAGGAGGTGTACTCCGCGCTGGTCGTGGGGCTGCGGGCGTACGCCGCGAAGAACGGGTTCCGGTCGGTGCTGATCGGGCTGTCCGGGGGGATCGACTCGGCGCTGGTCGCCGCTCTCGCCTGTGACGCGGTGGGGGCGGAGAACGTGTACGGCGTGTCGATGCCGTCGAAGTACTCGTCCGAGCACTCGAAGGACGACGCGGCGGAGCTGGCCCGGCGGACGGGGCTGAACTACCGGACGGTTCCGATCGAGCCGATGTTCGACGCGTACATGGGGGCGTTGGGGCTGACGGGGCTGGCGGAGGAGAACCTGCAGTCGCGGCTGCGGGGCACCCTGCTGATGGCGATCTCCAATCAGGAGGGGCACATCGTGCTGGCGCCGGGGAACAAGTCGGAGCTGGCGGTGGGGTACTCGACGCTGTACGGGGACTCGGTCGGGGCGTACGGGCCGATCAAGGACGTGTACAAGACGTCGGTGTTCCGGCTGGCGGAATGGCGCAACCGGGCGGCGGTGGAGCGGGGGCAGACGCCGCCGATTCCGGAGAACTCGATCTCGAAGCCGCCGAGTGCGGAGCTGCGGCCCGGACAGGTGGACACGGACTCGCTGCCGGACTATCCGGTGCTGGACGCGATCCTGGCGTTGTACGTGGACCGGGACCGGGGGGCGGACGAGATCGTCGCGGCCGGGTTCGACGCGGAGCTGGTGACGAAGACGCTGCGGATGGTGGACCGGGCGGAGTACAAGCGGCGGCAGTACCCGCCGGGCACGAAGATCTCCCCCAAGGGCTTCGGCAAGGACCGCCGCCTCCCGATCACGAACGGCTGGCGCGAGGGGGCGCGCGCCTGA
>NZ_NCTE01001030.1:7993-9078 GCF_002114215.1 Streptomyces sp. 13-12-16 | reverse complement strand
CAAGCGGCGGCAGTACCCGCCGGGCACGAAGATCTCCCCCAAGGGCTTCGGCAAGGACCGCCGCCTCCCGATCACGAACGGCTGGCGCGAGGGGGCGCGCGCCTGACGCCCGCGGGATGCCCGCGGCGTTGCCCCGGCCCGGTGAGGCCGGGGCAGCGCCCGCGGGCACGGCTTCCGGCCCGGTGGGGTGCGGGTCTTGTTCCCGCGGCGCCTGTGATGAAGGAAGGACGGCCGGCCCGCTGGTCTCAGTCGTCCTGCGGGACGACCCGCACACGGGCCGCTATGGGGAGGTGGTCGCTCGCCGTGGCCGGGAGGGTCCAGGAGCTCTCCGGTTCGGCGCCCTTGACCAGGATCTGGTCGATCCGCGCCATCGGGAACGACGCCGGCCAGCTGAAGCCGAAGCCGCTGCCCACGGCGCCCTGGGTGGAGCGCATCTGGGAGGTGACGGCGTTCAGGGCGCGGTCGTTCATCGTGCCGTTCAGGTCGCCGAGCAGCACGACGTTCGGCAGTGGCTCGTCGGCGATGGCCTCGCCCAGGGCGTCGGCGCTCTCGTCCCTCTGACGGGCCGTGAAACCGGCCTCCAGCTTCACGCGGACCGAGGGGAGGTGGGCGACGTAGACGGCGACCCGGCCGGCGGGGGCGGCCACCGTGGCACGCATCGCGCGCTTCCAGCCGAGGCGGATGTCGACCGCCTTCACGTCGCTCAGGGGGTACTTGCTCCACAGGCCGACGGTGCCGACCACCGCGTGGTACTCGTACGTCGACTCCAGCGCCCGCTCGTACGTCGGGACCTCCGACGCCTTCAGTTCCTCCAGGGCCAGCACGTCCGCGCCCGAGGCGGCCACGCCGCGGGCGGTGGCGGACGGGTCCGGGTTGTCGGCGTTGACGTTGTGCGTGGCCACCATGAGGTCGCCGCCCGTGGCGGTCTTGTCGGTGAGCAGGCCGCCGAAGAGGTTCAGCCAGACGGCCGCCGGCAGGATCGTCGCGATCAGCGCCGTCGCCGACTTGCGGATCAGGCCGAGGACGAGCAGTACGGGGATCAGCAGGCCCACCCAGGGCAGGAAGGTGTCCACCAGGCTGCCCAG
>NZ_NCTE01001030.1:0-7732 GCF_002114215.1 Streptomyces sp. 13-12-16 | reverse complement strand
CCGCCGTTGTCCGTCTCCGTCCTGTACGCCTGCTGCGCCATACCGTCGCCTCACAACCTGCCGTGCACACCATCGCCCGTGTCCGTAAAGACACTAGGGGATGATCGGTTCCGTTCCCGCCGCCCCTCGACGGCCGTACGGGGGCGAGGACGCGCGGGGGCGCTCGGGGAGTTCCGGGCGGGGGTGGGGAAAGCGTCCTCTGTGACGAAACGCGCACATCGCGCCTAGCCGGTGACGGGGCGCAGGCCTTCGAGGAGCGTGTCGACGACCTGTTCGGCCAGGTCGTCCGGGAGTTCCGCGTCGGGGCGCAGGACGGTGCGGACGAGGATGGGGCCCACGACGATGTCGTTGAGGATCTCCATGTCGACGTCGGCGCGCAGTTCGCCGTTCTCCCGGCCCCTGCGCAGCACCTCCAGGCCGAGCCGGCGGCGCGGCAGGATGACGGTGTCGTGGTAGGCGGCCCAGAGGTTGGGGCTGCTCTTCATCTGGGCGCGCACGTTGTGCAGGATCGCCGAGGTCCGCCCGGCCAGGCCGCGCAGGCGCAGGGACTCCAGCAGGACGACGAGGTCGTCGCGCATGGAGGTGCCGGGGAGTTCGGGGTCCGGGGGCTCGGCGGCACGCAGGACGTCGACGAGGAGCTGCTCCTTGCCGCTCCAGCGGCGGTAGATGGTGGCCTTGCCGACGCCGGCGGTGCGGGCGATGCGCTCGATGGAGAGCTCCGCGAGGGGCACGCCGTCCTCCAGGAGCTTCATCACTCCCTCGATGATGGCGCGTTCGACCGCCTCGCTGCGGGGGCGGCCCCGTGCGGGGCCGCCCTGCCGGGGGTCGGTGTCGGCCGGGATCACGTCGTCGGGTCCTTACGTCGGGGGTGGGCTGGGACGATTCTCCCGGTGGGCGGTGGCGACGGTCCACCGCCCGGGGATCACCGGTCCGTCGCCGGCATCGCTTCCCGCCGCTCCTCGTCCCCTTCGGGCGTCGGCGTACGGCCGGGCAGGAACACGGCGACGACGACCGCGCCCAGCACCGCGACGCCCGCTCCCCACAGCGCGGTGACGTGCATGGCGTGCAGGAACGCGTCGTCGGCCGCGCCGATCAGGGGCTCGCCGCGCGCCCCCAGCCGGTCCGCCACGGCCAGGGTGGCCTCGATGGACTCGCCGGCCGCGTGCCGGGCGCCGGGCGGCAGCAGGCCGAGTTCGTCCTCGATGCCGCTGCGGTAGGCGGCGGACAGCACCGAGCCGAGTACGGCGATGCCGAGGGCGCCGCCGACCTGGCGGAAGACGTTGCTGAGGGCGGAGGCGGAGCCCGCCTTCTCGCGGGGCAGGGCCTGCATGATGACGACGCTGACCGGTGTCATGACGTGTGCCATGCCGGCGCCCATGAGGAAGAAGACGACCTCCAGGATCCAGATCGGCGTGTCCCCGTCCAGGGTGGCGAACGCCGCCAGCGTCGCGGCGAGCACCAGCAGGCCGGCGGTGGTGGTGGCCCTGTAGCCGAAGCGGTCCACCAGGAGGCGGGCCCGCGGCGCGAAGAGCATCTGCGTGGCGGCCAGCGGCAGCAGCAGCAGACCCGTCTCCAGCGGCGAGTAGCCGCGCACGCTCTGGGTGTAGAACACGGCGAAGAACGTCACGCCCATCAGCGCGAAGAAGACCAGCGCGATCGCGACGACCGCGGCGGAGAACACCTTGTTCCTGAAGTAGGTGACGTCGATGGACGGGTGGTCGCTGCGCTTCTCGAACACCACGAACGCGGCGAGCACGGCGAGACCGGCGCCGACCGTCGACACCACCGTGACGTCGGTGAAGTCGGCGAGCTGGCCGCCCTTGATGATGCCGTAGACCAGCAGGACCAGTCCGGCCACGGACAGGACGACGCCGACGGGGTCGATCCGGCCGGGGTCCGGGTCGCGGGAGTCGGGGACCAGCCACAGCATCAGGGCGACGGCGAGGACGACGATGGGCACGTTGACGAGGAAGACCGAGCCCCACCAGAAGTGCTCCAGGAGGAATCCGCCGGTGATCGGGCCGATGGCGATGGCGAGGCCCACACCGCCCGCCCAGATGCCGATGGCCTTGGGCTGCTCGTCGCGTTCGAAGACGTTCATCAGGACGGCCAGGGTGGCCGGCATGACGAGTGCGGCGCCCAGTCCCATCAGCGCGCGGAAGCCGATCAGCTCGGCCGGTGAGCCGGAGAACGCGGCGAGCGCCGAGCCGGCGCCGAACACGACGAGACCGCCGATCAGCACCTTCTTGCGGCCGAGCCGGTCGCCGAGGAGCCCCGCGCTGAAGAGCAGGCCGGCGAAGACGAGCGTGTAGGAGTTGATCGCCCACTCCAGCTCGCTCTGGGTGGCGCCCAGGCCGGTGGGGGCGGGGGTGGAGATCGTCTTGATGGCGACGTTCAGGATCGAGTTGTCGAGCACGACGATCAGCAGGCTCAGCATCAGCACGCCGAGGATCGCCCAACGGCGCCGGTGCACGGCTTCCGGGACCCGGCGGCGGGCTGGAGCGGCAGGAGAAGTCATGCGACCCAGAGTAGTTAATTACGATACGGAACCGTCTCGTATCGTAAGCGTTTTGCCCAGAACTTGCCGGGATATTGCACGGCGGAACTCACAGGGGGACCTCTGGCCCTCGTCGGGGTGAGGTGCCACCATGGACGTGGTCCGGGGACGCCGTCAGGGCGCCTCGAGATGACGTGTTGGGAGACGGTTCCATGACGCAGCTTTCGGCTGCCCAGACCGGGACGACGCCCGGTTCCCCCTCCGGCGGAGCGACGCTGTACGGGGGCAAGGGCACGCGCCGTATCACTGTCCGCGACATCGCCGCCGCCAAGGAGCGCGGCGAGAAGTGGCCCATGCTCACCGCGTACGACGCGATGACCGCGTCCGTGTTCGACGAGGCCGGCATCCCGGTCATGCTCGTCGGCGACTCCGCGGGCAACTGCCACCTCGGGTACGAGACCACCGTGCCCGTCACCCTCGACGAGATGACCATGCTGTCCGCCGCGGTCGTACGGGGCACCTCGCGCGCCCTGATCGTGGGCGACCTGCCCTTCGGCTCCTACCAGGAGGGTCCGGTGCAGGCGCTGCGCTCGGCGACCCGGCTGGTGAAGGAGGCCGGTGTCGGCGCCGTGAAGCTGGAGGGCGGCGAGCGGTCGCACCGGCAGATCGAGCTGCTGGTGGAGTCCGGGATCCCGGTGATGGCCCACATCGGGCTGACGCCGCAGTCGGTGAACGCGATGGGCTACCGGGTGCAGGGGCGGGGCGAGGAGGCGGCACAGCAGTTGCTGCGGGACGCGAAGGCCGTGCAGGACGCGGGGGCGTTCGCGGTGGTGCTGGAGCTGGTGCCGGCGGAGCTGGCGGCCGAGGTGACCCGGGTGCTGCACATTCCGACCGTCGGGATCGGGGCCGGGCCGGACACGGACGCGCAGGTGCTGGTGTGGACCGACATGCTGGGGCTGACGGGGGGACGTGTGCCGAAGTTCGTGAAGCGGTACGCGGATCTGCGTGAGGTCATGAGCGGGGCGGCGAAGGCGTTCGCCGAGGACGTGGTCGGCGGGACCTTCCCGGAGGAGGCGCACTCCGTCCACTGAGCAGCTTCTGCTGCGGCTGAGCCACTGTCGCACCACCTGCCGGCCCCGTCGATCTTCCCCCGTCGACGGGGCCGGCACCTTTTTGCGCCTGAACCGGCGCCGCTCTCGCGGATGTGGTGCGCGCCGTCGGGGTGCCTCAAGTGACGGTTGCGGTGGCCACGCGGGAGTTGTCGGTGCCGTCGGCTGACTTGTCGGTGGGATGTCGGGGGTTTGTCGGTGGGGGTTGGGACAGTCCTCGGCATGACGCGAAACGACAAGGACCTGGGGGGCGCGGGGAGCGCCGTCACCGTGCGGGGGCTGGTCAAGCACTACGGCGGGACCAAGGCGCTGGACGGGGTCGACCTGGATGTGCGCGAGGGCACCGTGATGGGGGTGCTCGGGCCGAACGGGGCCGGGAAGACCACGCTGGTGCGGATCCTGTCCACCCTGCTCACGCCGACCGCCGGGCACGCCACCGTCGCGGGGTACGACGTGGTCCGCCAGCCGAGGCAGCTGCGCCGGGTGATCGGACTGACCGGGCAGTACGCCTCCGTGGACGAGAAGCTCCCGGGGTGGGAGAACCTGTATCTGATCGGGCGGCTGCTCGACCTGTCCCGCAAGGAGGCGCGGTCCCGCGCCGACGAGCTGCTGGAGCGGTTCTCGCTCACCGAGGCGGCCCGCCGGCCGGCGGGCACCTACTCGGGCGGTATGCGGCGGCGCCTCGACCTGGCCGCCTCGATGATCGGCCGGCCGGCCGTGCTGTACCTGGACGAGCCGACCACGGGGCTGGACCCCCGTACCCGCAACGAGGTGTGGGACGAGGTCAAGCGGCTGGTCGGGGACGGGGTGACGGTGCTGCTGACCACCCAGTACATGGAGGAGGCCGAGCAGCTCGCCTCCGAGCTGACCGTCGTGGACCGGGGCAAGGTCATCGCGAGCGGCGGCATCGAGGAGCTGAAGGCCAGGGTCGGCGGCCGTACGCTGCGGGTCCGCCCGGCCGATCCGCTGCAGTTGCGTCCGCTGGCGGACGCCCTGGACGCACTGGGCGTCACCGGGCTCGCCACGACCACCGTGGACGCCGAGCGGGGTGCCGTGCTCGTCCCGGTGCTGAGCGACGAGCAGCTGACCGCCGTGGTCGGCGCGGTCACCGCGCGCGGCATCACCCTCGGCTCCATCACCACCGAACTGCCCAGCCTGGACGAGGTGTTCCTGTCCCTCACCGGCCACCGTGCCGGTGCCCCGCAGGACGCCGTACCCGCCGAGACCCACGAGGAGGTCGTCGCCGTATGAGTGCCCACCCGTCACCCACCACCACCCTGAACGAGGCGCTGCGCGCCACCCCTTCCATCACCGCCACCGACCTCCGCGCGGACGCGCGGATCCCGTTGCGCGCCCATCTGCGGCACACCGGGGCGCTGGTGCGCCGCAATCTGCTGTGGATACGGCAGGACCCGGAGTCGATGTTCGACGCCGTGCTGTTCCCGATCGTCTTCACCCTGCTGTTCGTGTACGTCTTCGGCGGCTCCATCGGGCAGTCGCTGGGCGGCGGACAGGAGGCGTACGTGCAGTACATCGTGCCCGGCCTGATGGCCATGATGGGCATGAACATGGCCCAGGGGGTGGGCACCGGGTTCAACCAGGACTTCAACACCGGGGTCATGGACCGTTTCCGGTCGCTGCCGATCGGGCGCGGCTCGGTGCTGTTCGCGAAGATCTCGGTCGAGATGGTGCGGATGCTGATCGCCACCGCCATCCTGATGGTCGTCGGTGTGCTCGTCGGCTTCGACATCGGCAACTGGCCGGGGCTGTTCGCCGCCGTGGGACTGTCCGCGGTGTTCGGCTCGGCGCTGATGTGGATCTTCCTCACGCTGGGCGTGGTGATGAAGAACGCGCAGTCGGTGCAGGCGATGGGCTTCCTGGTGCTGATGCCGCTGCAGTTCGGCTCGTCGATCTTCGCGCCGACCCAGTCGATGCCGGGCTGGCTGGAGTCCTTCACCCAGGTCAACCCGCTGTCCGCGCTCGCGGACGCCGCACGCGGGCTGATGGTGGGCGGCCCGGTCGCCCACGACCTGTGGATGACACTGGCCTGGTCGGTGGGGATCACCGCGGTGATGGCACCGGTCGCGATCCACAAGTTCCGTACGAAGAGCTGATCACGCCGGTCCGAGCAGGGCGTCGGCCTCCTCCGGGGAGAGGCCGGCGCCCTCGGCGTACGCGATGCCGTACGCCGAGTCGCCGAGTGCCGCCCGGACGCGCGCCTCGGCGCGTGCGCGGGCCTCGCGTTCCACCTGCCCGGCATGGTGCTCGGGCGGCAGCCAGGAGTCGGCGGCGCCGAGGCAGCGGGCCGCGTCCCGGGCGTGCCGTCCGCCGTCGAGTCCGGCGAGGGCGAGGGCGCCCAGGGTGACGTACGCCGAGCGCATGTGGGGGGCCATGGCGGCGGACAGCGGATCGCCCGCCTGCCGGATCGCCTTGCGGATGATCACCAGGGCCTGCTCGTCGTTGCCGTCGGCCACCTCCAGCCAGCCCTCGGCGCCGAGGATGAACGCGTCGAAGACCACGTAGTGCGCGATGCGGAACTCCTCGCGCAGGGCCCGCAGATGCTCCCGGGCCTCCGCCGTACGACCGGTCGTGCACAGCCAACCGGTCAGGAAGAGCCGGGCGGCGGGCAGGGCCTCGACATGCCGGCCGCGCGTGTCGTCGATGACCTCGCGCAGCAGCCGCTCACCGCGCTCCGCCTCACCCGCCTCCAGCAGCGCGCTGCCCAGCCGGGCGGTGAGGATGGCCGTGTGGGCACGGGCGCCGAGACGGTCGGCGTGCTCGATCGCCGCCTCGTAGTCCGCGGCGGCGTCCCGGTACGCGCCGGCGCGTTCGAGGGCTTCGCCGCGCGCGGAGAGGGCCTCGGCGATGCCCCAGGTGTCGCCGAGCCGGCGGTGGATCTCCAGGGCCTCGTCGGCGTCGCGGCGCGCGTCGCCGGCCCAGTCGCTGCGGTTGGCCAGGAAGTTGGCGCGCAGTTGGAGGTTGGAGGCCAGCTCCCATGCGAATCCGGGGTTCTCCCGGCAGGTGCGGATCGCCGCGTCGACCACCCGGTGCAGCCGCTCCATGTCGCCGGTCAGCATCACGGCGAAGATCCAGAGCAGGCCGGGCGGCCGGCAGACCTGCGGCATGCCCGGCTCGTACGTCGCGCCGACGAGACGCAGCTTGTGCTGTGCCTGCGGGGTCTGCCAGTCGTCGAGTTCGGTGTCCATGTGGGCCAGATGGGCCAGGTGCACCCCGCGGCGGGCCTCGGCGAGGAGTTCGCCGGTCATCGGGGGCGGGGCGTCGGTGCAGCGCTCCCACAGCGGGACGGCGGGCCGTACCGGTTCGGTGAACGGGTCGGGGGCGAGGGCCATGACCTCGGAGCACCAGTTGCGGGCCTCGATGCGCAGGTCGCGCATCTGCCAGTACCAGACGAGCGACAGGCAGATGCAGAGGGCCTCCTGCTCGTCGCGCAGGGCGAGGGCGTGGCGCAGGGCCGTGCGCACGTTCTCGTACTCCCGTTCCAGCAGGGCGATGGCGGCCACCTGGTCCGGGCCGCGCAGCATCGGCTCGGTGGTGCGGGCGACCTCACGGAAGTACGTCAGGTGCGCCCGTTCGGCCTCGGGGCGCCGGCCGGACTCGTCGAGGCGTTCGCCGGCGTACTCGGCGACGGTCTCCAGGAGCCGGTAGCGCATCTCGCCGTCGCCCGAAGGGGCGGCCACCACCAGGGACTTGTCGACGAGGGAGCCGAGCGCGTCGAGCGCGGCCGGTCCGCAGACGGCCTCGGCGGCGGCGAGGTCGCAGCCGCCCGCGAAGACCGACAGCCGGACCAGTACGTCGCGTTCGTCCGCGTCGAGCAGGTCCCAGGACCAGTCGACGACGGCCCGCAGGGTCTGCTGCCGGGGGAGGACGGTGCGGCTGCCGGAGGTGAGCAGCCGGAAGCGGTCGTCGAGCCGGTCGGCGATCTGGCGCGGGGTGAGCATCCGCAGCCGGGCGGCGGCGAGTTCGATGGCCAGCGGCAGTCCGTCGAGGCGGCGGCAGATCTCCGCGCAGGCCGCCGCGGTGTCGTCGTCGGCGTCGGTGCGGAAGCCGGGGCGGGCGGCGGCCCCCCGGTCGGCGAGCAGGCGCAGCGCGACCGGCTCGGGCAGCG
>NZ_NCTE01001029.1 GCF_002114215.1 Streptomyces sp. 13-12-16 | reverse complement strand
CGCTGCTGCCCGCGCTGGCCGGGGCGTTCGCGGCGGCGGCCGGGGAGGGCGACCGGGAGCCGGTGCTGTACGGGCACGCGCCCGTGGAGCCCGAGCTGGCGCGGCTGGCGCGGGCCGGACTGGACGCCGACGGTGTTCCCGACGGGCCCGTCGCCGTCACCTCGGGCGCGCTGGACGCGATGGAGCGGGTGCTCGTGGCACACCTCAGACCCGGGGACGCGGTCGCGGTGGAGGACCCGGGGTGGGGGAGTCTGCTGGACCTGGTACCGGCACTGGGGCTGAGGACCGTCCCCGTGGGGGTCGACGACGAGGGCCCGCTGCCCGATGACGTACGGAGGGCACTGGCGGGCGGGGCGCGGGCCCTGATCGTCACGGACCGGGCGCAGAACCCGACCGGCGCCGCGCTGGGCGCCGCACGCGCGCGTGCCCTGCGCCCGGTGCTCGCCGACCACCCGGAGACGCTGCTCGTCGAGGACGACCACGGGCACCACATCGTCGACCTGCCGCTGCACGCCTTGGCGGGTGCGACCCGTAGCTGGGCCTTCGTGCGCTCGGCGGCCAAGGCCTACGGACCCGACCTGCGGCTCGCGGTGCTCACCGGGGACGCGGTCACCCTCGACCGGGTGCGCGGACGGCAGCGGCTCGGACCGGGCTGGGTCAGCAGGATCGTCCAGCGCGCGGTGGTGCGGTTGTGGCGCGAGGGCGCGGTGGATCCGGTGGCCGTGGCCGCGCGGTACGGGCGGCGCCGGGAGGCGCTGATCGGGGCGCTGGCCAGGCGCGG
>NZ_NCTE01000105.1 GCF_002114215.1 Streptomyces sp. 13-12-16 | reverse complement strand
CCCCGCCGAGCGCCGCACCGGCGGCCTCGACGGCCCGGACGCCGCCCGCGACACCGCCCTCCAGTGGCTCTACGGCCGCGGCGACGACCTCGCCCGCCGTGGTGAACGCCGCGGCACCGCCGACGGCCGGGAGGGCGGCGACGGCCCCTCCACGCTCGCCGTCGTCGACTGGCTCGACGACATCCACCGTCTCTTCCCCCGGGAGACGGTCGAACGCCTCGAACGCGACGCCGTGGAGACCTACGGCATCGACGAGATCGTCACCGACCCCGACGTTCTTCTCCGCGTAGAACCCAGCACCGGCCTGCTGCGGGCCGTGCTGCGCACCAAACACCTGATGAACCCGCAGGTTCTGGCCGCCGCCCGGCGGATCGTCGAAGCCGTCGTGCGCGACCTGACCGAGCGGCTGAGGCCGGAGATCCGGCGCGCCCTCACCGGAGCCCGCTCCCGCCGCCCCAGCCGGACCCCCCGCGCCCGGGACTTCGACTTCAGGGCCACGATCCGCGCCAACCTCGCCCACTACCGGCCCGAGGACCGCCGCATCCTCATCGAGCAGCCGCACTTCCACTCCCGCACCCGCCGCCACATCGAGCAGTGGCAGCTGATCCTCCTCGTCGACCAGTCCGGCTCCATGGCCGGATCCGTGATCCACTCCGCCGTCACCGCTGCCTGCCTGTGGGGCCTGCCCGGACTGCGCACCCACCTGGTCGCTTTCGACACGCAGGTCGTCGACCTCACCTCCGACGTCACCGACCCCGTCGAACTCCTGATGAAGGTCCAACTCGGCGGTGGCACCGACATCGCCCGCGCCGTCGACTACTCCGCCGGCCTCGTCGACAACCCGCGCCGCACGATCGTCGCCCTGATCACCGACTTCTACGAGGGCGGCGACGCCCACCGCCTGACCCGCACCGTCCGCGACCTGACCGGACAGGGCGTCACCGTCCTCGGCCTCGCCGCCCTCGACGAGGAGGCCGCCCCCTCCTACGACCGCGACCTGGCCGGCCGCCTCGCCGGGGCCGGTGCACACATCGGCGCCATGACCCCCGGCCACCTGGCCGAATTCGTCGCCGAGAGAATGGCCCACGGAGGACGAACGGCATGACCCGCACCGACCTGCTCGCCCTCACCCCCGACACCCTCGCCGCCCTCGCCAACCGCGGCCTGGTCAAACGCGCCGCCAAGGACCTCGACGCCGGAGCAGGCCCCGACCTGGACGTCACCGGCGACCACACCGTGCACGGCCGCTTTCCTGACGGCACCGAGACCCGACTGCCGCCAGGCGCCACCCTGCAGGACGCCAGCTGCAGCTGCGGGGCCCACGGAGTCTGCCGCCACCGCATCGGCCTCGTCCTCGCCTACCAGCGCACCGCGGCCGCATCGGACACCCCGCCGCCTTTCACCGACTGGTCCCCCGGAAGCATCGACGACACCGCCCTCGCCGAGGCCTTCGGCCGTCCCGCCCTCACCGCGGCCCGTCGCACCCGTGACCGCGGCTACCGGGCCGTCCTCCACCGCCCCACCCCCGCCGACCCCGTTCCCGCCGTCGAACTCCCCGCCTGCACCGTCCGCTTCCCCGTGCCCCACCGCCCCGGCTTCGCCGTCACCGACGCCGCCGAGCCGCTGCGCGGCGCGACGGTCGTCCTCGCCGTCTGGGCCTTCCGAGCCGCCGACACCGAGGGCAGCGACCGAGTCACCGTCGGAGGAAGGGAAACAACCCCGGACAACGGCGACAGCGCCCACCGCGCAGCCATGGACCTCGTCGACGAACTCCTCGTCGACGGCGTCCCCCAGGCCGGCCCCGTCCTGGACGGAGCCCTCCGCCGTGCCGGCGCCGCCCTCACGGCCGCCGGCCGTCACTGGCCCGCCGCGGCCCTCGAGGGGATACGCCACCAGCTCGCCGAGCACGCCGTCCGCGGCGCCCACCACGACCGTGAGACCCACGCCCTGCTCCTCGCCGAACTCCACGCCCGCCACCGCGCCGCCCCCACCGACCCAGCAGCCGTCCTCGGCACTGCCGAGACGGCCCGCACAGCCTTGCGCCGAGTCCGCCTCGTCGCCCTCGGCTGCCACGTCGACGGCTCCGCCCGTGACCGCACCGCCGAGGTCTTCTTCGCCCACCCCGATGCCGGTGTCGTCCTCGTTCTGCACAAACGCTGGGAGCTGCCCGACGGTCAGGCGCCCACCGGCCACGACCTCGGCGCCCGCCGGATCCTCGGTACGAACCTGCGCACCCTTGCCGCCGCCAACGTGGTCAGCGAGGCCACCTCCCGCACGGCCTGCCGCGCCGTGGAGATCTCCCGCGGTCGGATCGCCACCACGTCCGTCACCCCCGTCGGCACCGCCTGGGACGACCTGCCGCCCGGGCTGCTGGTCACCGATCTCGCCGCACAGTTCCCCGCTCCCGGTACCCTCCCTCCCCGCCTCGTCCGCCCTCGGGTGGAGGCCGAGTCCATGCGCGTCCTCGCCGTCGCGGAGGCCGGACCCGTACGGTACGACCCGGCCGCGCAGCGCCTCGAGGCCGTCCTTCACGACCCGGCCGGCAACGAGGCCCTGCTGAGCACCGCGCACAACCCCCACTGCCCCGGCACCCTGGACGCCCTGGCCGACGCCCTCGCCTCCGGCACCGCCGACCGGGTCAGCGGTTCCCTCCACCATGACCGGGGCAGGGTCCTCCTCGCCCCTCTCGCCGTCCGCACCTCCCGCGGCGTCCTCGTCCCCGACCTCGCCCCCGGCGACGGCGACACCGCCCTCCCCGTCGCCCCGCACCCCCCGGACGACCCCCTCACCACCGCCCTGGAACGGGCCCTCGCCGCCCTCGCCGAGGCCGCTCACCACGGCCTGAAGAACCTGACCGCCACCGACCACGACGTCCTCGAATCAGCAGCCGCCCTTCTGCACCGAACCGGCTTCCGCACCACCGCGGACAAGGTCTCCGCTGTGACAACCACCCTCCGCACCCACGGCCCGGCCCCCGCCACTTCCCACTGGCACACCGCCGTCATCCGCCTCGCCACAACCCTGGAACTCCACCGGACCGGCCCGTACGCATTGCCGTGACCGGAAAAGACGGTCCGGCGCGTTCACGCCGAGCCCCGGCACCTCGTGCACGTCGTCCTCGATCAGCTCTCGGTTCGGTGGGACAGGCCGGGTCCACGTGGGGCGGTCGCGGGCCGGCTCAGCCGGTCTGGCAGGCGGATCCGTTGAGCTCGAAGCCCGTTGGAGCTCCGGTGTCACCCGTGTGGGTGGCCTGGAAGCCGATGGAGGTGCTCTGCCCCGGGGCGAGTGTCCCGTTGTAGCTGACGTTCTTGGCCGTGACCGCACCGCTGGTGGGTGAGAAGGCCGCGTTCCAGCCGGAGGTGATGGCCTGTCCGGAGCGCAGCGTGAAGGCCAGCGTCCACCCGTCGAGCGTCGACGAACCGGTGTTGGTGATGGTGATGTTGTCGGTGAGACCGTTGTTCCACGCGCTGACGGTGTTCGTCACCCGGCAGGCACCGCTCGTCGGGGGAGGGGTGGTGGGCGGCGGCGTGCTCTGGTCCAGGCCGAAGAACGAGATGGCCCTGGCGGCCATGCCGGAGGTGGGCAGGCTGTGGCCGACGCCGGAGAGGCTGATGGCCTCGACGGGCGCCTGGGTACTGTCGGCGCCGTAGCGGGTGCGGGTCCAGCCGGACTGCGGGCTGTCGGTGAGCACCGGGGTCCGGCTCACGCCCAGCACGTCGGTCCACTGCTTGATCTCTTCGCCGAAGTTGTTGTAGTTCAGCGTCGTGTCCGTCGTGCCGTGCCAGAGCTGCATCCGCGGCCGCGGCCCGCTGTAGCCGGGGTAGGCGCCGCGCACCAGGTCACCCCACTGCTGAGGCGTCCTGCTGATCCGGCCGTTGGCGCAGGCGCTGTTCCATCCCGATCCGTCGGTGGTGGCGAAACACCCGAACGGCACGCCCATGAACGCCGCCCCGGCCTTGAAGACGTCCGGGTGGTCGCCGAGGAGCACGTTGGTCATCATCGCCCCGGACGAGGCCCCGGTGACGTAGACGCGGTCGGCGTCGGCACCGTGGCGCTGCACCACGTGACTCACCATGGAGGCGATGCTCGTCGGGTCACTGCCCCCGTTGTGCCTGAGCGCCTGCGGGGAGGACACGTCGAAGCACTGGCCGCTGACGTTGGCGTCCGGGTAGACCACGATGAACCCGTACCGGTCGGCCAGCGAGGCGAACTCGGTGCCCGAGTGGAAGCCGGGCCCGGTGCCGGTGCAGTAGTGGACCGCGACCAGGACCGGCGGGTTCGCTCCGGCACTGGTGGGCACGTACTCGTACATGCGCAGATTGCCGGGGTTGTGCCCGAAGTCGGTCACCTCGGTGAGGGAGGCGGCCCGTGCGCTCGGCGCCGCGAGGAGGAAGCCGGCGAGCAGGGGGACCACCCCGCCGAACAGCGCCAGCAGGAGCGGACGTATCCGTAACTTTCGGCTGGCCTTCACGCGAGCGTCCTTTCCGCAGGGGGCGGTGGAACCGATGTGGCCGATGCGAGGGGCGTGACAACTCGAACACTTCGAAAGTTTCAGTCCGGTTGTCGAATCGATGCGAGTAAGTTAAGAGCGGGGCTGGGGGTAGTCAACCGTCGTGACTCGCTTCGCGAGGGATCAAGCGGCCCGTTCCTTGAGTCCCTCCGGTCACTCCGTCGGGAACTGGATGATCGGTCATTTCGGCAAGGTGCCCGAATGATTTCGAAGTCCGTCGGGCCGCTTGGGCAACCACGCCCTGCCGCTTCGCGGCGGGGACGACGCCGATGAGACGCCACGTCTTCTCGGACTCGGCGCCGGCGCCGAGCGCGGCGGTGTCGCGGTTCGGGCCGGTCCGCGACAGGCCGGGCACCCG
>NZ_NCTE01001028.1 GCF_002114215.1 Streptomyces sp. 13-12-16 | reverse complement strand
GCGTAGTCGCCGAAGTAGTCGACGACGTCCTCCGGCCACTGGTTGGCCTCCGCCAGCAGCACCGTGTCCGGGTACTGGGTGTCGATCTCCTTGCGCACCCGCTTCAGGAAGGCGTGCGAGGCGGGCAGGTTCTCGCAGTTGGTGCCCTCGGCCGCGTAGAGGTACGGCACCGCGTCCAGCCGGTAGCCGTCGATGCCCAGGTCCAGCCAGAAGCGCAGGGCCGCCAGGATCTCCTCCTGCACGCGCGGGTTCTCGTAGTTGAGGTCCGGCTGGTGGGAGAAGAAGCGGTGGAAGTAGTACTGCCCCCGCACCGGGTCGTACGTCCAGTTCGACGCCTCGGTGTCGACGAAGATGATCCGCGCGTCCGGATAGCCCTTGTCGTCGTCCGCCCACACGTAGAAGTCGCCGTACGGGCCGTCGGGGTCCTTCCTCGACTCCTGGAACCACGGGTGTTCGTCACTGGTGTGGTTCATGACGAAGTCGATGATCACGCGCATCCCGCGCTGGTGCGCCGCGTCCGTGAACTCCACGAAGTCGGCGAGGTCGCCGAAGTCGGGGAGGACGGCGGTGTAGTCGGCCACGTCGTAGCCGCCGTCGCGCAGCGGCGACTTGAAGAAGGGCGGCAGCCAGAGGCAGTCGACGCCCAGCCACTGCAGGTAGTCCAGTTTGGCGGTCAGACCCTTCAGGTCGCCGATGCCGTCACCGTCGCTGTCCTGGAAGGAGCGGACGAGCACCTCGTAGAAGACGGCACGCTTGAACCACTCCGGGTCCCGGTCCCTGACCGGGGTGTCCTCGAAGGTGTCCGGCACTGGCTCGTTCACGGTCATGACGTTCCTGGCCCTCCGTTTCGCTGTGCGGCGGGCGGTCTCGGTACGTGCAGGACATGCGCGGGAGCCCGCCCCGGCTCCAGCCGCACGTAGTTGGCGCTGCCCCAGTGGTAGGTCTCGCCGGTGAGCTCGTCGCGCACCGGTACCGACTCGTGCCGGTCCAGGCCGAGTTGCGGCATGTCCAACGAGACCGTGGCCTCCTGGGGGTGATGCGGGTCGAGGTTGGCGACCACGAGCACGACGTCGGAGCCACTGCGCTTGCTGTACGCGATGACGGAGTCGTTGTCCGTCCGGTGGAAGCGGAGGTTCCTGAGCCGGTGGAGCGCGGGGTGTGCGCGCCGGATGGTGTTGAGCTTGGTGATGAGGGGGGTGATGGTGCGGCCCTGGCGTTCGGCGGTCTCCCAGTCGCGGTGTTTGAGCTGGTACTTCTCGCTGTCGAGGTATTCCTCG
>NZ_NCTE01001027.1:4927-5991 GCF_002114215.1 Streptomyces sp. 13-12-16 | reverse complement strand
GCCGGGAAGTTCGGCAGCGTGGAGAGGTCGTTGCCGAACGACGCGGTCTCCGAGGTGAAACGGTCACCGGTGAGCTGCATACCGTCACCCGAGTCCCCCGCGAACCTGATGATCACTCGGTCGAGCCGGCGGACGTCCTTCGCACCCGCCGCTGCGCGCTGTTCCCCTACGACTGCTCCGTCGGCCTGCTCCGCTGTGCTGCTGACCTGGCTGGTCACTGAACTGGACCTCCTCGAGGGCGGCTGTCCGGGACGGCCTTCCCGCAGGCCTTCCCCGCATAAACCCTACGTCCGTAAGGGTCGCCTTCCCTGGGTGATTCGCATGTTGGACACGACTTCGAGACGTCCTCGCTCAGGAGTTGAGATAGGTGAGAACGGCCAGCACCCGCCGGTGATCGCCGTCGCTCGGGGACAGCCCCAGCTTCAGGAAGATGTTGCTGACGTGCTTCTCCACGGCGCCGTCGCTGACCACCAGCTGCCTGGCGATCGCCGAGTTCGTCCTGCCCTCCGCCATCAGCCCCAGGACCTCCCGCTCCCGCGGGGTGAGCCCCGCGAGCACGTCCTGCTTGCGGCTGCGCCCCAGCAGCTGCGCGACCACCTCGGGATCCAGAGCCGTACCGCCTTGGGCGACGCGCACCACCGCGTCCACGAACTCACGGACCTCGGCCACCCGGTCCTTGAGCAGATAACCGACGCCACGGCTGGAACCGGCGAGCAGCTCCGTGGCGTAGCGCTCCTCCACGTACTGCGACAGCACCAGCACGCCGACGCCCGGATGCGTCTTGCGCAGCTGCACCGCGGCCCGCACCCCCTCGTCCGTGTGCGTCGGCGGCATCCGCACGTCGGCCACCACGACGTCCGGGAGCTGGTTCTCCCCGTCCAGCTCGGCGATGGTCTTGATCAACGCGTCACCGTCACCGACGCCGGCCACGACCTCGTGCCCACGGTCGGTCAGCAACCGGGTCAGGCCCTCCCGCAGCAGCACCGAATCCTCGGCGATGACCACCCGCACCCTGTCCTCCACGTTCCTCGGCCCCCATGCCCCTGATCCGGACCCGCCCCCGT